>JAOZUO010000010.1:0-54806 GCA_029938605.1 Deltaproteobacteria bacterium | reverse complement strand
CCCCCAACGCGGTGACCGCCACCCCCAAGACTGACCCGGCCCCCATCGTCCGCAGACCCGCACCCCGCACCCGGCTCGGCCGACGCAAAGTCCGGCGTCGTTCCCCGAAGACCGGCGGCACCCGAATGGGCCGCTACAACCGCCGCCCACGCGGTGGCGCAGGCGCCCCGCTGGGCATCGGACCGAGCCCCGGCACCAACTCCCGGTCCATTGGTGCCACTGGAGGCGGGTCCACCGAAACCAAGACGCAGCCTGGCAAGGACAAAGACGGAAAAAAGGCCTCGCCCAAGAAGCTGACTCGGACGCAAGTGCTCCAGGTGCTCCGTCGGCTGCGGTCCCGGATGACCACCTGCCTCAAGTCGCACAAGGTGACGACGACGCTCTCGGTGAGCCTTGTCATTCGCGGCGTCGATGGCCGCGTAACGGCAGTGCACGTGAAAGGCCGGTCGAGCGGCGACAAAGTAGTGCGCTGTCTGTTGATCCGCGCCCAAGCGATCCGCTTTCCGAAGTTCTCCGCCGCCAGGCAAACCCTCCGCTCCATCCGACTCAAGGCGCCCTGATGACCGCAGCCACCCTGCTCCTTTGCTCCATGGTGCTCGCCGCCCCCGCACCACGCAGCAAGCGAAAAACCCCAATCCAGTACATCACCCCCCGCGTGACCCGTGAATTCAAGGGAAAGACCGTGCTGTTCGTGGGCGACTCCATGATCGTCACCGGGCTGGAGATCTGGGCCCGCTACTGGGTACAAAAAAACGGCGGCACCTATCGTCGACTCCACCACTCCAGCTCCACCACCCGGACCTGGGCCAACACCCGGGCCCTGGAATCCGCCCTGCAGAAGTACAAGCCTCACATCGTATTCATCGTGCTGGGCTCCAACGAGCTGTATGTCAAAAAGCCCCAGCGTCAGGGCCGGTGGGTGCGCAAGATCCTCAAGAAGCTCGGCAAGCTCCCCTTCCGATGGATCGGGCCGCCCCGCTGGGCCCGGGACACGGGCATCATCAAAGTGCTGGCCAGCATCGTGCCCGCGGGCCACTTCTACCCCTTCAACGATCGGCGCATCGCCCGCACCAGCGACGGCAAGCACCCCTCGATCCGGGGGTCGAAGGTCTGGGCTCGAGACATCTTCGCCTGGTACAACAAGCAACTTAAGAAAGAGGGACGTCCGTAGCCGTCCGAGCGGCAGGGGTCTACCCGACAAACGAGGAGAGCGTCGCATGCGACTGGTCAAGATTGGCGTGGGGTGTATTTCGCCGCGCGTCGGAGATCTGAGTGGAAACCGCGCGCTGCTCGCGCAGCTCATTGATCGCGCCCGGGACGAAGGCGTGACCCTGCTGGTGACCCCGGAGCTGGGGATCTCCGGCTACAGCCTGGGTGACCGCGTCCTGTGGGACGACTTTCCGGACCGCAGCTTCGACGAGGTGGAGCGGTTGGCGGCCCGGTGCACGGACATCGACGTGTTCGTGGGGACCCCCGTACATGACGGGAGCCGTATCTACAATGGGCTGGCCCTGTTGTCCGGCGGCGAGGTGGTCGGAATCACCCTCAAGCAGTTTTTGCCCAACTACGGCATCTTCTACGAGGGGCGGCAGTGGACCGGCTGGTCCCATGGAGCCACCCGAATTCGAGGTCTCCCGGCCGGAGAGCTGCTGTTTCGTCTGCCCTACGGCATCGTGGGCGCTGAGATCTGTGAGGACGCCTGGTCCGTAAACGCCCCCTCGCGCAGGCTCGCCCTGCACGGCGCGGAGATCATCGTCAACGGCTCGGCCTCGCCCTTTACAGCCGGAAAACAGGCCCGGCGGCGACGCATCGTGTCCGGTGCGGCGGACGCCCTCATGGCGGCCTACGCCTACGCCAACCTGTTGGGCTGCGACTCCTCCCGGCTGGTCTTCGACGGCGGCGGCATGATCGCCGCGCCCGGCCATGGCCTCACCGAGGGAGCACGGCTGGGGCCCGAGAGCTGGACCCTGACCACCGCCGTGGTGGACCTAGACGCCCTTCAGTCCCTGCGAACGGCCAACTCCACCTGGCGCACCACCACCCTTCACGCCGCTCCCGACCCCACGCACCCCAAGCTAGTGATCGTGGATCGCCCGCACAAGCCCCTAGACGCCACCGAGGCCCCGGTGCAACCGGGCGCCTCCTACTTCCTGCCCACGTCCCAGCCCACGCACTCATCGGCCTCCGATCTGCTCGACGAGATCCTGGACGCGCTGGCCCTGGGTGTACGCGACTACTTCGTGCGCGCCGAGGCCTTCGACCGCATCCTGGTGGCCCTGTCCGGTGGACGCGACAGCGCCCTCACCCTGGTGGCCGCCTGGCGGGCCATGCTAGCGCTCCCCGACCCTGGTGTCGGGGCCAAGGACGGTGACGGGGACGACGCCCCCGCCCACCAGCGCATCGCCTGCCGCTACCTGGCCACGCGACAGTACTCGAGCGCGGACACGCGGCTCGCCGCCGTGGGCCTGGCCAACGAGCTCGGCGTGGAAATTAACGTCATCTCCATCCAGGAGGAATTCGACCTGGCCCAGCAGGTGCTCGGGCGCATGGTGGGTGATGGGGGCGAGATTCAGCCCTTGGCCCTGGAGAACGCCCAGGCGCGCATCCGCGGCGCCATGATGCTCAACTGGGCCAACTGCGTCCGCGGCCTGGTACTGGTCACCTCGAACATGAGCGAGTTCGCCGTGGGGTACTTCACCACTGGCGGCGACAACCAGGGCGGCTTCGCCCCCATCTCGGGGATCCCCAAAACCCTGGTAAATCGGCTCCTGGAGCGGGCCGCCGAGCGCTGGTCCCTGTCGTCCATCGAGGCGATCCTTGCCCTGGCCCCAAGCGCCGAGCTGTCCGAGGATCAGAGCGATGAGGCGGAGCTCATGCCCTACCCCGTGCTCGACGACATCCTGTTCCTCTTCGCCGCCGACCGCCGCACCCCGGTGGATGTGTGGCGCCTCGCATGCACCAAGTACCCAGACGAGGATCCGGAGCGACTCCGGGGCTGGGTGACCCAATTCGTGCGCCTCTTCGCCCAGAACCAGTGGAAGCGCGACCAGTCTCCCGTGGGCCTCAAGATGCTGGATCTGGACCTGGACCCCACCACCGGCTTCCGCTTCCCCGTGCTGCAATCCCTGGATGACGACCTGGAGCGCCTGACTCGGGCAAAGCTGGACTGACTCAGGCAAAGCTGACTTGACCCAGGCAAAGCCGACTTGAATAGCTCAGTGACCTGAGAAGGGCAGCCGCACCAAGGCGTCTACGAACATGAGCAAAACGCCGGCAAGAAAAGCCAGGCCCAAGGAGCGGGCGACCACCTCCATCGTACGGGTCCAACCAGCCAACGCGTGATCTCGGGGCAAGGGGCGCTCCCGGCGCGCCAACCCAGCGACGATGACCAGCGCGGCCCCGTACACCACCAGGTCCAGCGCTCCGGGTGGTTGGCGGCCCAGGTCCAGCGCCCACCCGGCCAGGTGCATGATCCCCACCGCGCCAAGCGCCCCCCAGGTGACCGGGCGCATGGGAGTCAATGGGCCCGAGCGAGACACGGCCGCCACTGCGAGCACGACCGCGTAAAGAGTGAAAAGTACAGGCTGAACAACGCCACCGGTCGACCGGAGGGCCGCCACTACGGCCACAAAACACTCCGCCCACAGCCCCACAGCGAGCCCCCAGCTGAAAAGACCGGGATCGTCTGGATCAAGTTGGGTCGTTGGGGGCTGAGGCATGGTTTGACTGTCGTGCGGTCGCCGGTGCGCTTCGCCCGCATTATCTCACAGGTGAGCTACGGTTCAACCATACACCGGCGTACACCGGCGTACACCGGCGGTCACCAAAACCGCTTTGATTCCCGGACGCCCGATGGTAGTGTGACGGGCCTTAAGAACGCAACAACACAACATGAAACGGGCGTGGTAAATACCATGAGCATGCGAAACGAGCTGATTGCAGACCTGCTGATGGGCGCGGCCTTTGCCGACAACCGGCTGGATGGCCGGGAGTACGCAGCCGTCAAGAAGCTACTGGCTGAGGTCGTCGACGCCGAGGAGCTTCCCGCAGATATGGAAGCGCGCCTCAAGGCGTTCAACAACAAAACCTTCGACCCCGCCGGGGCGGCCAAGTCTCTCATGCTCACCGAGGACACCGAGAAGCGAAAGCTCATCGAGCTCATCGCGGCGGTCACCGAGGCTGACGAGGTGCTCGACTTCGACGAGGACGCCTACCTCAAGCAGGTGGCCGAAGCGCTGGAAATGCCCAAAGAGGCCTACGCAGACCTGTCCATCGAGATCCTGTCGGTGGAGAACCTGCAGGACGCCGGCTCCAAGCTCCTGGAGCCTCCGCCCCCTCCCACGGACAAGTAAGGGCTCGCGAAGAAATATCTTCGGCATTCGGTCGCCGATCCGTCAACAGTGTCTGCGTTGCTCGTCGGTTGAATAGCCCCACTATTCGCCTTCCTCGCGCCTTGTCACAGTTGCGTCTCTGCGCCCTCGGTGCTTCGAAGTTATTTCTTCGCGAGCCCTAAGCCCTATAGCTGAACGATCAGCGTCAAGCGGCCGAAGCCCAGCCGCAGCTTGACGGTGTACTTCTTCGGCTTGCCTAGCATCGCCAGCAGCGGCGAGAGGTCCAGTCCAGCCTGGCTCAGCCAGGTCACTCCACCGGCGCTCTTGAGCCACCGCGTGAGGATCTGGCGCGGAAGGAGCCCCCAGATCCCGCTGGGCCGAACCACGAGCACATCCGACGGGACGATCTCCACACGACTCCCTCGAATCCGCGGCCGCACCCGCACCTCCACCGCCGTGGTGAAGGCCGGCGAGGTGGACTTGAGGGTGCCCGCGACGTAGATCCCCAGGGGCGTGATGCTCAACCTGGGGTTTTCGAGGACGAGCCGGCTCGCGCCACCCCACTTGACCAGCACCCAGCTCGTACCGATCTGCCCCTTGAAGAGCTTGGTCAGCGCCTTCTGATCCGCCTCCACGGCGATGCGCTGGGCCCGGAGCTTGGGCGGTGCGACGCCCAGGATCACCAAACCCAACCCCAGGGCGAGCAACCCTTTTGCCCGCCTCGAACTCAAAACTCTGGCAACCGAGATTTTCATGTCAACACCGATGATACACGAAGCCGCTTGATCTCGCCGCCGAAATGGGCTCTCTTCTGTAAGCCATAGAACACGACGTACCCCAGAGGAGGTTTTCATGCTCCGTAGACCTATGCAGTTCGTTGGAATCGCCACACTCGCCCTTTGCCTCATTGGTGTGGGTGGCTGCAAGAAGAAGCCGGGCGACAAGGCCGGCGGTAGCGCGGACATGGGCGCGGCCATGGAGCCACCTCCGGCGACGCCCGTGGAGATGGCCCCTGACGCCATGGACGCCATGAACGCCATGGACGCCGTGGAGCCCGACGACGACATGTCCCCGGATCCCACCATCCCCACCAAGGGGCAGGCCACGGCCCGCATGATCCTCATCGGCTGGAAGGAGTCCACCGTGCCCGCCGAGGTCAAACGCACCAAGGCCGAGGCCAAGGTCTTGGCCGAGAAGGTGCTCAAGGAGGCCCAAGCCAAGACCGGCAACGAGAAGGCCTTCACCGCCCTGGTGAAAAAGTACGCCGACGCGTTCAAGGACGGCGGCGGCAAAGTCGGTCCCTTCAACCCCAAAGAGGGCATGCCCTACATCGTCAAGGCCGTGTTCCCCTTGAAGGTGGGCGGAATCAGCGGCATCGTGGAGACCAAGGCCGGCTTCCACATCTTCATGCGGACCAAGTAAAGCGCCCCCGCAAGTACGCTCCTCCCCCCCCCCCCCGTCTCGTCTTCTCTTGTCTGTTGATTCTTCTTAGAACTTGAAGGTCATGCCGGCGCCGCCGTAGAATTTCGGATCGCCGCCGTTCTCGGACTTGAGCATGGGGCGATTGAAGTAGTGGTTCCACATGGCGCGATCGACCATGCCGGGGGCGCCCCGGATCTCGAAGTGCAAGGAGGCCCAGCGGGCGAAGGCGATCTCCACGACGAGGGACATCAGCAAGCGCCCCTCGGTCATACGCTTACGATGGGCGGTTTCGCTGGCTTGGAACATCTGCCGCCAGCGCCATGGCACCTTCGCCAGCTCATCGATGCGCGAGTCGGGGTCGTCGGGGTTGCTGTTGGTGTCCAACCGCTTGCACCAACTCGGCTCAGACTCACCATTGGCCGCGGAGGCGGGGTCGCTCGGACAGAAGGAGTCCGAGTAGACCTTGCCCCACATACGCACCGACACGGTGATGAGATTCCGGAAGCTCAGCGACGCGATGGCGCCGAGGTTGAACATGAAGGTGTTGCGCCCCTCCCAGCCCGGCCCGCCACCGATCTCCGTGAAGGCACCCATGGAGAAGGGACCGGCCCGTAGGAAAGAGAACCGGGCGTGGGCCACGAACTCGTTGATCACGCCCATGACACGGATGATGATCCCCGCATCCAGCCCGAATTTAGCGGTCTTGAAAGCTCCCACCGTGAGTCGCGCGGTGAGGAAGTACGGCATGAAGCCGAGGGTGACATCTCCTGTAAACTGGCTGGGCTCCACCGTGATGGCGCCGAAGGAGGTCATGCCCCGGATCCTCTGCTCCCGGGTGGGGCCCGTCTGGATCCTCTGGAGATCCATGTGGATGGAGATGGGCTGGCCGCCCTGAACGGTGATGGACCGCTTCTCCCGGTGGTACCCGTTGAGCTCTACCTCCACGTTGTAGGTCCCGACCTTGAGCACCTTCTCCATGAGCGGGGTCTGGCCGATGGGCTTGGTGTCGATCCAGATGGTGGCCCCCGACGGGCTCGACGTGAGCTTGAGCTGTCCGCCCTGCTTGAGCAGCGCGGTGATGGTGAAGGCCTCGCCCTTTTTCAGGGTGAACTTCTCTTTATGCGCGAGGAATCCGCGCTTCTCTATCTTCACAATGTGCAAGCCCGTGCGCACGTTCCTGAGCTCCATGGGCGCCTTGCCCAACCGCTTGCCGTCCATGATGACCATGGCGTCGGGCTGGTCGCTCTGGATCCTGACCGTGCCCACGGGGAGCAGCTCCTTGGCCTTCTCCAGGTCCACCGTGACCAGGCTCTGCTGGTTGACCACGATCTTGAAGGGCACGCTCTTGGTCATGTACCCCTTGGACTTGACCACCACGATGTGGTCGCCGGGGATGAGCCCCTGCACCGACGCCGGACACACGCCTTTTTTCTCGCCGTCCACGTACACCACGGCACCGGGCACATTGCAGACCACCTTGAGCAGCCCGGTCTTGACGATGGTGGCGCCCACGTTGGCCGTGACGGTCTTGGTCTTGCCGCTCAGTACCACCACCACCTGCTTCCAGGCCTGCGCGCCCGCCTTCTTCACCTCCACCGTGTGGGGCCCGGGCGTCATATTGGGCACCACCACCGGCGCGTTCCCCATGGACTTGCCGTCCACGAAGACCTCGGCGCCAACGATGTCCGCGCTGATGAGGAGCGTCCCCTTGGGCTTGGCCAGGGGTTTGATGATGGCCTGAACGGTCCAGACCTGCTTCTCGGAGATGGTGACCCACTGGGTGTGCGCGGTGAAGCCGTTCTTCCGCACAACGATCTGGTGCCGCCCGGGCTTCACCTTCACCTTCATGGGCACCGTCCCCTTGTTGGCTCCGTCCACGTAGACGAAGGCCCCCGAGGCGTTGCCCGTGGCGTCGGATTGGATGTCGATAATGCCGGGCTGTATCTCCCGGATCATGACCACCCGCACGTACTTTTTCCGGTAACTACTGGTGTGGTAATACTCGCGTTTGAGATCCTTGTACCCCGCCTTGACGAAGATCAGATTGAACTTCTGTCGGCGCGGCATTCGAATACGGTTGCACGGCGTGTAGCACATGATGCCGTACTTCTTATCGTTGACGTAGACCGCCGCGCCCTCGGGGGTGGACTGGATGTACACCCGATAGGACCAGCCCCGCCTCCCCCTGATCTTCCAGGGTTTACGCGCCTCCGCCTCGGGCGCACCGAGGATGCTCACAAAAATGAACATCGCCAGCGACACCAAGATCAGCCTCATATACTTCATACTCATGAAAGGTTCCTCCCGACGCTCGTCGCGCCCAGGCTCAAAAAGTCCGTCTCGCCCCCGGCGAGATCGACCCAGAGGACAGTCGGTTCAGGGTAGCCAGGAGTCCCCGCCGCGTCAACCAATGCCTCGCCCACGGCCCCTCGCCCTTGGCCCTTAGCTCACGGGGAATACAATAGGTCGTACGCCCTAGGCATGACAACTCGAAATCTAGTAGTATTTCCACATGTCCATCCGCGAACCCCAGCCGCCTGAGACCACTGAAATCGAGTCCGACGAGGTCGCGCAAATCGGCCACCTGTCCGGCGAGAGCCTCGCAGTGGACCTCGCCCGGGTCGGCGTGCTGGATCCCTTCGAGACCCTCGCCATCATCGCGCCGCTGTGCCAAACCCTGCAAGAGCTACACGACGCGGAGCTCACGCGCTCCAACCTCGCGCCCCAGAACCTGCGGATCACCAGCGACGGCAAGGTTCATCTCATGGACATCCCCGCCGAGACCGATCCGGCGCTGGTGACACCCGAGCAAAGAGCGCGAGCCCCCCAGGACTGGCGGACGGATCTGTGGCATCTGGGGGTCCTGGCCAGCGAGCTGCTTCTCGGCGAGCGCGTGCAAACGCCCTCGGCCATACCTCCCCCGCCCCGACTGGACCCAGGCCTGGGCGAGGTGCTCCATCGGCTCCTGGCTCCCGAGCCCACGGACCGATTCGGGTCGGCCCGCGAGGCGGCCGAGGCCTTCGGATCCGCCGTACGCCAGGTCCGAGCCCAGCGCTACATCGCCCTCGATCTGGAGGGCACCCTGCTCACCACGGCCTTCGATCCCCTGCCCCGCCCCTACCTACGGGAGTTCACCGATTGGTGCCTGGAGACCTTCGACCGCGTCTTCATCTACACCGCCGTGCAAGAACGTGTCGCCCGCGTGATCATCGCCCGCTTCGTGCGGGCCGGGGTCCTGCCCCCAGCGTTCCCCCAACAGACCGAAGTGGTGATCTGGCCCCGGGGCCAAAAAGGAATCCGCAAGGACTTGCGTCACCTGCGGGTACCGCTGCATTGGATCGTGCTGCTCGACGACATGCGCCAATGGGTCGTCGACGACCAGGTTCATCGCTGGGTCAAGATCCCCGCCTTCGACAAACCCATCGACGGCGACCAGGAGCTACGGACCATCCGCCCAGAGATCCTCGCCCGCTTCAAATAAACGCACCGAGAACCAAGTGCATCTGTCATCGCGGGCGCATCATCGCGTTGATACCCGCCGCCCACCACGCCATTCCCGCCTGCTTGCATCGGGACCTGAACCTCCCGTTTGTGTACGCTCTCGATTGCGCCTACGGGACGTAGCTGGCGATGGCGCACGCTACTGCTTGGCCTGAGCGTCGGGCGAAGTCGCGAACGCTCGGACGTGCCATCTATTTTTTTTACCAATGAAAAATCGGACCACCTCGGGCTCGCCCGTCTTCCTCTCTGAAAAAAAACTTCCGGACGCCCCGACGTCAGCGGCCACCCATACCGCCAGCGCCACGCACCGAGCCCGCGGTCAACTGCTTGTCTGTCCCGTGAAAGATGGATGAAGTTCTCACGCTGCGATTCACCATCGAGAGGCGCCGCGGAGCCCAAGTATATAAAATCCCGTCAAACCGGGATCAGACACCGGCCACCCCGCGGGATCGGCACCCATAAAGAGGGGCTGCTGGACATTCAACGTCGGGTGTGTGATGAGAGGGGCGCCCCCTTAGGTACCCTGGAAGTTCGCAAGGAGAGTTGTAATGCGTACCCGTTCGAGCATCATCAGCAGCGCCGGCGTCGGCAGCACCGGCGTCGGCAGCACCGGCGTCGGCAGCACCGGCATCAGCAGCATCCCCGTCGGCATGACCGTGATTCTTGTTTGTTTCTTCCTGGTGACCTGTCAAAGCGACGATGATGAGCCCGACGCCGAGTGTGGAAACGGCCTCCGCGAGTCTGGGGAGCTCTGTGATGGCGCTGACCTGGGCGACGTCACCTGTGGCGTCCTGGGCCTGGGGATCGGCGAGGTGACCTGCAACGACCAGTGCCACCTGGTCCTTTCCGGCTGCTCCCAGGCCCCCGACTGCGGCAACGACCTCCGCGAGCCGGGCGAAGTCTGCGACGGCAGTGACCTAGGCGGCCTCGACTGCAACACTCTGGGCTTCGACGGCGGGGAGCTGGTCTGCCGGGCCGACTGTGACGTCGACCTGGCGAGCTGCTGCAGCGACGACTGCCCCACAGGCGGCGAGACCCGCTGCGAAAGTGACGTCGTGCAGACGTGCGGAGCGTTAGCGGGCGGGTGCCTGGGCTGGGCCGACACCACGGACTGCAGCCTGAACAGTCCGGCGCAGGTCTGTGACGCCAGCGACGTCGGCGCCGTCTGCGCGGATCCCTGTCAGGATCTGTGCACCAACGAGGGCGAGCAGCAGTGCGCGACCGATACCATCGAGACCTGCTTGCCCATAGCCACGGGCTGCCTCGACTGGGTCGAGCTCTTCGACTGTGGCGCCAACGTACCGGCGCAGACCTGCGATGCCACCGCAGGCGAGGCCACCTGCATCGCCCCCTGCCAGGCAGACTGCACCGCCGACGACCAGCTACATTGCAACGGCGAAAACGTCGAGTCCTGCATGGAGGTCACGCCCGGCTGCTTCCAGTGGGTCCACGTGCAGGACTGCTCCGCGTTCGCCTGTAGCGGCTGCTTCGAATCCACCTGGCCCGCCGGAATGGTCTGGGCCTCCTGCGAACCCAACTGCTGACGCCGCCGTGGCACACAAGGCGTGCCACCGCACAACACTCAGGAAGACGTCGTATGCAAGTGCCCCACATAAGATTTCTGACTGTGGCTTTGACTCTTCTAATGTTGGGCTCTTGCGATTCGGATACGGGATCATCGATCGTTGACGCTGAGACAGGCGCCGATGCCGCAGGCGCCGATGCCGCAGGCGCCGATGCCGCAGCCGCCGATGCCACAGCCGCCGATGCCGCAGTCGCCGACGCCGGATTGGACGCACAGGTGTTCGCCGACGCGGAGGCCGACGCGGAGGCCGACGCGGAGGCCGACGCCGGCTGGCCCGAGTGCGACCCCGCGACCACCTGCTGCGACGCCGATGGAACCGCGTGTGACTACGGCTGTGACGAGGCGGGAGACATCTACGCAGCGGCGGGGCGCTGTCTACCCGACTGCGACCCGGGAGCAGCCTGTTACACGTTCGATCCGGCAACCCAAAACGTCGGCCAATGTCACGATGGTAATACTCGCCTGGATACCAACAACGACGGGTGTGACTGTATTGAAGAAAGTGGCCCCATTACAGAAACCTGCAATGGCCAGGATGACGACTGCGACGGACAGACCGACGAAGAGAGCGTGTGTCCCTGTGCGCCTGGAGAGCAGCGCGTCGAAAACTGCACCGGCTTCGGAGCGGTAGACGTTTGCGCGGGGGTTACCGTGGACTCTTCCGCCTATTGCTGCGGTCCGCAACACGACAGCTGCTGGGGCATATGCTTTCGGGGGACCTGTCCTAATTGGAAAATAGATGCCCTCGATCCTGATGGGGATGGTTTCAACGCCCCCGATGACTGCGACGAACACAATCCGAACATCCATCCTGACGCCACGGAGCTCTGCAACGGCGTGGATGATGACTGCGATTACATCATCGATGAGTCCTGCAATTAGGGGGATCCCCCAGGGCTGCCGATAGGCCTTGCGCCGCCCGGGTCTGCTACTACATTGAGTTGAGCTGTAGAACAACGTTTGCACGCTGGTTCCATACGGACAACGCAACGGACAACGCAGATGAAGATTGCCCGGTTTATTAAGAAAACACTCGGAACCCACTCGGTCCGGGAGCTGGCCATTGGCGACGGGCTGCTCGAGCAGATCAACAAGGTTGGTAAGGGTCTCGAGGACCAGACGGACACGGCCCTGCAAGAACGGGCAGCCGAGCTGCGGCGACGTGCGCGCGACGGCGTCTCCACCGACGACCTGCTGGTGGAGACCTTCGCCCTGGTGCGGGAGGTGGGCGGCCGCACCCTCGGTATGCGGCACTTTGACGTGCAGATACTCGGCGGCGTGGCGTTGCACCGGAGCAACATCGTCGAGATGAAGACCGGCGAGGGCAAGACCCTGGCTGCGACCCTGCCGGTGGTGCTCAACGCGCTTTCGGGCAAGGGCGTACATGTGGTGACGGTCAACGACTACCTGGCGGCCCGGGACGCCGAGTGGATGGGCGCCATCTACGAGTTCATGGGGCTCTCGGTGGGGGTGATCACCGAGGAGATCGACCCCGAGGAGCAGCGGGACGAGCGCCAGGCCGCCTACGGTGCGGACATCACCTACGTGACCAACCACGAGCTGGTGTTCGACTACCTCCGGGACAACCTCGCCCTGACCCCCGACGAGGTGGTGCTGCGGCCCCTGCACTTCGCCGTGGTGGACGAGGTGGATTTCCTGCTGCTGGACGAGGCGCGCACACCGCTCATCATCAGCGGCGCCTCGGGCATCGATCCCAAGAACTGTCGCGTGGCCCGGACCATCGCCGCCAAGCTCGAAGAGGGCAAGCACTTCAAGGTGGAGCACAAGACCAAGCAGGTGTCAGTGCTCGAACCGGGCTGGGACGCCATGGACCAAGCCCTCGGAGTGGACAACCTGGCCGACGCTGAACACCAGCACTGGCAACACGCGCTGCACAACGCGGTGCTCGCCCACGGCGCCTTCAAGCGGGACGTGGACTACATCGTCGCCGACGGCAAATGCTACATCGTCGACGAGTTCACGGGCCGGGTCTCCGAAGACAAGCGGTTCGCCGACGGCCTGCACCAGGCCCTCGAGGCCAAGGAGGGGTTGGAGGTGCGCGCTGAGGACCGAACCCTCGCCAAGACCAGCTACCAGACCTTTTTCAAGCTCTACCCCAAGCTCTGCGGCATGACGGGCACGGCCAAGTCGGCCGCCGAGGAGTTCGGACGCACCTACGGCCTACGGGTGGTGGTGACGCCCACCAACCGCCCCATGGTCCGACAGGACTGGCAGGACGCGGTCTACGCCTCGGGCGAGGAGAAGTTCGACGCGGTGGTGGAGGAGATCGAGTCCCTGCAACAGAGCGGGCGTCCGGTGCTGGTGGGCACGACCTCCATCCGGGAGTCCGAGGAGCTGTCGGCGCGACTCAAAGAGGTGGGGCTCAAGCACAGAGTGTTAAACGCCAAGAACCACGAGCAGGAGGCCGCGGTCATCGCCCAAGCCGGGCAACCCGAGGCGGTGACCATCTCCACGAACATGGCGGGACGTGGCGTGGACATCCTGCTGGGGGGCAACGCCGAGGATCTCATCGACCACGCGGATCCGCCCCTGGCGGAGCAGCAGTGCCGTCAACTGGAACAACGATGTCGCACCGATCGCCAGCGGGTGGTGAAGTCCGGCGGACTCGCGGTGCTGGGCACGGGGCTGCACGAAGCGAGGCGCATCGACGACCAACTCCGCGGTCGCGCCGGGCGCCAGGGCGATCCGGGCACCTCCCAGTACTATCTGAGCCTCGACGATCCCATCTACCAGAAGTTCGGGCGCAGCCTACGGTTCCCCGAAGCGCTCGAGGCCCTCGAGAAGCGGCTGGAGGACCACCCGGAGGGGGAGCCCGTCGACGACAGCTACGTGATCTCCACCCTCGCCGAGCTCCAGAAAAAGGTGGAGATCGAAGACGAGGCCATCCGCAAGGAGGTGCTCCAATATGACCAGGTGGTGGAGCTCCAGCGGCAGACCATCTTCGGGTGGCGCAACCGACTCCTGGACACGGACGTGGACGCCGCGGCGCTGCTACTCGACGAGCTTCTGGGCGATGTGGGGGAAGACCTGGTGTACCGCCACTTCGCGGGGGAGCAAGCCGTCTCTCACCAGAACTACGACAACCTGGTAGCGGAGGTAGAGGGACGCTTCGACCTGGATCCCGACCTGGAAGCCCTCGGCCCCGAGCGGGACTGGACCCCGGCAAACGCCGGCGCCCGGGTGGTGGACATGCTGCTGGAGATCCGCGGCGAGCTGGAGGAGCGGCTTGGACGGGACCTCTTCGTGGAGATGGGTCGTCAGATGCTGCTCACCACCATCGATCAGCTCTGGACGGAGCAGCTAACCACCCTGGAACGGGTGGATGAGTCCATCGGGCTGCGCTCCTTCGCGGAGTTAAACCCCTTGGTGGAGTACCGTCGGGAGGCCGGGCTGCTCTTCCAGGACCTGCTGCGGGAGATCCGGCTGGAGACCGCGGCGGAGCTTTGCGCCCTGGCGGACTCCGAGATCCTCGTGGAGGGAGACGGCGTGGACCTGCTCCCCTCCCAGCGCCGGGAGCAGCGTCGCTCACTCAAACGCTGACTTTCGGGCGTCCTGGGGTTTTATGCTACTGCTATGCTATGCTCTGAGGCATCCAGGCCCATGCGCTTGCCCAGCACTCGTAGCTTCTCCATGCTCATCGCGCCAGCTGCGGAAGAGCTCGAAAATGAAGGCCCGGTTCGGTGCCGCGAACGCCAAGGCGGCATCTTGAAGTACTACTACCGCGAAGCCGCCTGATCTGGTTGGTGTCGGTCGGAACTGGTAGCCGTTCTCAGGGACCAGTGCGCCCGTCCCCTCATATTTGGCGTTGCCGGGCACTCTCGTCGCATGGTCCGAGTCGATATCGCACCGCCGAACCTCGATCCAATTCTGGATCTCGTCTCCGGTGCAAGCTATTTCGAGGACCGTTCTCACACTGGAATCACCTCGATCCAGTTTTCGTACAGGACGGGGTCGGCAGATCGTCTACGCCGGCCACCTCGGACGGTGTGCAAAGGCCTATGAGATACTCCAGGATCCTGAGCGCCTCGGTTTCTCCAAACGGAAGTCGTATTTCCCTCAGGGACTCGCCGACCGTCTGACCATTGGCTTCGACGTGGATGTGGTGGAGCGGATGGTCGGGCCAGCTGGCAGTATCTGGATCATGGTGGAACAAAAGACCAAGCCCGGAGTCGTCGGTGTAATGCAGCCCGATAGAATAGCGGGAGATCTCGGCCGATGAGTCGCAGATGATCTCGAAACGGAGTACTGCCGGCACCCGCTTGCTCTCCAGGCCGTTCTTCGCCTCACGGTCATATCGGCCGGTTCCACAGGAGATTCGCCACGAGTCCCTCAGTTGCTTTCTGGTAACACCACCACCTCTCCAATTGTCCCAACCACCAAAGAGCTCATTGATTCTCTTGAAGAGTTGAATCGCTGGCTTCATTCTGTCTGCGCTTCAGAAAAGTTCGGAGGAGGCACCTCACGCAGCGCCTCGGCGATAGCCTCCCACCGCCGACAGTCAGCAGCGGGCAGGTTGAGAGACTCTCCGCGAAGCAGCGCGTCTACAAACTGCTCCGTTGTCATGCCGTGTCGTTTCTCCAACTCTTGCTTGGCGGCATGAAATGCCTCGGTCTGCTTTGGATCCGAAAGGTCATCCACGAAGGGCTCCTCCGTGACCGTAATGGTCTCTGCCACAGACAAAAGATCCGGCGCACAGATCGCGACCTCGGACATACGCAGATCCGTACAGATGAGTACGACCCGGCTTGACGGCTCGGTCGACCCCAGAAATTCGCGAAGCAGATCTCGACGTGTGTTCCACGAGATCCAGCGGCTCTGGATCTCGTCTGTGGTACCCTCGGTGGCGTCCTTCACCAAATACACCATAGTGGGCGATGTTGGCTCAGCAGTCCTCCCCAACTGCTCGTCAAGCTCCTCGGCGGTGATCACAACGGTTCGATACGGTTCGACCATGGGTACCGCCGACTCAAGCCAGGAAACAAGGTCCTCCGCCATCACGGGATTGTTGCAGACAGCTACGATAAGTGGTGTCGAACCAAACACGGCTGTGGAGACCACGTCATCAAGCCAACCTGAGCTGCGAGCCATCAGTCTCCTACCCGTTCTTGCCATGCGTTGACGATGGGTCCTAGCAAAGGGTTCATCTCGATCTTCAGACCTTGGGGTCCATCGAACTCCACGAGCGCTCCGAGGCGGAGGAGCCTCGCCCGATCCTCCCACAAACGCAGGGTATCTTCCTCGATTAGCGCACTGTAGGCAGTGGAGTCGAGCTGATACTGCCAGCGCTCAGCAACGCGTTGTCGGGCGCGGTGAAAAGTCTCGGGCTCAACGCGAGGCAACCCATCGGTGATTGCTTGGGTTGCTGCGGCGCCCATGAGTTGCACCAACTGTCTCGGCAGCCCTCCTGACCAGGCAATCGTCTCGGCAAGGAGGTCAGGCGCGAATACGGCCTCGGCCCCTCGACGTCGAGCCATCTCCAGTAGGTGTTGGAAGCCGGGTTCGTCAGCCGAAAAGAGCGCAGCACGGATGCGAACGACTTCAGAAAAGTCCTCCTGCACGTCGCCGAAAAACGGCTCGAAGCTAAGCGACAGCGGCGCGGTGAATACGGCTCGACAAGGGTACGTCGTAATAGTCCTGCGCTCGCGATTGAAGAGGTTGGACGCAGCACTATCTGGCATCTTCTCCAACCCGTCGAAGACGTAGACAACGTCCTTGCCTTTCTTTCGCTCGATACTCTCCGTAAGTGCTTTCGATAGATCCATGAACTGAGCCGGACCCAAACGAATCGTCTGTTTGACCTCGACGAGGTTGTTTCGAAAGCGCTGCAGACCTGTGGGGGCCGGTGGTCCGCCTGATGAAAGCCATCTATTGGGGTTCAAGGGCTGTTGTGGCTTCAAAGCGCTGTTGAGACCAGCGAACCAATTATTGTCGGTCTCCATCAGCGTTTCCGCGGCCCAGAGCGCTCCGTAAACAAAAAGGTCGAGGGCTCCGACGTTCGCCAGATCGAGATCGAGATCTAGGGGGGGTCGAATGAAAAGAAAACGGTCGCTCGCAGTCTGTTCCAGCCGGGAAAGCTCGGTTGTCTTTCCGACGCCAGTTTGACCAATGACGAGGACGTGGGCGGTATCGGACGCCTCCAGAGCGACGTCGATACGCTGGGCGAACGCCAAATTCCTGTCGACATAGTTATCCGCTGTGGCCGGCGCGCCGGGGTCGCAACGGCCGCGGAATTGGATTAGCTCGTCCCTGCTACTCATAGACGTAGTGTATCCAGATTGACGCGACGTTGGCAAGGCATCCTGGGTGATTTGGTGCCATACTAAGGCGCTACACGAACCTTAGCTTGCACCAGTGCGAATCACCCCCAGCGGACGATCGTCGGGCAAAGTGGACGAGCGCTGGGCACTCGGCTGTGTCATAGTGGCACCGCTCGACGCCGAGGTGCTCAGTATGTCCGCTCCACTCCATACGCGTAAGACATTTCACCGGCCTTTTGTGGTTCTTTGAAAGAATGCTCGGTCCTCTCGGGCGAGGTCAAGGTGTATTTGTGGGGGGGGGAAGACGCGGTGGGGCCGCATTGGAGACGGAGCGGTGCCATTGCCGGGCTGATCCGGGCTGATCCGGGCTGGTCCTCCATTTAGCGTAGCGTATTACAGTGTGGGCACGGGCCTCGAGAGAAGGCCCCGAACCCCGAGGTTCATGGTGGTGCTCGATGGTGGGCGAGTCGCCCGTGTGGATGCTGGGATTCGTCGAGATAGGCGTCCCCCTCTACCGCGGGAACGTGGTGGAGGTCCAAATCCAGGACTTCCTGGGGGTCCGGGCGTGCGGCCGCGATAGGTGGCGGAGTGGCTGGGAGTTTGAGGTGGTTGAGGATTTTCTCTAGCACCTTGACGTCGGTGATCATCGCCATGACAACCATTTGTGCTCCGCATTCGCGCGGTTGCACCCGTCGGGAGGCCGGGCTGCTCTTCCAGGACCTGCTGCGGGAGATCCGGCTGGAAACCGCGGCGGAGCTTTGCGCCCTGGCGGACTCCGAGATCCTCGTGGAGGGAGACGGCGTGGATCTGCTCCCCTCCCAGCGCCGGGAGCAGCGCCGCTCACTCAAGCGCTGACTTTCCTGGCTTTCGGGCGTCCTGGGGCTTTATGCCACTACTATGGCAACGGACGAGGAGCCAAAAACGAAATCGTAGGACCGTCCCTAAAATCAAGAAGATCGTTGGACCGTCCCCCATCTTCTCCCCCACCCCATCTTCTCCCCCATCTTCTCCCCTGACTTTCACGCGTCCCGGTTAACCGGGACAATCTGTTGGCCCTGATCACAGCACCATCAACTGTGGACCGGATTTTGGACCACCTCAGGATCCCATCGACTCCACCACCCGTCGCTCCAGCCCATATGGGAGACCAGCAAATCCATCTGCTCAACGACGATCTCGAACAGAGCGACCCGTTCGACGAACCTCAGCGCGCATCTTCCGATGACACTCTCGGCGCGGCTGCTTCCAGAGCACCTCCATAGCCCGACCCGTACCCGACCCGTACCCGACCCGTACCCGTACCCGTACCCATCCAGAAGCCGGCCAATCGGCCCATCCTGCCGAAAGTCCGACCCTCAACCCAGACGCACTCCGGAGATCCCAGTATAGGTCCATCTCCGACGCAGGCACCGCTACGTTCGCAAAAGCCTGATCACCATGGACCCGCCCGGTGGTGGGGAGGCGGAGTCTTGCGCGGTGCCTTGCCAAGCGCCTTGCCCACAGGCAGGACGTAGCCAAGCTTCAGAAATACATTCCACGGCGGCAGAGGCGGCCCAAAGGCAGAGCCCCGCTGGAGCGCGCGCAGGCCGATGCCCACGTCCAGCACCAGGCCGGCCACGGGCCGAACCCGGAAACCGGTGACCAGGCGCGAGGCCACCGGGCTGCGGTCCCTGAAGTCGTTGCCTAATAACTCATTCTCGCCCCAGCTGAGAATCACCGGGTTCGGACCCCCGGTGTGGATATCCATCTGCAGCTCCAGGATGGGATCCACCAGACCCCCGAGAGACCGAATGGGAAACTCAAAGCCGAGCCCGATGCTGACCCGCGAGGTGTTGAGGTTCAAGGCAAACTGCTGCACGAGAAAACGGTGGTGCACCTCCATTGACTCCAACCGAGACGGCGTCCACTCTTCGAGACGGTCTCCCAGCACCCGGTGGGAGGGATCGGCTACAAAGCCGAAGTTGAAGTGCAGCCGGAAAGGTACGTATCGGTTGATCCGATCCGCACGAAAGGACAGCAGATAAGCGATGTGGACCGTGTTCGCATCAGCCCGGTTGTGAATGTCACCCAACCCGGTGTGCGCTCTGACGGACATGAGCCCCCCCATCACCACCGCCTTGAGACGGTCCACAGGAAAAAAGAACTTGAACCCAAGGGCGAAGTCCCCGGCGATGATCTGGTGCTCAGGCTCATCAGTGGGCTCGAAGTGGTTCCGATAGTTGGTGTTCCGGCTGAAATACACCGCGCCGAAGATCTCCACGTGACGCCAGAGTGTCGCACCAAAAGTCACCGCACCTCGGATACGCTCGTTTCGCTCGTCAGTACAGTCCCAGGTGCAACCCGGCCAGTTCTGCACGATAAACTGTTTGTGGTTGAAGTACTCCCAGGACAATCCCAACCGCAGCTCGAACCGCGGCCCGTGGGTAACAGACCGAACATGAAACAGCCCCGTCCCGCCCTCGAGGGTCTCGGCGGCCAGGTCCTGCCGTCGCTCCGTATCCCACCGGGCCACCGCGCTACTCGACCAAAGCAGCACCACCGCCAGACAGGCGGTCCCCAGACCACTGCGCCCACGAGTCCTCTTGCTCACGGGCAGGCCAGCCGCGCGTACGTCATGACGGTATTGAAACCACGGTATCCGAGGTGGGGACGGCCCACAAGTTTCAACGCCAGCGAGGCGTACTCGCCCGCATCATCTGTGGAATCAACCACCTGAAACGCGTAAGACATTTTACCGACCTTTTGTGGTTTTTTGAAAGTATGCTCGGTCCTCTCGGGCGAGGTCAAGGTGCAATTGTGGGGGGGGGGCAGACGCGGTGGGGCCGCATTGGAGACGGATCGGTGCCATTGCCGGGCTGCTCCGGGCTGTTCCGGGCTGCTCTTCCAGGACCTGCTGCGGGAGATCCGGCTGGAGACCGCGGCGGAGCTTTGCGCCCTGGCGGACTCCGAGATCCTCGTGGAGGGAGACGGCGTGGACCTGCTCCCCTCCCAGCGCCGGGAGCAGCGTCGCTCACTCAAACGCTGACTTTCGGGCGTCCTGGGGTTTTATGCTACTACTATGCTATGGTTACCAACGCGCGCGGGCGCGGGCTGTACCCTGAACCATTTGGAGAGGTGGATCCATGAAGACCTTGAGCTCGGGCATGAAAATCGTCGTCGCGGCCGCGCTGCTGCTCCTGACGCTGCCGGCCTGCGGCAAAAAGAGCCTGGACAAGTCGGTGGACAAGCTGGTCAACGCAGCGATTGCCAACGACTACAAGACCTTCACCAAGATGTCCCACCCGTCCCTGGTGGAGAAATTCTCCGCCGAGAAGTTCAAGGGGCTCTCCCAGAGTCTGAAGCTTCTGGGCTCATTCAAGGACCGATCCATGCGCGGCATCAAGGCCCGCAGTGGCAAGGTCCGCGAGGGACGCTACAAGCTCACCTTTGAAAAGGGCGTGGTCAACCTGAGGATCACCCTGACCCGCGGTAAGCTGACCGCCTTCTTCTTCGAGGGCGAGGACATGGAGGAGGCCATAAAGAAGGTCCGCGCGAAGACCTTTTCCGAGTTCAAGGTGGCCTCCTTCGAGTTTTTGGACGGCGACGCCAAACGCAAGAACAACGTCTTTGCGCCGGGCAAAAAGATACGCTTCAAGGTCGCCGTCTACGGCATGAAACCCGTGGGCGGGAACCTCAAGATCCAGGCCGCCATTCAGGTGGTGAACGCCGGCGGAAAGGTCGTGATGCAAAACCCGAAGTTTGTGGACTCCGCGGTGCCCCTCAAGCCCGACGACGCCCCGGTGGGCACCATCACCGGCAACATCACCATCCCCACGGCGGGACACTACACGCTCCGACTCCGCATCACCGATGGCCACACGAGCAAGTCCCTCGACTACACCACGGCGCTGCTCGTGCAGTAGCAGGGGGCCGGACTCAAGGCTTAGCTCCCGCTCTACCGCGTCGCCCAGGGTCGCATGGACGCCAGGAAGCCCGGCAGGTCCAGCAAGCTGAAGTGCAGTGTACCCGGGCCCAGCTCCTCGCCGTCTTGGAACAGGCGCCCCTCCAGGGTGGTCATGGTCTTGGGGAAGCTGAGGTACCGCACGGTCTTCTGGCCAAAGTAGTGGTACACGCTCCCGAGATCGTCGACGAAGTTCACCTGGTATCGCAGATAGCGGTGCAAAGGCACCCCGATCTCCAGGTAGCTCCCCGATAGGATCTCCGCGTCCTCCACCACTCCCTCGAGGGTGGCTGTGCCGGTCAGGGTCATGGGCGCCCAGCCGCCGAAGTTGGTCCACGCCGCGCTGTCGGCGTTCACAGTGAAGGCGAACTGGCGCTCTCCCTCGGGCGTAGTGACGAATCCGGACATGGTCTCTTTGAAATGCAGGCCCATGGTCTCCTCCGACGCACCTGAAGTACTGTCATTCTCCTTATAGTTCTTACCCACTTCACGCCACAAATCAAATCCCCAAAAAATAACGCGCCCGCCGGATCAGTGACCCGGCGGGCGGATAGGGGTTTAGACGAATGGGGAAAGCCGGGCTAGAACCTACCGCGCCCGCCACGGCGACCGTACCGCTGGCCGCGCCCACGTTTTCCGTTTTTAGCGAATCGACGACCGAAGCCGCGAGCTTGCTTGAGCTTCATGCGCTGGGCGGGCGTGAGGATCTGAACGACCTTGAGGCGAATGTTGAATCGGCGGTTGGCCAGCTTGTTCTTGAGGCTGAGCTTCTGCTGGTGCAGCTTCTTCAGCTTCCAAGCGGCTGGCTTGTCGGCGAGCCACTGAACGCGCATCTGGGCGTGGATTCGGGCCATCTTCAGCCGCACCTGGGCCTGCTTGGGCTGGTTCGCCTTACGCAGTTGCCTGATCTGCTTGACCTGGTTGGCGCTCAGCCCGAGGACCTTTTTGAGCTGCTTGAGGTCTCCGCGCATGAGCTTGCCCACGCCTTGACCCATGCCTTGACCCATGCCTCGGCCCATGCCCATACCGCCTCCGCCTCTTCCTCCACGGTGGTGGCCCATGCCTCGCCCCATGCCCCCGCCTCCCCGGCCAAAGCCTCGGGCAACGATCACAGTGGGCACAGCCAGCAGAGCCGCGGCGCCCAGGGTCACGGCCATGGCCAAACGGTAGGGGTTACGACTGGAATTCTTGTTCTCTTTTTTCATGTGAGCCTCCTGTTGAGAAGTTGCGAACAGTCGCTTTTGCAACCGCCGTGCCAACGCCCAGAACGCTCAGAATAGGGTCATCGGGGAGGAGCGCCGGCCGACGCCCGTGCAGAATCTGCACGTAGCCAATAACCGTCCATGCAGATTCTGCACGGAAACCCTCCTTCCCCAGAATTTGGGGACTCAGGAAATAGAGTAGTCCTTGATCTTGTACTGGAGGGTACGCAGGGCGATGCCGAGCCGCTTGGCCGCCTTGCGACGGTTGCCGTCCACCTCCTCCAGCGCCGCGACGATGGCCCGCTTCTCGAGGTCCTTGAGGGTCAGACCACCCGTGGTCTGGGTGGCCTGGGCAACCCCGCCCACATCGGAGGCGGGCGGCAGGCCGAGGTGCTCGGGTGTGAGCACCTCACCGTCGGCGAGGATGGTGGCGCGCTCCACGGCATTTTGCAGCTCACGCACATTGCCCGGCCAGCCATAGACCAGCAGGGCCGCCTCCGACGCGGCCGAGAGCGTAGGAGACGTACGGGCCGGGCTGGAGCCGAGGATCGACAGGAAATGTCGCGCCAGGGGCAGGATGTCGCCCCGGCGCTCCCGCAGGGGCGGAATATGGATGGGAAAGACGTTCAACCGGAAGTACAAGTCCTGCCGGAAACGACCGGACTGTACGTCCGCCTCCAGATCGCGGTTCGTGGCGGCGATGACCCGGACGTCCGCATCCCGCTCCCGGGTGGAACCCAGACGCACCACCTTCCGGATCTCCAGCACACGCAGGAGCTTGGCCTGCAGCGCGGCGGGCATCTCTCCCAGCTCATCGAGCAGTAGAGTGCCCCCGCCCGCCTGCTCGAACATGCCCTTGTGCACGGCCGTGGCTCCGGTGAAGGCGCCCTTTTCGTGACCAAAGAGCTCACTCTCCAGGAGGGTCTCGGGAATAGCCGCGCAGTTCAGCGCCACGTAAGGCCCCTGGGCGCGCGCGCTCTCCCGGTGCAGAGCGAGGGCCACCACCTCCTTGCCCACACCCGACTCCCCGGTAAGCAGCACTGTCGTATCCCGATGGGCCACCTTGCTCACCAGCTCCAGGACCGCGGCAAAGGCGGGGTCTTCGCTGATGATGCCCTGGGCCGCCCCCCCTCCGGGCGTCGCCCCATGGGTGGCCTGGGCCAGGGCCCGCTCCATCACCTGGCGGAGATGGTCCGGCGAGGGCAACGGCTTGGCCAGGAAGTCAAAGGCGCCCAGCCGCATGGCATCCACGGCGCCGGGCACCGTGCCGAAGGCCGTGAGCACCACCACGGGCAACCCGGGCCGCTCACGCAGGATCCAGCGCAGCAGCTCCATTCCGCCCATGTGCGGCATCTTCAGGTCCGTAAGCACCGCCTGGGGGGCGTGGCTCTGCAGCAGGGAGACCGCGCTTAGACCGTCGGCGGCCACCAATACGCGCAGACCACCCTCCTCCAGGATCTGCGTCAGCAGGCCCCGCATGCCATCGTCGTCCTCGACCACCAGTACCAGCGGAAGGGAAAGGTCTTCACTCACGACACCGCTCCTTTCGGACTCGCACCCCCGCCCGCGGGTAGGGTCAGCACGAACCGCGCTCCCCGCCGGGGTCCGTTCTCACCGCGCAGGGTGCCGCCGTGGGCCTCGGCGATACGACGGGACACCGCGAGGCCGAGGCCGGTGCCACCGGGGCGCATGGAGACGAAGGGTTTGAAGAGGTCCTGTCTGTCCCGGGGCCCCACCGGGAGACCGTCGCCCGCGTCCAGCACCTCCAGCACCAACTGACCGCTGCGATGACGGAGGCGCACCGTGACCGAGGCGCCGTCCGGCGAGGCCTGGAGCGCGTTCCGCAGTAGGTTCAGCAGAAGCTGAAGTAGCTGATCCGCATCGGCGCGCACCCGGCCGGGCTCCAGGTCCCGGATCAGCGCCACCTCCCGCTCCAGGGCATCGGTCGCCACCAGCTCACAGGCCTTCTCCACCAGCTCGTCCGCCGCCACAGTCTGCAACCTCGGCGGCGACGGACGGGCGTAGTCCAGCAACCCGTTTACCAGCCGTTCCAGGCGTCCGCTCTGCTCCACGAGCACGGCAAGCTTCTCGGCCCCCGCGGGCTCCGACTTCTCGGCGAGGAGCTGGGCATGGCCCTTGATGACCCCCAGGGGCGTCCGGATCTCATGGGCCAGAACCGCCGCCATCTCCCCCATCTCCGCCAGGGAACGCTGCCGTCCGGAGACCTGACGCATGCGCCGAGCCCGCCGATCCGCCACGAACAGCAGCACCGACAAGAGCAGCAGGGCCGCCGCCGCCGACAAGGTCACCAGCCGGGTCCAGCCCGCGTCGCGCGTGGCGGCGGCGATGGCCGCGTTGCTCACCTGCACCTCCAGCCGCAAAAAGGCCCGCCCCCAGGGCGCATGCCCATTCCACCCCCCATGACCCCCACCACGCCCGGAGGCCCAGGGCGGCTGGGCCGACCGCGGCCCCATGCCCAAGCCGCGCCCCCGGTGTCCAGGGTGTCCACGATCCCACTTCCCGTGACCCCAGCGCCCCCCTCGCCCTCGCCCCCGCCCCCGCAAGCCGGAGCGCAGCGCGATCCAGACCTCATACACCGGGCGGTCGCCCCCCGACAGCCGCGATACTGCGAAAAGAGAACCCTCCCGCACCAGCCGCCGCAGCTCCTCGTTCCCACGCAAGCTCCGTCGCACCTCCCCTGCATTAGTGGAGGCGATCACCCTGCCCTTGCGGCCCACCACCGACGCGGTGCGAATGTGGTCCCCGGCGAGCATCTCCACCGCGCGCTGCAACCGCTCAGGGCCGCGAGGCTGGAAAGTCATCAAGGCCGCGGCGCTCCCCAACCCGATCTCCAGGGCTTGCCCTTCCAGAGCCCGGCTGGCCACGTCGTCCATGCGGCTGTGGTTCAAGGCCCCCAACAGCGCCAGCCCCCCGGCGAGCAAAACAGCTACCAGCAAAAGGCCCAGGGATCCCAAACGAGCCCAACTCCCAGCCTCAGGCTGCACTGTCGGATTTTCATCGGTCATAGTCGCAAAACCTCCACCTCGGCTCACGCCTGGATGGACTACACCTGCAAATCACGTGCCTGGCAAGACCACTCCAAGAATAGAGGAGTTTTTTACGACGGGGTGGGAGCTGACTATCGGTGAAGGCTGAATTGCGCGTAGGGCGAGGGCTCCGGAGCGGGCTCGGAGACGGGGCGATTCTTAGAGACGCCGTTGTGCTTGCCCGTGGGGCGTCGCACGAGGGTCTCTTCGGCCCAGTACAGGATGGAGCCGGAGACCGAGAAGGGCGCGCGGATGTCCCCGCCGCCCAAAGCCAGCACCAGCTCATCTCCTTCGACCCACCAACGGCCGTACACCCGATTAGGTACCCGTTGGTCGTCGGCCCGAATGGAGATGACGGCCTCCCCCTCCTCGCGGAAGTGGAAGAACACAAAGGCCGAGATGAGCTCTCCGTGGGACCGCAGCCACCGCTCTCCGCCCAGCCAGAGACCGATGAGCCCATTTTCGTCCCTCTCCGCGTCGAGATGGGCCGGGATCAAAGACAGTTGTATGGGGTGCTCCGCTATCATTGAGTTCGACTATGAAGCAGAGTCGGAGATTGGGCAAAAAAACTACCAAAGCCCCAGCATGCACACGGCAAACCCCTCGCAACCACTGCGTTGATAGCAATATTTCATGGTGGTGAAACGCTTACGGTGGAACGGGGTTTTGAGCTGCTGGAGCTTCTCACAGAGGCGTTGGGAATTCTTGTACCGGATGCGCCTGCGGATCCGCCTCTGGAGGTTCTTGAGTTGAGCGGAGGCCTCGTCCGCATTGCTCTTGCCGGTCTTTACGTCGACATCGAATCGCCTCTTCAACGCCAACACCACGTGGTTTTCGCACCGCTCCATGCGCTTTTGGTACTGCTCACAGGTGAAGGGCGGACTCCCCTTTTTCTTACACGCCCCGAGAGTTGAACCGGCGGCCACCAACAGCGCAACTACAACTGCCACCCTGACCGGGGAAACCGTGAGCAGTCCCATAGCGGTTTCCTTCTCTATCCAGTAGCTGAGCCGGGGGTCTCGGACCTTGCGGGGGGGGCTGAATCGGTGGATGGTTCGTCGCCATCGCCCGTACCGCTGCTGTCAACGCCCTCGGCAACGCCCTCGGCGTCGCCGTGTGTGGCTTCGGGCTCGCTAGCCGGCTCGCTAGCCGGATCGGAGCCGCCGGAGCTGCCGGAGCCGCCGGGGCCGCCGGGGCCGTCGTCGTCCACCATGTCGGAGGCCTCTCGGAAGTTGACCTGCACCACCTTGGAGCAGCCGGCCTGCTCCATGGTGACGCCGTAGAGGCTCTCGGACAGCGCCATGGTCCGCTTGTTGTGCGTGATGATGATGAACTGGGTGTCATCAGCCATCTCGCGCACGATCTCGTTGAAGCGGTCCACGTTCGCGTCATCCAGGGGTGCATCCACCTCGTCAAGCAGACAGAAGGGGCTGGGTTTGTACCGGAAAATAGCGAAGAGCAGCGCCACCGCGGTGAGGGCCTTCTCGCCGCCGGAGAGTAGATCCACCGACTGCAGCTTCTTGCCGGGAGGGCGGGCGATGATCTCCACACCGGCATTGAGGATGTCGTTGGACTGGGTAAGCTCCAGCCGGGCCGTGCCGCCCTTGAAGAGCCGCGGATAGACCACCTTGAACTGCTCGTTGATCCCCTCGAAGGCCGTGCGGAATCGAGCGCGACTGGTGCGGTTGATCTTCTGGATGGCTTTGTCGAGGCGCTCCAGAGCGTCCTCGAGGTCCTGCTTCTGCTCGGAGAGGAAGCCGTGCCGCTCGGACAGCTCTTCGTACTCCTGCCGCGCCCCGGGGTGGTAGGTGTTGCGCAGGGATTCGAGCACCTTGGACTGCTTGGTGAGCCGAACCTCGAGCTCCTCGTCGAAGATGGGGCGCAGGTGGAAATCGAACAGCACCTCCTGGGTGGTGGAGTGGTGCCTCTCCGCGAGGCGGTCGGCCAGGTACTCCCAGTCCTTGGCGAGCTCCGACACGACGAGATTGGCGTTCTCCCGCTCGGTGGACAGCTCCCGCCGATCGTCCCGGTGCTGCTTGAGGGAAGCCTCCAGCTCGTCGAGCTCTCCCCTCCGTCGCTCGCACACCTCCGACTCCTCGGCGAGCTTCTCGCCGAGATCCATGGCCTGGGAGCTGATCTCCAGGCGCTTCTCGTTCGCCTCGTCCACCTCCACCACCAGGGTCTCCACGCGCTCGGTGTTGAGCGTCGCTGACTCCGTCAAAGTCACCAGCCGCTGACGATCAGTCTCGAGATCCGACTCCAGCCGGGTGATCTCCCGCTGGCTGGTGTTCCGCTGCTCGGCCGCCCGGGCTACGTTGACCTTGAGATCCCCCACCTCCCCGGCGAGGCTATCGACCCGCTGCCGATCCGCACCGGCCGCCTGGAGCCCCAGGTCGAGCTGCTCCCGGGAGACCGTCTGCTTGTCCACGAGCTGATCCAGCTCCGTGGAGCACTCGGCACGGTGCGTCTCCAGGGACCGGATGGTCTCGCGCAGGTTGTCAGCCTCCTGCTCAGCCACCTGGAGCCGCCCCTGGCAGCCCTCGAGCCGGGACCGGGCCGCGTCCGTGTCCTTGGACAGGCCCAGCAGCGTCATGTCCGACTCATGGATCGTCCGCCGCAGGTCCTCCTCCTCCGTCCCGAAGGCCACCCCCTCCTGCTTGCTGGTCACGAGGCGCTCATGCAGATCGTCGTGCTGGGACTGTAGCTCCTCACACAGCTCCTGGAGCTCTCGAATTTCTCTCTTCTGGCCGAGCACCGAGGCGCCCTGAACGTCCACGGAGCCGCCGGTCACCAGGCCAAAGGGGTCCACCACCTCGCCGTCCAGGGTGACCACCGTGCGCGGCTCCTTCTGGGTGCGCCACACCTGCAGGGCGTGCTCCAGATCCTCCACCACGAGTACGTTCTGAAGCAGCTTCCCAGCCACCTCCTTGAACTCGCCGTCCACCTTTACCAGGTCCAGGATCATCCCTCGGACGCGCGGGTCGGTGATCTCCGTGTCCCCCATTCCCAGGGGGGATTCGGATCCTGACTCCGACGCCCGAAGGGGCTCCACCGGCAGGAACGACGAACGTCCCCGGTTCCCTTTCTTCAGGTACTCCACCGCATCCAGGCTCACGCCGGAGTCCGCCACGAGGATGGCGCCCAACCGCTCACCCAGCACGGCCTCCACCGCGGCCTCGTACTCCACGGGAGCCTCGACAACGTCTGCCAGCAGCCCGTGGATCTCCTTGTCTTTGGTCACATCCCCCATGTTCTCCATGATGGCGCGGGTCCCCTGCTGGAACCCCTCGTAGCGCCGCTGGATCTCTTCCAGGGAGGCGAGCCTCGACCGGTTCCGGTGGAGCTGCCCCCGGGCCGTATCCAACTCCACCTCCAGGCGAGCGACCTGGTCCTTGAGGAGGATGAGACGCTCGGTGAGCGCCTGGCCACGGACCTGCCGCTCCTCGTTCTGGGCCCGCTCCTGGGTCACCCGGTTCTCCATCGCGGCGATGTCGGGCCCCAGCCCATCGGCCTCGGCGCGATAGCCGCGCTGGTCCTGCTCCACCTGATCCAGCCGGCGGGTGGACTCTTCGAGGCGGTAAGAATCGCTGCGCTGGTCCGACTGCAGGGAGGCGATGCGAGTGTCGGTTCGCGACGATAGATCCCGGAGCTCATCCACCCGGGCGTCCACTTCGGCCTGGGCCTGGCGCGCCTCTCCCAGGGCGGTCTCCTGGACTACGCACAGCTCCTGCTTCTGCTCGAACTCCACCCCGATGGACTCCAGCGCCTTACCGGTGTTGACCAGGGCTTCCTCATTACGGGTGATGGTGTCAGCGAGTCGTCGGGACTCGGCGGCGTCCAGCTCCCTGCGCCGACCGAGGTCGCTGATCTCGCGCTGCATGTGCTCGATCTGCGCCTCCACCAGTCGAACCTTGTTGTCCAAAGAAGCCATCTCGGCGTTGCGGTCCGAGAGCTTCACCTCCATATCGCGCAGCTCGAGTCGGCCCGCGGCGAGCGTTCCCTCTCTCTCGGTGGTGCGCGTGTCCAGCCCCGTCACCGCCGTGGTGAGTCCCTCCAACTCCGCGCGGACCATGCCCGCCCGGGTGAGGTTCCCCAGCAACTGCTGGGAGATCTGCCACTTCTCGAGGTCGGCTACCTCGTCCCGGCAGTCCTCGTAACGCTCGGCCTTCTTCGCCGCCCGCCAGAGGCGCCGCATGGAGGTCTGCAGCTCGCTGACGATGTCCGTAATGCGCAGCAGGTTCTGGCGCGTGGCGGCCATCTTGAGCTCAGCCTTGTGCTTCTTTTCCTTATACAGAGTGATCCCGGCGGCCTCTTCGATAAACTGCCGCCGGCTCTCGGGCCGGGAGCTGACCATCTCTCCCACGCGGCCCTGCTCGATGATGGCGTAGGCGTAATGCCCCACGCCCGTGCCCAGAAACAGCTCGCGAACGTCCGTCAACCGAACGGGCACCTTCTGGATGAAGTACTCGCTCGTGCCGTCCCGATGCAAGCGACGAGTGACCGCCACCTCGCTGTACTCGGAGTACTGGACCGGAGCCACGCCGTCCCGCAGGTCCAACGTAAAAGTCACCTCGGCCATACCCATGGGGCCGCGGGACTCGGTGCCAATGAAGATCACGTCCTCCATGGTGGCACCGCGCAGCTGCTTGGGGGACTTGGATCCCATGACCCAGCGCATAGCGTCCACGACGTTGGACTTACCGCAGCCGTTGGGGCCCACAATGGCCGTCATGTTGTCGATGAAACGGAGGGTGGTCTTGTCGCAGAACGACTTGAAACCGACCAGCTCGATTTGCTTGATTCTCATCTTCTGTAGGCTCTTAGATGTCCCGCAACAGTGACTTCGGCTTTCGAACGTCGATCCATGTACCACGGCTCAAATCGGCTGTAAAGCGGATAAACCAAATGATTTCATAGGGTAGTTATTCACCGAATGGTCTTTTGTGGATAACTTCGCACCCTTTTGGAATGCTTCAATAATGGGCAGTGGACAGAGCGCCCCGGACCAGTGAAAAAGCCCCCCCCCACCCGCTCGGCGTTCCAAAGCAGGCGCACACATGTGGGCAATGACTTCCCAGGTCAGTCGGGGCGTGCTACACCCCTGACATGGGCCTCCTCACTGATCGCTGATTCACTACCCGCGGATTTTCCATGGCCAAAACTCCCAGCGCATTCGATCAGGTCAGCCATTGGTTGGGGGGGATCGAGCAGGTGGACGAAAGTGGGTTGCCCGTCGAGGAGTTCGTCCACCCCTGGCCCCTGATGGCCATGATCCTGCTCGGCATCAACGACCACCTTCTCAAGGGCTCCGGCTGGCTTCCGGGGTGGGTGACGGGGAAGCTCTCGGACTTCGCCGGGCTACTGTTCTTTCCCCTGTTCGTGACCGCCGCGGCCGACACCCTGATCTACCTGGCATTCCGGCTCACCCGCGGGCGGACGCCCGGCTACTCCCTCAAGATGTGGAAGATCTATGCGGCGGTGGCCTTCACAGCGATCCTCTTCGTTCCTCTCAAGCTTTCCGAACACTGGGGAACGCTGTACATTCAGGCCATGCACGTGCTCGACGTGTTCGATTGGTTCGGCGGTTTTCAAGTGACGAAGGATCCCACAGACATCCTGGCGGTAGCAGTGTTTCCCCTGGTGATCGTGCTTGGGCGCCGGTTCGTCCGACGGATCCCCATGGGCCGGCTGGTAGAGATCCACCGCGCGGCGAAGGCGCGAGATCCAACGGACCGACGTGCGGTGGTGGTGTCCGGGCTCGCCGACGTGCGAGCCATGGTGGCCCACAGTCCCCGCCGCCGCGAGACCCTTGACGCGTTCACCGACGCCTTTGCCGAGGCGCTCGGGCAACCCAAGAAGGCGTCGCTTCGGCACAAGGCCCAGCAACGATTGGACCGGTACCGTGTCGCCCTGGAGCAATCCGGATGACCGGCACCACCCTCCTGCTTGCGACACTCCTGAGCCTGTCGCCGTCGCCATTGTCGGCATTATCGGTAGACGGCGCACGGCTACTCGCGCCCCTGCGGGCCCAAAAAGGCCCCTCCGTTACGGTGCGCGGATCCACCCGGCTGGAAATGGAGAACATCAAACGCGTCAGCGGCGGGGTCATGCTCACCGTGAAACTGGTCGACGCGGACCTGGGCGAGGGCGTACCCAGCAAGAAGATCAACCTGACCATCTCCCGGGACGGCGTGGAGGTCTTCCGCACCACGGCGACAACCTCCCAGACCGGCTCGGCCCAGGTGTTCGTGCCGCACCGGACGGGGGAGTACACCCTGAAGCTCGACTTCGACGGGGATCCCCTCTACGTGGCCGCCAAGCCCAAGGCGCGTTCGGTGGACCTGAGCAAGGACGCCCTCACCTTGACGGTCACCTGTCCGCCCCTGGTGGACTATGGCGGGCGGCCTTTCCCAGTGTCGGTCATGGCCAAGCACGAGGACGCCGTGGCGAACCTGCACGTGAAGCTGCAGGTCCGCCGCGGGGAGAAGATCATCAAGATCCTGCGCGGACTCACCGGTTCCGAAGGCCGGTGGAAAACCGCCTTGGATCCCCGAGCCCTGGGCAAGACCGGGGAGCTGCTCCTGGTGGCAACGACCCCGATCACCAGCCGCTTCAACGCCGGACGTGCCGTCGGGCGCGTCTCTATCTTCTCGGCCGTGAAGGTCACCCTGGGGGTAAGCAAGGAGCGGGCACGGATCGGTAGCAAGGTCACTCTCCGGGGCACCGTTCGAGACGGCCTCGGGCCGGTGATTGGCGGCATCGTACGCCTCACCGCGGGCAAGGTGGTGCTCGGCGCAGCCCTGACCGATGGAAAGGGACACTTCTCCCGGACGATGGAGCTGCGCAGGGTGGGGTTGGGCAAGCGGCGCCTCAGGGCCTACTTCGTCCCCAGCACACGGTGGCGAAAAGCCGGCGCATCTCCATTCGTCATCCTCGTAGTGGAGCCGGCCAAACCCATCCCCATGGCCTACTTTCTCATCCCGGCAGGGGTCACCTTGTTGTTCCTGCTGACGATGTTGGTCATACGCAAGCGCCCCTGGGAGGGGTTGCGTAAGCGGCTGGCCAAACGGCAGGAGACGAAACACGCCGAGACCGGCGGAATCAAGCTGGGCAAGCGGCGCTCCTTCAGCAGCTTGTTTGCCGTGGACCATCTTTCGGTGTCGGGCACCGTGGTGGACCTGGACCGGACCGAACCGCTGGCGAACGCCCAAATCATCCTGCGCCCCGCGCAGGAGAGCGCCGAAACCCTGGTCACCACCACGGACTCGGAGGGGCACTTCCAGCTGGGCGATGAGCTGGCGGCCGGCACGTACAACCTCGTGGCCACCGCCCCGGGGTGGATCCCCCAATCCATGATGGTGGAGATCCCCCATCGCGGGGAGCTGCACGGCATGAATATCCGGCTGCAGTCCGTGCGCGTACGGGTGATGCAGATCTACACCGACGTGGTGCGCTTCTGGCTGCCGGATCCTGAGCTCGTGCGGTACTGGACCCCCGACGAGTCCACCCGGCATGTGCTCGGCCACACCCCCAGCCCGCCCGCCGGACTGGCCTCCCTGACCTCCTTGACCCAGCACGTGTACTACTCGAACGATCCCCCCGAGGCCGAAGCCGTGACCGACGCCGAGTCCCTTGCGCGGGAGGCCAAGGCGGCCAAGGAGGCCGAGCGGAAGCGGGATCGGGACCGGGATCGGGACCGGGATCGGGACCGGAGATGAGTCCGCGTCCAACCACAGGCATTGCCGGCGCACTAGGTATTGCCGGCGCACTCCTTACGGCCTGCGCCCCCGCCGATCACGGCCCGGCTCCGGCTGACCGCTCCGGCGGCCTACGCCCACGTCAAGCCGCGCCACCGCCCCGTCGCCGCCCCCCGCCTCGGCAGACAGCGCTCCAGGCTCCGCCGCGCGCTCGGCCACCCGCTCGGCCACCCGCTCGATTGGCGCTTCCGCTCACTTTGGCCCGCTGGTCCCCACAGAACGACGCCTGGGCCCGCCTGGTGCGACGCATCACCCCCCTGGCACGCAGAGGCGCCCGCCTGCCATCCTTCAAGCTACGCAAGTACTTCCGACGCCAGACCCTGTGGCCCCTGCCGACCCTGGACACCCAGAAGCTCACGGCGTCCGAGCGCGGTCTGCTCTCCCCAAAGGGTCGGGCGAGCCACAAAGACGTCAACGGCCCAGCGGGCCGCCAGGTGTGGGTGGAGGTCGACGACGAGGCCGGCCGACGGCTGGCCAACAGCATCTGTGCCCAGGCAGCGGTCTGCGGGCTGGCGTGCACCATGGGGCCCACGAGGACGCCCCCGACAGCGGCCACAAGGACGCCCACGATGGTCGCAACAACAGCGACAAAGCCCTCCATCGCCAGCGTCCGGCAGCTCGTGCACCTGCGCCGGGATCACGACCTCGTGCTCCGGGTAGTGTCTCGCCCGGGATCCGTGTTCACCACGGTTCGGGTACCGGCAAAAACACCGACCACCTCCCCCCTCGACCGCGCCATCCGACTGGCCACGCGGGACCTCACCGGCGCGGTGCGGTTCAGCACCACGCCCGTGACACGCCTCATCCCCGGGCTGCGGGTGACCGGTGATCCGGCGCGGGTGGCCAAGCCCGCCCAGCAAAGACTGGCCCAGGGGTTGTGTCGCCTCGCGGCCCAGGTGGGCGACAGGCTGCTGGAGATCTGGCACGGCGACCGCGCCGCCGACAAACGACGCGCAAAAGCGCTAGCGACCTGGCTGGGGCTGACCTTCGTGGACAAGCCCGTCCACGCAAAGCGCCCCAAGCTGGAAAAGCTCTACATACGACGGCACTACCGGGATCGGGTGTTCAACTGGCGGCGCCGTCCCGATGGAGCCTACCTGATCCGCCCCGCCATGGTCGTATTGCACCACACGGGCGGCCTCTCCCTGCGCTCGGCGCTCTACACCTTGACCTCGCTCCGCCTCGGCGCCCGAGCGGGCCTGACCCGCCCCACCTCTCTATCGGTGGGCGTGCCCTACCTGGTGGCGCGGAACGGGCGCATCTACCGGCTGTTTCAAGACGACAACCGCTTTGGCCGGCACACCATCGGCCTGAACCACTCCGCGGTGGGCATAGAGAACGTGGGCACCAAACGCAGCGGCTTCACCGCCGCTCAGATCGACACAAACGTCCGGCTGCTGCAGTACCTCGCCTTGCGCTATCCCCTCCGCTACCTCCTCGGCCACCGCGAGGTATACCAAATGGCCCGAACGCCCTACTACCTCGAGGCCGTACCGCGCTACTGCTCCAACAAAAACGATCCCACCTGGCGCGCCCTACGCCACATCCGAAAACGGGCCATCCACCTCGGACTCGCCGCCCCACCCACCACCCACCCCGTGCTCAAGGGCTGCCGCGCCATGCGCCGCTACTTCAAACAACGCCGCCGCTCCGCCCGACGCGTAACGCAATAACAAGGGTTGGTTTGAGCGGTGACGACGCTGACTTGTCTCGGGAATTCTACTCGCAGACGTCGGTAGGTCCGGCGGGGTACGAAACACATTGGGTGCCGCCCGGGCACACATGCTGTGTAAGGTTTCACGTGGTGCAGTCCCACGTCAGACACCCATCCCCTCCGTAGCCGCACACGCGATACTTCACCGGATCCCCCAGTCCATAGCAGGTGATCTGGCCGACGTACTGACATTCGTTGAACGGGAAACACGACTCGGGGGTATCGGGCATGCACGCGCTGTACGTCTGAGAACAGACAAGACCGTTGTCGCACGGTTCCTCCGGACCCAAGTAGGTACACCCGTCACCATCCGGTCCCAAACACGTGACCAGGCCATCGCTGGCGCCGCATGACACAGCACCCGGAGTGCAGGACGACTCGCAGACGCACTCCCCCGCGGTACAGCTCTGACGAACACCGCAGGACTCGACGACGACCGGGTCATAGCAGCCGTCGGCCCCCAACACACAGTCCACCACCTGATCCGCCTCGCAGGTTGCCGCCGACGGGCTACAAAGGTCCTGACAGGTGGTGTCGGCCTCGCAGGTGCCGGCGATGCACCTGGTGCCCGTCTCGCAGGCCGGGACGCACGCCACCTCCCCGGCATCCCCCACATTCCCGGCATCCCCCACATTCCCGCTATCCGCCACCTCCCCGGCATCGGACGCGTTCGAGTTGTCGTACGTTCCCTGCGAATCCATCAGGCATGAACAGCCCCCACGAACCGGCACGAAAAGCAGAACAACAATACCTGACAAAACCCAATGCATAAAGACCTCCTTATCCATCAGCTTACAGGCAATTGCCTGTCCAATCAATCCGGCAATCCAGTTTTTGTTCAAATTTTTACCAACTCGAGCCCTCCTCCCGCCAAATCCTTCATGTTCCCCGGTCGGTCCCATCTTACGTCCCCCTTTACCCCCCCGGGGGGCCGTGGTACGAACGGCTTCAAGATGAAACGACTTGCCGGGATGAGACGACTTGCCGGGATGAGACGACTTGGATGCACGCTGGGAGCCGCCCTCGCGGTGGTGATGGTGTTTGTGGTGCGGGCGCCCGAGGCGCGCGCGGGCGAGGAGGAGCTCGTGGTGGCTCCGTCGCTGGCCTACTCCGTCATTCGCGCCGGTGACTCGAATCGGCACGGTGGGGCGGCGTACCTGGACGTGGACTATGGCCTCACGGACTCCTGGGCGCTACGTGGCACCGGACACTGGGCGGGGCACTATGTGGACGGGGGAAACGGCGGGGACAACGAAGGGCTGCTTTCCGTGGGGGGCCTGGGCTTCGGGGTGCTCTACACCTTCGACGTGCTCAAGGTGGTGCCCTTCGCCAGCCTCACCGCGGGCGCTGTGGCCCTGGGCGGCGCCGGCCAGGGGTTGCGTTGGGACGCGGTGATCGCCGTGGGCCTGGGGCTCGACTACCTGGTGAGCCGCTCCTTCTCGGTGGGCTTCGAAATGCGCTATCAGCTCCTGGTGCCCGACGTTACGCGTTATCCCCTCTTCCTGACCGTCGGAATCCGCCTCGCCTGGCGCCGTCAGTAAATCCATCCCCAAAGACCATTCAGACCAATGAGGCCTATAAGGTCTTTTCATCGTCCGGGGATTCTGGCATAATTTTCTCAAAGTTTAGTAAACTGGCGAACAAAGTCTATCAAATAGAAGGAGGAAGACGTGCGCTCATTCAAAATCAGTGGTCTGGCCACCATCCTGGCGGCCGCCCTATGTGTCAGCCCAGCGCTTACGGCTTGCGGGGATGACTCCGCAAGTGGCTCGAACAACAACAACGTCCTCACCAACGACAACGGTAACGTCAACGACAACGAGAACGAGAACACCAACACGGGTCCCGGGGACATCTGCCTGCTCAACATGTGTGAGGAAGACTCCCACTGCGAGGCGTGCTCCGAGGGCCGGAACACCTGTCTGGTGGAAGAGAACCGCTGTGTGGCCTGCAACCCCTCCACGGGTGAAGGCTGCCCCGAAGGCCAGGAGTGCTCCTCCTTCGGTATCTGCGTGGACGAGGGGCTGACCTGCCCCACCGACACCAACGGCGACCCCACGGTGGTCTGCTCGCTGAACGCCGACTGCTTCGCCTGTAGCCCCATGCACCAGGTGTGCAACACCACCACGCACGAGTGCGTGGCCTGCACCGCGACCAACACCAGCCACTGTCTGCCCACCGACATCTGCCTGGATGACCACTGCTCCCCTCCGTGCCCGTCGAGCTGTGACGAGGACAGCGACTGTGGGGACTGCGAAGGCGCCCCGGGCTGCTACCAGCACAAGTGCAGCGAGTGCTCCGACACCTACCCCTGCGCCGCGGGCATGCAGTGCGAAAACGGTAGCTGCGTACACCCCTGTGGGCTCATCGGCCCCACGCCGGGCACCTGCGAAGCAGACGCGGACTGCGAGTACTGCGGCGACACCACCGCCGGGACCGACCCCTGGGAATGCAACATCCCCATAAACTCCACCCACGGTGTGTGCATACCGCCGGCCGAAGGCTGCGAGGACCTCGGCGGCCTGACGCTACCGGCCCCCTGGAACCAGTATACCGAGCTATGCAGCAGCGACGCCGGCTGCAACAACATTGCCATCGACTACAACCTCGGGCCCGTCCTGCGCGACACCCTGGGCGACACCATCGACGTGTTCGGCCTAGCCACCATCTCCATCGGCGACGCCGTCGTGTCCTACGGCATGAACCGCTGCGCCACCGTCAGCCTTGCCGGCTTCGAATGCGGCGTCTGCGTACCCTGCATCGAGGACGCGGACTGCGATCCCATCGACATCACGCTGCTGCTCGATGACATCCTGGTGGGCGACGGTCTGTCCGAGTTCGTCATCGATCTCGCCATCGGGATCATCTTCGGGGACGAGCCTCCCCAGCTCAACTTCTACTGCCAGCCCGTGGCGGCCGGCTACGGCGTGTGCGCCCCGTGCTCCAATCCCTTCCAGGCCTGTGGCGACACCACGGGCGGCGGCGGCAGCGGCACCTGTGACCACCCGGTCTGTGAAGAGGGCACTCCCCTGGACCCGAGCTGTGGCGACTGCGCCGCGGCGGTGTGCGCGGCGGACTCCTTCTGCTGCAACGACACCTGGGACTCCATCTGCGTGGACCAGGTGGACACCGAATGCGCAGTGCCCTGCGGCGGCGGCGCAACCTGCTCGCCGGACATCTGCACCGACGACGCCCTGCCCGCCCAGAACATCCAGTGCAGCGACTGCGTGGCCGTCATCTGTGCCGACGACCCCTACTGCTGCAACACCACCTCCGGCGAATGGGACGACGTCTGTATGGACGCCACGGTGGACTCTGCCTACGCCACCGAGTGCAACCCCATCTGCGCCGGCGGCTGCGCCCACGACGAGTGCGAAGCGGGACCGCCCCTGGACATCACCTGCTCCACCTGCGCCGACGCGATCTGCACCGCGGACGATTTCTGTTGCGACACGGACTGGGACTCCCTCTGTGTGGAAGCCGCCGAGGCCGACACCGTGAACTGCTCCTGTCCGTAACACTCTCACCCCGCCGCCCGTCACCATGACGGGCGGCTCCCCATACCAACACTCCAAACGCTGAGATCTATTTTCCCTTGCCGCGTTTGCGGAAGAAGAGACGTAGGGGGGTGCCTTCGAAGCCGAAGGCGTCGCGGATGCGGTTGGAGAGGTACCGGCGGTAGTCAGTGCGCACGCCGTCGGGGGAGTTGGTGGAGAAGATGAAGGTGGGCGGGCGAACCGAGACCTGAGCCACGTAGTAGAGCTTCACTTCCCGGCCCCGGTGCGCGGCCGGATGGTGGTCCTCAATGGCCTCTTCGAGGAAGCTGTTCAGGGTGGAGGTGGCCACGCGGCGGTCCCAATGGTGAAATGCGCGGCCGATGGTACGGGGAAGCTTGGCCAGGCCCGAGGACGACAGGGAGGACAGGCCGATGACCGGCGCGTAGCTCACAAACCGCAGCTTGTCCTGCAGGTCCGCCAGCATCGTCTTCCAGGCGGGGCTGCCCACGGGCACCAGATCCGTCTTGGTGGCCACGATCACCATGGCCCGCCCGGCGTTCTGGCACAGGGATGCGATCTTGGCGTCCTGCTCCATGGCGCCCACGGAGGCGTCCACCAGCAAGCAGGCCACCTGGGTGCGCTCGATGGAACGGATGGCCTTCAACGCGGCGATCTTCTCCATATCCAGATACACCGAGCGCTTCCGTCGGAGGCCCGCGGTGTCCATGACACGGTAACGCTCCTTGCCCGTCTCCCAGATGGAATCCACGGGATCCCGGGTGGTGCCGGGCTTGGCGTCCACGAGCATGCGCTCCTGGCCAATGAGCCGGTTCACCAGGGAGGATTTCCCGGCGTTGGGACGTCCCACCAGGGCCACCCGCTTGAGGTCCTCGACCCCGTCGACATCACTGGCCGGTGCGGCCCGGGCGCGGAGCACCGCCACGACGGCGTCCAACAGATCCGCCGAATTCCGGCCGTGCTGGGCGCTGACGGCGATGACCTCCCCCAGGCCGAGCTCGTAAAACTCCGTCGCGTCCAGCTCCTGTTGGGGACCATCGGCCTTGTTGGCGGCCAGCACCACGGGCTTACCGCCCGCCCGAAGCAACCCCGCCACCTCACTGTCCTGGACGCAGAGCCCCGACCGGGCGTCCACGACAAAAACGATGACATCCGCCTCGTCCAGGGCCACTTCAGCCTGGGCCTGGATGGAGCGCGACAGCGAAGACGGATCGGCCGGGGTCAACCCCCCGGTGTCGATGAGCACGAACTCCTCGCCGTCCCAATCACCCTCCCCATAGAGGCGGTCCCGGGTAACCCCGGGATCATTCTGTACGATGGCCACCCGCTTGCCCACGAGCCGGTTGAACAGAGTCGACTTTCCGACGTTGGGCCGACCGACAATGCAAACAACTGGCTTCATGCTAGCCCCGCTAGTGCCCTGTATCCGTGATGGGTTTCATAAGTCGCGCGACAATTTCGTTCGCTGGCAAGGCGCGACGAGGGCGCGTACCGGGAGTACACAACCGAAGAAGTAACGCAGCCAGCGGACGAAAGGGGCCGCGAATTCAGGAAGGAATTGCGGATACAGGGCACTAGTCTTCATATCCCACCCGCCGCATGCCCGCAGCGCTGTGGGACCAGTCGGGCATCATGAGCACACGCAGCTTCACGTGCACCGGGCACTCGAGAAACTCCGACAGAGCCTCCCTGGAGGCGATCCCGATCTCCTTGATAAGGGAGCCTCCCTTGCCGACGATGATGCCTTTTTGGGAATCCCGCTCCACGTAGATCAACGCCTCGATGACCACATCTCCGCGGTCCTCCCGCTCCACGTACCGCTCAACGCGCACTGCCGTGGAGTAGGGCACCTCCTGCCGGGTGCGTAGAAAAACCTGCTCCCGAATGGTCTCGGCGGCGAGCCAGCGCATGGAGCGGTCCGTGAGCTCATCCCCGTCGAAGTAGGCCGGCCCCTCGGGCAGACTGCCCCAGATCTCGTCGGTGAGCTTGTCCACGCCGTCGCCACGCAGCGCGGAGATGGGCACCACCGCCCGCGCCGAGGACCACCACTCTATCAAAGGCAGCAGCTTGTCCTTGTCCGATACGGCGTCCACCTTGTTCAAGCACACGATGAGGTGCACGCCCTTTTCGTCGGCCCGCCGGGCCAGATCCCGCTCCACCCCACGATCGCCGCGGCCTCGGATGGCGGCAGCGGCATCCACCACCAGCACGGCCACATCCGCGTCGGCCAGGGTGGCCAGGGCCTGCCGCACCATGTAGTCGTTCAGGGAACGATCAGGCTTGTGCACGCCCGGCGTATCCAGCAACACGATCTGCCCGAGCGGACCGGTCAACACCCCCAGGATTCGATCCCGGGTGGTCTGGGGCTTGGGCGTAACAATGGCCAGCTTGCTCCCCATGAGCCGATTGAGCAGGGTGGACTTCCCCACGTTGGGGAGACCGAGCAGCGCCACGAAACCCGACACATGGCCGTCGGGGCTGTCGGGACTGTCGGGGCTGTCGGGACCGTCATGGCTGTCGGGGCCATCGTCGGGGCCGTCTTCGTGGTCGTCTGGGCCACCGTCGGGTTCGTTCTTGGGACTTTGATCACTCATGGGTTATGCTTTCGCGTCGATTCCGTGTATCACTAAGTCGCCACCGGGTCCAAGTAAGAATGTTAGCACCCCTCTCCCTTGTCCTTGCAACCGCCGCCGTCGCCATCAACCTCGGCTGGTTGGACCTGCCAACGGGGCATTGGCCCGGCATCTCCCTGGGGCTGGCGGCAGCCATCGCCGGGATCCTTGAAATTCGCTCAACGCCCCCACCCCACCGCAAGTCCACCCGGGTACTGGCCTGGACAGGCGCCTCCCTCGGGCTCCTTGCCGCCCTGGTGGGAATCGCCATCTACCTGGGTTGGGGAATCGCTGCGGGTCGGGTGGGGTGACTTACTTGATCGATTGGGCGCTCATCAGTCGGCGTCCGCGCCCACGGACTCACGCTTCCGGATCGCCAGCGCCTTGATCGCGTCCACGGCCTCCCCCTCCACGTCCGCCTTCTCACAGGCCGCGATGGCCGCCTCCAACAGCTCAATGTCCTCCTGCTCCCGCACCTTCATCGCCTTGTGCATGGCCTGGAACTTCCCGTAGAGATCCACCAGCTGATCCCCCTTTCTCAGGTTCCAAACCTCCGTGAACTTTCCTTCCCGTACCTCGTCCATGTACCGCCCCATCTTAAACATGGGCCCCGCGGTGCGGTGGGTGAGCACAATATTGAAGATAAAGATCACCACGAGGAACACGATCCCAAAGGCGACGATGGCGATGATCAGGATCAGCTCCCGACGACTCCGCTTGGCGGCGGCCTCGGTGTCCTGCTTCTTCCGCTGAACGATCCGCTCGGCGTCCTCCAGGGTCCGCCGATCCGCCAACCGCTTGTCCTCCTTGGCGCGCCGGGCCACGATGCGCGCGTCATCCTTCTTCAGATCCGCCATGGCGATGGAGGCGAGCTGCCGCATGTCCGGATCCTTGTCCTGGAGCTGAACCTTGAGCATCTCAGTGGACACGTTGAGCAACTTTTTGACGTCCTTGGTGGCCGCCTCGCGGGTTTTTCGGAATAGCGCCGTACTCTGCTTCCGCTGGCGCTGGAACAGGGCGGTGGATTCTTCGCCCTGCTTAGTGAATTCCGCGTTGGCCAACCGCGTCTGCCAGATAACAAGCGTCCCGAGGGCGCCACAAACGAAGGCCGCGATCACCACGCTGATGATCGTGCTACGGAGCTGGTAATCCTTGTCGATAAGGTAGTTCCGCCAGCTACGCTTGTGTTTTGCGCCGCCGCCGCCCGGTTTCTTTGGTGTATCGGCCATGGTCCTCTGAGCCTTTCCTTCGAACCCCGGAGTCTATTGTGAATTCAAAAATCGGTTGATGTCGCTCTTCAGAGAGCCGATGAGCGCTTCCACGAGTTGGGACACCAAACCCGCGCTTGCCGAGCCCCCCACCGCCGCCGTAGCGTTCACCTCGCCCTTCATGGATCGGCCAGGAAAGGTCGTAAACAGTACGCTCACCTTGCACTTGACCCTGCCGCCGGCGTTGCTCACTTTCACCCTCGTCTCCAAGTGGAAACCCTTCATGCGCTTTTTGCGCAGGGCGCGCCCAGAGGGCTTGCGGCACTTCCGCCAGCCAGTGACCACATCAGAGCGTCGATCCAGCACCCGGTACAGGTGTCGAAGGGCCAGCGCTATCGAAAGCCGCTTCAACGGACCTTTGGCCCGGATATTGTCCAAGTTGAGATAGAAGCGCTTGCCCGACACCCTCGAAGGGCACATCCTCTCTATGGCCTTGCGCGCCGCTTTCTTCAGGCGGCTGTTGCTGGATTTCGCCGCCTTTCTCAACGGCCTGATGGCCCGCTTGGAGTGCATGCTCCCAAGGGCCCGGGCCGCCGTGGACCGCACGGTGGCGTCCTCACTGTCGTTCTTCAACGTGGCGATCAACGCACGCTCCACCCGCGGATCGATGTACTTGCGCAGCAAGATGATGGCGACGACCCTCACCTTGGGCGAAGATCCACCCTTCAGCTTCCGAACCAGGTTGTCCACGCGATCAGCGCGCGCCGGGCTCGACGTGAGGAGGAGGGTGGCAAAGGCCGCTAATGGTATCCAAAATGTTTTCATGTCGAATTCCGGACAATCAATCTGTACTTGAATTTGACGTCCGTGGCTGTCTTCGCATTCAATGACGATCGGTCTGAGTTCAGCGTCCTCCGGATCCCCCGGGAGCCGAAGCGCTTCCTGCACAATATCAAACAGATGGACAGGACACAATCCGAGAATCCGTCCGATTGCTATGAAGCGTCTCGGCCTTTTGCGTGGACCTTAACCCGGCTATTGGATAGGATACGGGCCGTTAGGCGGAAAACAAAAAGGAATCACCATGCTGAGCAGAATGATCAGCGGCGGGTTGACCCCCATGGCCGAGATCTCAGCCACCCTGGACGCCATGGCGCACCTCGACCGTCTGCGGGCCGTGCGAAGCCTGACCGCGGTGGATTTAGCGAACCTCTACGAACGCGCAGTGGAGTGCGCCCCGATCACCATGGAGCACTTTGTTCCCCCGGACCGCCCCGAGCTCACCGAGGTGATCCACCATGGGCTCAACTCCCTGCCGGCCTTCCGGACCTTCCAGAAGCGCTTCTGCCGATCCACGGACCGGCGAGGCCAGCGCGCCGTCTTTGGCTACAATGAAGGGATCACCCGCCCACTGATTGGTCCCGGTTTCTTCGTGACCCACCCTACCCTGGGCGTGGAACACTGGGAATCTCGCGGCGCCGTGGTCATCGACTACCACCTCGGGCCCGACGGCCCCCTGGCGTCCACCTGGCCGCACTTCAAACCCAACAGCGACGGCCTACAGCACTTCGTCTACCACCGCACCCGAGACTTCATGCGTCAGGTTTCCGCCCACGTCTCCATCGGCGCCGCTTTCAAAGACGAGAAGCAGATGAACGCCTACTTCGTCCTGTGCCGCGAGGAGTAACTCAATCCCATGCCAACCCCAGACACAACGCTAATCTGTGTCACCGGCGGCGCAGGGTTCATCGGCTCCCACACCGTCGGAAACCTATTGGAGCGCGGACTCCGGGTGGTAGTGCTGGATGACTTCAGCACCGGCAAACGCGAAAACCTCGCCACCTGGCTGGACCATCCGGACCTGGAGATCATCGAGACGGACGTCTCCGATGGGCTCTTCGCGCCCTTGGCCCCCGTCGTCACTCGCAGGGGGCCGGTGCACGGCATCATCCACCTCGCGGCCCAGACGTCGGTGATCCGCTCCATGGAAAAGCCCCTGACCGACGTCCGCGCCAACTACACGAGCACCGTCCAGGTCATCGAATATGCCCGCGTCGAAGCGGTGGACAAGGTAGTCTTCACGTCCTCCTCGGCCATTTACGGTGACGTCACGGACCTGCCTGTAACCGAAGCCGCTCCGCCGACGCCCATGTCGCCCTACGGCGTCCATAAGCGCGCCTCGGAGCTCCACCTCCAGTACGGATCGCAGGTCCTGGGCCTATCCACCACCGCGCTGCGGCTCTTTAACGTGTACGGCCCCCGGCAGGACCCATCGAGCCCCTACTCCGGAGTGATCTCGATCTTTCTGGAGCGCTCCCTCCGCGGCGAGGACATCGTGATCTTCGGCGACGGCGGGCAGACCCGGGACTTCGTCTTCGTAGGCGACGTGGCCTGGGCCCTCACCACCGCCTGCCTAAACGACAAAGTGACCGACAAGGTGAGCGGCCTCATCGCCAACATCGGCACCGGTCACGCCATCACCATCAACGACCTGGCCGCCCAGTGCATCGCCTGCTGCGACGCAACCGTCCGCGTGGACCACCACCCCGAGCGGCCCGGAGAGATCCGTGACTCCGTGGCGGATATTACCCGGGCCCACAAGACCCTGGGCTTCCAGCCTCAGACGACCATAGAAGAGGGCTTGCGGCTCACCGCGGACTGGTACCGAGGCCAGTAAGCTACATCTTCCACTTACCGAACACCTCTTTGGGGAGACCGGCGAGGATCTCCTTGAGCTTCTCGGGATCCTCGGAGGAGCTGGCCAGATCCACGGCGCCGGTGTCCTCGACCTTGATTCCGGCCTCCTCGATGACCTCCTGGGCCACCCCGATGTCGCAGCCAAAGCGCACGGCGAGGGCGATGCAGTCCGAGGGACGTGCGTCGATCTCCAGCAGGCGGTTGCCCGCCGAGATGGTGATGGAGGCGTAGAAGGTGTTGTCCTCGATCTTGAGCACGTCCACCCGCAGCACCTTTGCGCCCAGCTCATCGATCACATTCTTCATGAGATCGTGGGTCATGGGCCGCGGCAGCTCCACCCCTTCGATCTGAGCCGCGATGGAGCTGGCCTCCATGACGCCGATCCAGATGGGCACCAGGCAGGTGGCCTTTTCGTCCTTGAGGATCACCACCGGCAGGTTGGACCGGGGATCCATGACCACACCGGAGACCTGCATGTTCACGTACTGTTTCATCGGCTTTTACTCCTTGGGCGCCAGCTCGCCCTCCAGAGTGTGGCTTCCCGCGCCGAGAATGGCAACTTCCACCAAATCGCCCACCTTCACGCCCACCTCCACGCCCATCTCCACGCCCTCCCCCACGCCCTCGCCTTCGCCCTCGGTGGGAGCGGCGAAATTCACGGTGATGTTCCCCCGGGTCCGTCCGGCGAGCTGCCCGCCGCCGCGCCGGGATCCCCCCTCCACCAACACCTGTCGGACCTGGCCCACGTGACCGCCCAACCGCTCGGCCGTGATCTCGGCCTGCGCCGCCTGCAGGATGGCCAACCGCTCCTGCTTCTCTTCCAGCGCCACATCGTCGGGCAGCCCCGCGGCCCGGGTCCCCTCCCGGGGAGAGAAGCGGAAAGAGTAGATGGCGTCATACCGCACAGCCCGCAGGAGACTCAGGCTCTCGTCGAACTCGGCGCGGGTCTCTGAGGGGAACCCCACGATGAAGTCCGTGGTAAACGCCATGTCCGGCACATGCTCGCGCACCAGGGCCACCTTCTCCAGGTAGGCCTCGCGGGTGTACCGTCGCCGCATGGACGAAAGCACCCGGGTAGACCCGGACTGCACGGGCAGATGCAGCCACTCACACACCGCGGGCAGGTCCGCCATGGCGCGTGCGAGCTCCACCCCGAGATCCTTGGGGTGGCTGGTGGTGAAGCGGATCCGTTCCACCCCCTCCACCCCGGCCACCAGCTCGAGCAGGGCCGGGAAGCCACCTTTCACCCCGGCGTAGGAGTTTACGTTCTGCCCGATGAGAAAAACCTCCCGGGCCCCGGCCCCCACCATCCGACGCACCTCCTCCACCACGTCCGGAGCCGACCGACTGACCTCTGGACCCCGGGCCGCCGGCACCACGCAGTAGGCGCACCAATTGTCGCATCCTTTCATGATGGTCACGAAGGTGGAGACCCCCGGCTCTCCCTGGAGCGGATGCGCGTCCAGGAAATCGTACTCGTCCACTCCCACGCGATCGGTGACCCGCACCTGCCTCGCCTGGGCCCGCTGCACCAGCGCCACGATCTCCGCGTAGCGGTCCGGTCCCAGGACGAGGTCGATGGCCGGCACCCGCTTGACCAACCAATCGCACTGGAGCTGCGCAGTGCAGCCCGTCACCGCCAACAGCGTACCCGGACGCCTCCGCTTCACGGCCGCCGCCCGCCCCAGGGCCGACATGAGCTTGCTCACCGCCTTCTCCCGAATGGAGCAGGAGTTGAAGATCATCAGATCCGCACGCGCCATGTCCGAAGTCGGCTCCCAGCCCGACAACCGTAAGGCCTCGATCATCCGCGCCGAGTCGTACTCGTTCATCTGACAGCCAAAGGTCTTTACGAAGAGCTTCATAGTCTACGTTTCTACCCCGGAAGTGGGACCAATAGCCGGATACGCGGTTTACCCCGATCCGTCAAGGATCCAGTCCGAACAGCGGCCACGTCGCGGTGTCGATTCGGGCCTGATGGGCGAACCACCGGTCGTCGCTGGGGGCACCCTGCTCGGCGTCGAGTTGGCGTAGGGCCGAGGTGGCCTCGCGAAGGAGACGGCGAATGGAGTTGGGGATCTTGGAGGGATCTGGGATTTTCAAGGCTCGGAGTTGGGGTGGGCCCATGCGAAGGTAGTCTCCGGACAGGGCGAGGCCACTGAACTGCAGGCGGAACATGGCGGAGGCGGCGGCGCTATTGAGCAGTCCCAGCAGCAGCGTCAGGTCCACGGCCGCGTGGGTGTTGTCAGCGGTATTGTTGTCTAGGGCCAGGACGAGGCTCGTGGACTTGCCGGCGAGCAAGCCCCCGTCGTCGAAGATGCACTCCAGCCTTCGAGCGAGGCCCGCCACCACGATCTTCGGGGCGCGGGCCTGGGCGGCTCGGCGGGGCAGCGTCGATTCCAGCGCGGCCGCGTCCACACAGGGACGCTCGTAGGTGGCGCCCAGATAGCGGAGCCGACGCCGACCCCAGAGGATCTGATGGGGATCGATGGTGCCCGTGTTGATGAGCCGGTGACAGCCGGTGGTGTGGTCTCGATCCTGGTCGCAGTCCTGGTCGCAGTCCTGGTCGCAGTCGGGACCGCACTCTCGGACCAGGGGCTGTAGGGCGTAGGCGTCGGCCACGCTGGCGGCGCCGACGATGCGAGCCACCTCTCCCAGCTCACGTAGCCGGGGCCCGGCGGCGGAGACGGCGGTGGCAGAGACAACCGGCGGCGCAAAGAGCGTCGACCATCCCGCCTCTGCCGTGCGGCCCGCCTCCGCGCTGTCCACGGTGTGGTGGGATTCGATGCGGCAGGCGTCCAGAGTGCCCGCGGCGACCTCCAGTCGAAGGATCCGGCGGCGCCGGGGGCGGGGGGTGCGACGGGCCACGAGCACGAGTGGGTACACGGCCGCGTCGAAGAGCCGCACCCGGGAATAGTCCCGCAGCAGCACCAGATCCAGGGTCGAAAGCAGGCGTCGGGTCTCGAGGGCGTAGGCGGCCGCCAGGAGCTTGTTCGGTAGGATGAGTCCAAGGCGCCCGTCCGCCGACAGCAGCTCGACCGCTCGCTCCACGAAGGGGCAGAACAGATCCCAGTTGCCCGACGCCGTCTCGTAACGCCCGGTGATATATCGGCGCAGATCCGGCGCAGACCGGGTCATCTCCTCGGAGTCCACGTAGGGTGGATTGGACACCACCAGGTCGAACCGCCCGGGCTCGTCCCCTCCTGAGAACCGCTCACGGAAGCTCACCGGGTGCCAGGCAGCGGTCCCATCAGAAGGCGTCACGAGGCTGTTGCCCACCACGATGTTCGCCGCGAAATCCAGGCGTTCGCAGGCCCGATCCCAGCGCACCGCGCTTTGTTGCAAGTTAGCGCGGGTGGACCGTACGGCTTCCGGATCCACGTCCACGCCAAAGAGACACCGCTCCAGCCGGCCGGCGAGCCAGCCCGGCGCGGGGTCCGGTCCAAGCCTTCTCGAAAGCCAGCGCGCCAAACCATCCAACGCGCTTACGAGAAACACCCCCGCGCCGCAGGCCAGATCGCACACGCGCGGCAGCATCTCCTGGCCTTGGCCCTGATCTGACCACCGCCGTTGGCGGAGCAGGTCCCCCACCATGCGCCCCACCACAAAATCCACCACGGGCCGGGGGCTGTAATGCGCGCCCCGCAGACGAGGGGCGTCCGATGGGCTCTGGTCGGAGCGGGTCAACAGACACTCAAGGCTGGGGGGGCGCCGGGGGATGCCGCGCGTTGTGGTTCTTCGTGAGAATGGCGTGGGCGGTCTTGAGCATGCGGCGAAAGGAGGCCACCCAGGTGCGCCCCACGGCCACGTCAACGACGATGCCCTTTTTGTTGATGAGCATGAAGGCGGGGATGGGGTTGACAAGATACTGCGACAGGACCTTTCCCCGGGGATCCACGCCGACGGTGTACGGGAGCTTGAGCTGGGCGGCGAGGCGCGCGACGCGGGCGGGCTTGTCCTTGGCGATGGATACGATATGCAGACCGTAGGGGCCATACTGCTGGTGGATCTTCTTGAGCATGGGGATGACCCGACGGCAGGCGCCGCACCAGGTGGCCCAGAACTCCAGGAGCCAGAGCTTGCCCTTCATGGACTGGCTGGAAAACGTCTTGGAGCCGGCGCCGATGCGCGCCACTGTGAACGGCGGCGCGGGCTTACCCACCAGCGCCTTGTGCACCCGCTGACCATAGGTGACCAACCGCTCCAGGAGCACCACAATCGTAAGGGATTTGACCGAGCGGCGCACCTCCAGGGCCACCTTGTCCCCGGGGCTGTAGCTGGCCACCTCACGCTGTAGGATGCGCACGGACGGGAGGGTGGCGTTGTTAATGGTGAGGATGCGGTCGCCGGCCTGGAGCCCAGCCTTGGCGGCGGGCGAGCCGGGGTGGACCTTGCGCACGATGACGCCCGGCCTACCATCATTGCGGAGGTACACACCGAGCCAGGGGCGTCCCTTTTGCGCGGTAGGTCGGCGTGGTAGGGCCACGCGCCGGGCCGGGGAGGCGCTGGGGTCGGCTCCCGGCGAGGTCGCCCTGGATGAAGGCGCGTCCACACTGGACCTGGATTTGGGCGACGGACGCTTCACCGTGGACTGCCCGTTGGCAGGGGAACAGGCCATGACGATGGCGGCCACCCCCACCAGGGAGAGTTTCTCAATCACTTGCTCTCCTGTTTGTTCTGCTGCTTGTTTTTATTCTTCTGCTTGTTTTTGTTCTTCTGCTTATTCTTCTTTTGGCTCGCCTGATTCTGCTGCTGGGCCTTTTGGATCTTGGCCCAGGCGTCACGCAGGGAGACCGTGCGATTGAAGACGAGCTTATCGGGCGCCGAGTCCACGGTGTCCACGCAGAAGTAGCCCTGGCGCTCGAACTGCACCTGAAATCCCGCCTCGGCGCTGGCCAGGCTGGGCTCCACGGCGCAGTCGGTGAGCACCTCCAGGGAGTCGGCATTGAAAGAGGCCTTCCAGTCGTCACCCTCGAGGGGATTTTGCGCCCCGAAGAGCCGGTCGTAGAGCCGCACCTGGGCCCCCAGAGCGTGGGGCACCGAGACCCAGTGCATGGTGGACTTCACCTTGCGACCGTCCGGAGCGTTGCCTCCCCGGGTGTCCGGATCATAGGAACAGCGCAGCTCGATGATCTCCCCCGCCTCGTCCTTGATCACGTCGGTGCAGGTAATGAGGTAGGCGTACCGCAATCGCACCTCCCGGCCCACGTCGAGGCGATAGAACTTCTTGGGCGCGTTCTCCATGAAGTCCCCACGCTCGATGTACAGCACCCGGGAAAAGGGAACCTTGCGCGTTCCCATCTCGGGCTTCACCGGGTGGTAGGGGCAGTCGAACTCCTCCACCTGATCCTCGGGGTAGTTCTCGATTACCACCTTGAGGGGCCGCAGTACCCCCATGACTCGCGGCGAGGTCTCGTTGAGCTCCTCCCGTATGGCGTGCTCGAGCAGGGTGATATCCACCACGCCCTCGCGCTTGGCCACGCCCACGCGGTCGCAGAAATTCCGGATGGCCGCCGCCGGGATGCCGCGCCGACGAAGCCCCACCAGCGTCGGCATGCGCGGGTCGTCCCAGCCGGACACAAAGTCGTCGGTCACCATCTCCAACAGACGCCGCTTGGACAGGACCGTGTAGCTCAGGTTCAGCTTCGCGAACTCGATCTGTCGGGGACGGTGCTCTACATCCAGGTTATCCAGGAACCAGTCGTACAAGGGACGGTGGTTCTCGAACTCCAGGGTGCACAGGGAGTGGGTGATGGCCTCCAAGGCGTCGGACTGCCCGTGGGCGAAGTCGTAGGTGGGGTAGATGCACCACTTGTCCCCTGTGCGGTGGTGCTCCGCCTTCAGGATACGGTACAGGGTGGGGTCCCGCAGGTTCATGTTGGGGGCCGCCATGTCGATCTTGGCGCGCAGCACCCGACTGCCCTCGTCAAACTCCCCGGCTCGCATGCGCCCAAACAGGTCCAGGTTCTCCTCCACACCGCGGTCACGGAAGGGGCTGTTTGTGCCCGGCTTTCCGAAGGCGCCCCTCCCCTTCCGACCCTCCTCCGCGGAGAGATCGCACACGTAGGCCTTGCCCTTATTGATAAGCCCGACGGCCAGCTCGTAGAGCTTGTCGAAGTAGTCCGACGAGTAATAGAGGCGGTGGTCCCAGTCGTATCCGAGCCAGCGCACGTCCGCCATGATGGCGTTAACGTACTCCACCTCCTCCTTGCTCGGGTTCGTGTCATCGAAGCGCAGGTTACACGTACCGCCGAACTCGGCGGCCAACCCGAAGTTCAGGCAGATGGATTTGGCGTGTCCTATGTGCAGGTAGCCGTTGGGCTCCGGAGGAAATCGCGTGGCCACCCGGCCGTCATGTTTGCCGCTGGTGTTGTCGGCCTCGATGATCTCCTTGATGAAGTGCGTCGGTGCGCCGGCCGCCTCCTCACCAATCTCCGGGGCTTTGTCATTCTTGGGATTCGACGGTGCCATGTTGTACCCTCTTTCGATGGGACGGCCGCCTGGGGCCGCTAGAGCTACCCTGAATAGCGCGAACCACGGCGTCCGTCCACCCGATCGTCACTACGGCGAGGCGCCCGGAGGCTGGGTGGGCGCCACGGCGGGGTTCTCCCTGCGCAACAGCTCGGTGAAACGACGAAACAGCCCCTTCACAAGGCGGTGGTTTCCCGGTAGCCGTCGGTTGAGCTCCCGGGCATTGATCCGTAGAACCACCGCCTCGGGAACGGCCACGGCGTCGAAGTCGCGGAACTGCGTCTCAGACACGGCGGCCTCCCCCAGACAGTCGCCCGCGCTCCGACGAAGGAGCTCCAGGCCCTGGTGCCGAAGAGATATCTCGCCCTGCATCACCACGAACAGCGCATCACATTCCTCTCCCGCGGAAAAGAGCGTGGCGCCATCGCTCAGCGGCAACACCTGGGCGTCCCAGCAAATGTCATGGATCTCGGCCGCGGACAGATCCTCGAAGATCATCAGGCCGCGAAGCGGGAGCACATGGTCAAAGATGGAACAGGACTCCATGGCCAACGCCGAGACGTCCGGGGCCAACGCCGAGACCCGCTCAGGAGCCTCGTAGGTGGCGCAGAGCTGCAACCAGTGGTCCCTGCCGCGCAGCAAGGCCGCCACGGGATCTATTTCGGCCAGGCGGAGTCGCGTCCGAGCGTCCGGCATGACCCGAAAAATGTCATCCGGGTGGTCCTCTCCCTGCATGAACGGCACCAACACCCCGGCCACGTACCGAGAGAAAGAGAGCTCCAGCAACTCGAAGGCATGGGTCCGCTGGGTCGAGTCTCCCCGCCGCAGGTTCTGCAACACCATGGCCGCGTTGCCATACCCATCGGTCATGGAGAGCAGGACAAAGATGTGATCTTCGCACGCCCGCAGCCGGAACTCGAGCTCCCCGGCCAGCAGGGGCGGGTCGAGCGGTGATTCGAGCTTTCGGGCGCCGCGGATCAGGTGGCGCAGCAGGTACCCCACGCGAACCTCGTTAAGGATGCGCCCAACCACTACGGGCCGGGCGGGTCCACGGTACGCGGAGGCCCACCGGGTGAGGGTCGCCAAGGCCACGCCGGCACCGTACCGTATCGTGTGGTTTCGACTGGTAAGCAGCCCCTCCAGGAGGGATCCGGACTCCGGAGAGTCCACCGCGCCGAGGGCTCGAATCGATCGCAAACGCAGCCCCTGCCCCGCTTCCTCTCGACTCAGGATCTCCGCCAAAGCGGGGATCCCCTCCTGCCCGAAGGCCACCAGGGCTTCGGCGGCCTCCTCCCGGGGCCCCGCCGATTCAAAGCAGCACACCACCTCGGCGAGCAGGTGGTCCGAGCGCATAGCCGCCGCAGCTCGCAGCGCCACGGCGCGAACCTCGCGCCTCTCATCCCGCAGTAAGGGCGCACAGTGCATCGCCTGCCTCGCGTCACCGCTGCGCAGCAACGCCTCGGCCAGCGCCAGACGGTGCATGACATCGCCCGTGGCCAGAGCCTCCACCGCAGCCGACGTTCGTTCCTCTTCGATCTCCAGGATCTGGGCTGAAACCGCGGCAGCCGCTCGAATGTCCACCTGGGACGCCTCTAGTCGCGAGACCACGGCGCTGCGCACCCCCGCGCCCCCCAGGGCCGCCAGCGTCTGCAGGTGTTGGCTTACAACCAAGGAATCGGCTTCGGTGCCCAGGAGTCGGAGAATCCGCGACGCGTCGGCGGGCCAGGCCCGGGCGGCGATCAGGCGCGAGGCCTCCCGGCGCACGACGGCAGAGGGGTGTCGACGGCAGGCGCGGTAGATCAACGTTCGCACCTGGGGGGCGGTGGACCCCGCCACGAGCCGCAGCCCGAAGACGGCCCGATCTTCGGCCCGCTCTTCGGACTGCTCCTCAAACACGGCGCGCTGCACCACGGCGATGGTCTCCCAGTCCAGGGATTCAGCATAGCCTCCGACGACGGCCTCGAAGTTGAGCCGACGTCGACTCATGATTCGCTTGAGGGCCACGGCGTACGCCGCTCGGGACCTGAGCAGCAGAACCACCGTGGTGGTGAGCGCCACTCCCACGAGCACAGCAACGAGGGTTCGGGAAGAGAGTTGCGCGCCGCCGGCGAGCAGGGCCAGCCCAAGGAGCGCGTACGCCGCCGGCGATATGACCCCTTTGATGAGGGTCATGGCCTGGTGCTTCACTCGGCTGGGGACCGGCGTGTAGAGCGCCTGAAGGCTGGGGCTATAGAATGCCTGCTTGAACAGGCGGTCGCCGAAGCGTAGCCCCACCAGCAGCCAGAACAGGGGCATAACCAGGAAGATCGATCCCCCCAGCACCACCAGGACGGGGGTGAGCACCACGATGATGGGGCCGCCAAACCTCACCAGCAACCGGCCGGAGACAAACAGCTGCAAGAGGATCTGGATCGCCCCGAGCAAGCCGATGAAAGTGGCGTAGAAGGCGGCCAGCTCGTTCCTGGTCATCCGCTCCCGCAGCGCGTTCATGAACAGGTAGTCCAAAAGCCCCTGGGCGATCACCGTGGCGACGGTGAGAAAAACTATCAGCCGTAGCAGCGGCGAGCGGGCGATCTGCGGAAACCCCTGCTGAATGCTCGCGAAGAACCCCGGGGTTTGCCCGACGTCCGCGGCCTCCCCCTCCGGTCCCTTGGCCCCCTGGGGTCCCTGAGTCCCCTCTGGTCGCGCACAGACGACGCCGCGCCGCTGGGCAATGTGAAAGAACACCAGCGACAGCAGGAGGGAGCCCGCGACGGCCCAGGTCAAATCGCTTACGTCAATCCAGTGAACCACCAGGGGCTGCACGATCAGGCCGTTGCACAGAAACGAGAAGCTGGCCCCGAGCCCCACCAGCGGAATCAGCCGCTTGGCCTGGCGGGGATCGAAGGCGTCATTGGTGTACGCCCAGGCCTGGACAATGGCGATGGAGGAAGCCACCTCCACCCAGATGTACAGCACGAAGGGGCCGTAGGGATCGGCGATGCCGGCGGGGGCATTGAGCAGGCCCAGCGGAAAGTCCTGTCTGGTGTCGCCGAAGACACACCGCCAGATCACAAACCCCAAGGCCAACACGACCAGCATGGCCGGGATCAGGGTGGCGATCCGAACCAGACGGGTCAGCGCGGAGTAACCGGCGGCCACCACCATAACGGTGACGGCCGACAGGAAGAACGCCAGGGCCAGAGACTGCTGCCCATAGGTGTCCAGAAACACCGATAGCTGAAGCACCTTCCCGGTGGACAGCACGGATTGAATGAAAAAAACGAACGTGAGCAGAACAAGGACTGTGCTCCCCTCACCCCGCCGAATATTCAACAGACGACGTATCATCCTGTACGACCGACAATACACCCAATCGCTCTGGGACCCTACGGGTCCGTCTCAAAATATGTCCTCGATTCAGGGCGTCGAGGCCATGTGATTAAATCCGTTCCCCTCTGCCGCCGCGGGAAGCGGGTCCCCAGCCTCCCACCCTGCCACCGTGGGGAGCGGGCGCATATCCCGAGAGGTGCCTACGCGGCTGCCG
>JAOZUO010000209.1 GCA_029938605.1 Deltaproteobacteria bacterium | reverse complement strand
TGGAGCCAGTTCTCGAAACTCGACACAGCACATCGATATGTTTATACATTCAAGACACAGCCCCGCCACTGGAATACACATCTCTTTTCTATTATTTGCTGCGATCCTGGCTCCGGCGGCGGCTCACGCCCAGGATATCGACGTCAAGCTGTTTGATCCGGTGCCCAGTCCCCACGCCATCCTGGGTGTGCACACAAGCCGCCCCATGACCCACATGACGCTTTGGGCCGGGCTGACCACCAGCTACGCAAACGATCTGCTGGTGGGTCACCGGGGCGACGACCGGATCATGCGCCCGGTGGCGCACCGGGTGGTGGGGGAGCTGGCCCTGTCGGTGGGCCTGTTCGGGTGGGTCGACGCCGGGTTCTCCCTGCCGGTTTTCCTGCGACAGGTTGGAGAAGACTACCCCCTTCTGGGCGAAGACTCTGGTCGAACCGGGCTCGGCGATCTGCGGCTGGTGGTCAAGGGCCAGGTCCTGAAGAACCGCCGCTTCTCGGGCTTCGGCCTAGCCCTGGTGGCCGAGCTGGGGATGCCCACCGGCGAGGCGGACGCCTTCATGCGTAGCAAAACCGCGACCTTTACCCCGCGCCTGGTGCTGGACTACCGCCACCCCAAGGGATACACCGTGGCGCTCAACCTGGGCGCGCGGATTCGCTCCCGCCAGACGGTGGAAGACCTGGCGGTGGGCAGTGAGATACGCTTGGGGCTGGGGGCCGAAGCGCCCCTGGGCCTACGTGGGCTCTGGGTGGTGGGCGAAATAGTGGCGGCTTTGGGCCTGGCCCGCCAGTCCGTGGCGGATGTGGCGCGGGTGACTACCCGGACCAGCCCGTTGGAGGCGCTGCTGGCGCTGCGCTGGCGATACGGCGCGGGCCTCGTGATCACGGCCGGAGCCGGCGTGGGGCTCACCGATGGCTATGGTGCGCCGGATCTGCGCGCCCTCGTGGCTGTGGGCTATGCGTTTGGGCTAGCCCGCGGCAACCGCCTGACGCCGATCCCGGACCCGATTGCAACGGAACCCACCAACAAGGGAACCGCCGGTACGGGGCCCTCTGTGGCCGGACACCGCCGGTCGCCCTTCCGTCGGATCACGCCCAAGCCCCCCGCGCGAGTGGGACCGAGACGGATCACCGACGCCGACTTCGACAAGGCGGCGGCCAGGGACCCCGACCCGGACGCCGACGGCCTACCCAACAGCCTGGACAAGTGCCCCAACAAGGCCGAGGACATGGACGGCTTTCAAGACGGAGACGGCTGCCCAGAGCCCGACAACGATCGGGACGGCATCCCCGATGAGCACGACAAGTGTCCCCTGAAGCCCGAGACCGTCAACGGGGTGAAGGATGACGACGGCTGCCCCGACAAGGGCACCGCCCAGGTGATACTCACGGGCTCCAAGCTGAAGATCAGCCAGCGCATCTACTTCCATACGGGCAGCGACCAACTCAAGCCGTCGGCGTTCCCCATACTGCGCCAGGTGGCCGCTTTCTTGAAGGCGCACTGGCGGGTACGTCGGATCCTCATCGAGGGACACACCGACAGCCGCGGCGACAAAGAGAAGAACGTCGACCTCTCGGTGCGGCGCGCCTACCGGGTCCGTGCCTTCCTGGTGGCCCGGGGCGTAGGATCCGAACGGCTGGTCGCCAGGGGCTTCGGCCCCAAGGTGCCGGTGGCTTCCAACCGCAACGCTCGTGGCCGCGCCAAGAACCGCCGGGTCGTGTTTTCCGTGAAGCTCGTAGTGAAAAATCGAGGTGGAAAATGAGACACCTCTCCAGGCTCCTGGCCGTGATGCTCTTGCTCACCGTTGGGCACAGCCCCGCGGAGGCGCGGCGCAAAAAGGTCCGTATTTACATCGTACAGCCCGGCGACTCCTGCTGGTCCATCGCCCAGCGGTTCTTTGGCAAGGGCCTCCGCTACGACATCATCCACCGCTACAACCGCCTCGGTCCCCTGCCCCACCTGCTCAAGCCCGGGCAGCGCATTCGTCTCCCCCTGGGCGCCGGTGAATCGGACGCCCGCGTGAACTGGCTCCGGCGGGATGTGAAGGCCAAGTCCCCACGAGCCACGGACTGGCGCCGAGCCAAACGCAACATGGAGCTGTGGAAGCTGTACCGCGTCACCACGGGGAACGACTCCTCGGCGGGTATCCGCTTCGTGGATCAGTCCCACCTGTACATGCGGCAGAAGGCCCTTTTGGTCATCTACGGAGGGTCCGCACCCCAATCCCGTGGAAAACGCCGCGTCAAGACCACTGTGGTGCTCAAGCGCGGCACCATCAAGGGCGGTCTGGCGCGACTGGACCGTGAAGCCGGGCTGGTGGTGCGCACTCCCTCGGGCCGGATCACCCTGAAATCGAAACTGAGCCAGGTAGAGGTAGACCAACTCAAGACCTCTATCATCTCGGTCTACCACGGCGTGGCGGACGTGCTGGCCAAGGGGTTCAAGGTGATCGTCCCGACAAATCACGGCACCTACGTGAAGCGGGGCCGGCGCCCCGCCAAACCCATCCCCCTGCCCGCGCCGCCCAGGTGGGAGGGATCCACCGGAGACGCCGTGGTGCTCGTGCCGCACGGACACAAGGGCGGATTCGAGGCGCGATGGAAGAACGCGCCTCGAGCGCGCCGCTTCCGGGTGGAGATCGCCCAAGATGCCCGATTCAACCAGATCCTGGTGGACGCGATCGTGGGTGCGGGTATCCGTCACTTCCAGGCGAAGGCGCTTGGGCTCGGGACCTACTGGGCCCGGGTGGCGTCCATCGACCGATACAAGCTCGAGGGACGCCCCAGCGCCGCCATCCGGGTAAAGCTCCTCCCCTTGCGCGCCTCCCGACGCCTCGTCCGCTCCCCCAAGGGTGAATACCTGGCCGTGGGTCTGCTTCGTCTGGACCTCCGCAAGCAGCACGGCGCGGCCGTGGAGGTCTCCGTGGACGGCGACGCCTTCCTTCCCGCCACACAGCCCGTTCGACTCAGCAAGCCGGGCCGGCACCTGATCCGCTATCGCCTCAAGGGGCGAAAAACCGTGAGTAAGATCGCCGTACGCATCCTGGCGGTGACGGCCCGGATCAGCGGCCACGAATCCGGCATCAAAGTGGGCGGTGCGCGCTCTGGGCATCCTTCGGCCTCGGCCTCGGCCCTGGCCCTGGCCCCGGCCCTGGCCCTGACCGTCCGACTCAAGGACGAACACGGCCGCCCGGCCGTGCTGCCCGGTCTCGCCCTTCGCGCCGTTCCCGGCGGCACGGTCCCCCTGGTGCCCGACGGTGCGGGACGATACACGGCGTCCCTATCCCCGCCGCTCCGGTACCCCGGAAAAAACATCCAGCTCACGCTCTCCTGGGCGGCCGGCGTGGTGGCTACCGCCGACGTAGTCGTGACCTCGCCACCACCGACCAGGCGACCTGTCCTCTCTGCTCCCGTGATCAAAAAGCGCGCGCCCTCGCCGCCGCCCATCTGGTGGCCCATGGCTCCGGCCGCCTTCGAGTGGAGCCGACCGGGCCCCGGGCTTCCATCCCGCTCAGCCCGGCCCTCCACGTACTCGGGGTTGAGTAGCCTCGTGGCCGACCGTGACGCCGGCGCGGGGGATCGCGAAGTGGCCGTACGCATGGCACTGCGTGGCGGCCTGACCCTGTGGCGGGGCCGCGTGGGCCTGGACGCGGACCTGCCTTGGTTCGCCTCCGACGTCACCCGTGACGAGACCGGACGCAGCGACCTCGGTGACCTACGCTTCGGGGCCCGCCTGGTGGCCTGGCATGGTCTGGACATGACCGTCACACCGTCGCTCCGCCTCACCGCTCCCACGGCCGGGTACCCCAGCAGCCGGCGGGTGCTAAGCTTCGAGCCCGGCCTGCTCTTCGAGTGGCGTCTGAGCCGGCTCCTGACCATCGGGACCAACCAGGTCCTCGTGGCGGACGCGGACCTGCGCAGGGACGAACGGGCGGACTCCTCCCTGTTCTATGCATCTGCCTACTACATCAACGTACGGCCGTTGACCTGGCTCTCTGCCACCGCGGAGCTCGGCGTCGCCGTAGCCCTGGCGGGCCCCCCGGACCTGGTCAGGACGATGCCCATTTCCCTCGGCGGAACCCTGTGGTTCCACCCGGGTCGGATCCGGGTGGGAGTGACCGCCGCCGCCGGTTTGACCGATGACGCGCGTCGCCTCCTCGGCCAGTACACCGTGGGGCTCAGCCTCGACCTCGCCTACCGTGGGCTGTAGGCCATGCGACTGCGCTCCAAGCTCACCCTCACCCTTCTCGCCCTGGCCCTGGTCCCCCTGGCCACCGCCACCTGGGTGCTCGTACGCCTGAACCTGGGCCGACTGGAGCTGTCCGCCAAGGAGTTCCGCCTGGCCGTGGCCGACGACGTGGCGCGCCTGGTGCGGTCCACCGTGACCCAGGCACGGTCCGAGCTCGGAGCCATGAGCGCCGCCCTGTCCCAGCCCAACGTCTCGGGCGTGGAACGAGAACGGGCCGCCCGGAACCTGCTTCTGGGTGCGAACCACGTCCACAACGTCGCCCTGTACGACCGCCAAGGCAAGTTCGTGATGGCGCTCCGAAGTGAGCAGATCAAGGATCTGCTGCCCCATCGAGCATCCCTGGGCGAGGGTGTGCGCGGTATCGCCCGGACCGAAGGGGTCGCCCTGTACGGCGTGACGATATCGGGCGCAGGGTCCCCCCATCTCCCCTTGATGCAACCCATCTTCGTGGGACGAGAGCGCACCCTGTACGGCTACCTCTGGACCAGCATCAGCCTGCGCCCCCTGAGCGCCGAGCTGGCCCGGGTCAGCCGACGTCGCTTCGGGCGCAACGCCGAGCGGGTGTTCCTCATCGACGAGACGTTGCGCGTCATCGCCCACGGCCGCCCGTCCGCAGTGGCCAAGCCCCTGGACAAGACCGGCATCGCTCGCGCGCTGGGAGGAGACGGGAAGCACCTCCGCCGGGATGTGGCGCTCTCCGCGGAGTACTCCCGAGCCGGCGAGCCCCTGCTCGGGGTGCTGCTGCCCCTCAAGGAGCTGGGGTGGGGAGTGGTGGTGGAGCAGCCCCGCGCCCAGGCCTACGCCGCCATCCGAACCACCTGGATCACCGGCCTCACCGTGGGGGGCGCCTTCCTCGTCATCGCTCTGGTGATCGGGCTCTGGGTCGGTCGTCGCCTCGCCTCCCCGGTGCAAGCCGTGGCCAGGGCGGCGCGGGAGGTAGCGGCGGGCAACCTCGAGCAGCGAATCGAGTGCAACACCCGGGACGAAGTGGGTGAGATGGCGGAGTCCTTTAACTCCATGGCCCAGGACCTGCGATTTTTTGAAAAGCGTGTGGTGGAGGAGACCCGCATCCGTTCAGACCTGAGCCGCTACCTCAGCGCCGAGCTGGTGGACGGCATCGTGAACCAGGAGATCGAGCTGAAGCTCGGTGGGGAGCGGCGGGAAATCACCGTGATATTCGCGGATGTGGTGGCCTTCACGCCGCTGACCGAGAAGCACGATCCCGAGCAGGTTGTGGCGGTGCTCAACGAGCTATTCACCTTCATGACCGAGATCGTCTTTCGCCACGGCGGCATCGTGGACAAGTTCATGGGGGACTGCGTCATGGCCGTCTTCGGAGTGCCTCGACCCCAGGAGGACACACCGCTGCGCGCCGTCCGCGCCGCCGAGGAGATGATGCGCTGGCTCGAGACCGGAAACGTCCGTTGGCGCAAGGAGCTGGGCAGCGAGCTGCAGTTGGGAATCGGCATCAACACGGGCCAAGCCATCGCCGGCAACATCGGCTCTGAAAGACGCATGGAGTACACGGTCATCGGGAACGCGGTGAACGTGGCCGCCCGTCTCGAATCCATCGCCCGACCCGGGCAGGTGCTCATGACCAAAGAGACCTTCGAGCGGGTGGCGGACGAGTTCGACTGCGAACCCCTGGGCAGCCAGAACCTCGTCGGAAAGCTGGAGTCGGTTCAGGTGTACGCCCTCATGGATTGAGCGAGAGCCCCGCATGACAACAAACGACTCCCTACCCCCGCCCTGCACCGTCTGCGGCAGCGTCGCACGGAAGTCTGACGCAACCTGCGCAAGCTGCGGAGCCGAGGCGCCCTCTGACGCTGCAGCCGCCGATCGCGCCGCCGCCCATTGGGCCGCCGAGCCCAACGAGATCCCCGATCCCCTTCTGGGGGCTGTCGTGGCAGGCAAGTTCGAGGTGCAAAGGCTGTTGGGAGAAGGCGGAGCCGGGCGCGTGTATCTAGCCGAGCAGCTTGGCCTCAATCGTCCGGTGGCGCTCAAGCTCATGCACCGCCACCTCGCCTCGGAGCAGGATCAGAAGGCGCGATTCCACCGAGAGGCCCGGGCCGCCAGTCGGCTCCGTCACCGGGGCGCGGTGACGGTTTACGACTTCGGCGTGTGGGAGGGCCAGCTCTTCATTGCACTGGAGTTCCTCCCGGGGAGAACCCTGGCCGAGGTGCTCGACTCCGAGTACCCCCTGGGGGACCATCGCGTGGTCCATTTGCTGTCCCAGGTGGCGGATGTGCTCGAACACGCCCACGATTCCGGAGTCTTGCACAGAGACCTCAAACCGGAGAACGTGATGGTGTCCCTGGCCCCGGACGGGAAAGAGGGCATCAAGGTGGTGGACTTCGGCCTCGCCATCCTCTACGGCCCCCAGACCGAAGCGAAGCTCACCCAGGAAGGCGTCATCACGGGTACGCCGGCGTACATGTCACCTGAGCAGATCCGCGGCGAGGAGCTGGATCCCCAGAGCGATCTGTACTCCCTGGGAATCATGCTCTACGAGATGCTCTGCGGAGAAGTGCCCTTCGGAGGCCAAAACGTCACCGATATCCTCATCGGGCACATGTTCCACGCGCCTCCGGCACCCTCCACTGTGGAGACCGAGCTCCCGATTCACCCGCACCTCGAGACGCTCGCTCTACGCACCCTTTCCAAGAGCCGCTTCGAGCGTCCAAAGACCGTGGCGGAGTTCCACAGGGACCTGCTCGCCGGGTTGCAGTTGCCCGCGTCCGAGCCGCCCTCTATCGGCCAGTCCCCCGACACGGCGCAGGACCGAGACGGCCGAGCCGACGCCGCGGGCCTGCGCCGCCCCCCCAGCGCCACCCGACTCGAACGCCTGACGCGCCCTTCGTACCGACCGTTGGTGGTCGTTGAGCCCGACGGCCGCGCCCGGGACTCCCTCTCCACGCTGCTGCAGGCAAACGGCCACGTGGTCGAGACCGCCGCCGGGCTGGAAGACGCCCTCCAAAAGCTCAGCTCCCAAATTCCCGCTGCCACGGTGGTGGACCTCCGCGCGGATCCGTCAGCGCACCTCTCTGCCCTGGCGGGACAGCTCACCGAGGGTCTGCTCGCCGGCAGGCCCGTCATCATCGTGGGCCCCGAAGACGACATGGAGCTCATGACCTGGGCCCTGAACCTCGGCCTTTCCAACTACGTACCGCAGAGCACCGTGGGCGAAAAACTCCCCAAAATCGTGGCCCGGGTCCTACGCCGTCTGCGCAGAAAATCACCAAACTCGCCAGACTCGTAACCAGCTAGTTCCCATCACCGGGCCAAGAATCAGCGGCGGTCCCCTCCATCTTCTCGGTGGCCTCCCGAAACTCCTGGGCCTCGATACCGTACTTCTTGAGCTTTCGATAGAGGGTGGCCCGGCTCAGACCCAGCTTGCGCGCCGCCACAACCACCCGGCCGCTGGTAACCAGCAACGTGGCCAGGATGGCCTCCTTCTCGGCGTGGGCCAACATCTCTCCGGGCTGTCCTTCCACGGGGAGCCGCACCGTGAAGGGCGAATCACTGACGTCGGCCACGTCGTCGAACACGCCAAGAGTGGGGCCTGGTCCTGGCTTTGGAATGGGGATGGAGTCTCCGTTGGACGCGGCCGTCTCTTCCCGTACAGACGCGGGCAGGTGGGCCACTTGGATGGGCTGCCCACCGGCCTTGACGCAGACATGCTTCACAACGTTTTCGAGCTCCCGTACGTTGCCGGGCCAAGAGTACTTCTTCAGGACCGCCATGGCATCGGGCGTGATGCCGCTGGTGACAACAATCTCCTTCGCGGCCTCGAGGAAGTGGTTCGCCAACACAGGGACATCTTCGGTGCGGTCCCGTAGGGGAGGCACCCAGATGGGGTACACCACCAAGCGGTAAAAGAGATCCTCCCGGAAGCGCCCCGCGATGACCTCAGCCCGTAGATCCTTGTTCGTGGCCGAAATAACGCGGATGTCGATGGGAATGGACTCGTCCCCACCAACCCGGGTAATCCCGCGCTCCTGGACCACCCGGAGCAGTCGAACCTGGGTGGCGGGGCTCAGCTCGCCCACCTCGTCCAGAAGCACCGTGCCGTGGTCCGCCCGCTCAAAGACACCGAGGTGACGCTTGTTCGCGCCGGTGAACGCGCCGCGTTCGTGGCCGAAGAGCTCGCTGTCCTGCAGGGTCTCGGTGATGGCGCCGCAGTTTACTCCGAGAAAGGGTCCTTCCCTCCGCCGACTCACCCGGTGTAAGGCACGCGCCACCAACTCCTTGCCCGAGCCACTTTCACCGCCAATAAATACGGTGACGTCAATGGCCGCCACCCGCGTCACCTCCTCCAACAGGTGAGCCATGGTGGCACTACGGCCAACAATTTCCGGATATGTGTCGAACAGTTCAGTATTCACGTACGGAAAAGTGACCAGAAATGGAGCAGGTTGTCAACCTCGGGAGTGCTTGGAGGCGGCGGCGATCAGAAGTAGTAACGAACTCCGACGGCACCATCCACGAAGGCGCCGATTCCCGGGAACAGGCCGACACCGGGCACAACCTCAATGAATATGTCCAACGGCAGCTTGTTGAGGTTGAAGGCGATGCCCACCGGGACACGGATCCCGAAACCAGCGCGACCGGTGCGAGCATCGTTGTCTCCCCAGTAGGAGTGAGGGTGATCGGTGAACCAGATCGAGAGCTTGGCGCCCACGCCGAAATAGAACGGCAGATCAAAGGCGCTGGCCTGGGTCAGCATGATATGGAATTTGTAGTCGACATGACCGTACAGCGCCGCCCCACCCCAGAAGCCGACGCCGACTCCAAAATCCAACGCGTGCTTGGGGCTGAAGTAGTATTTCATGGACAGGCCCGTGGGGGCCCCCAACATGCCGCCGATACCAAACTTCTTAGAAGTGGCGACCTCGGAGGCAGCAGCCGTGCGAGCGTTCATGAGCAGGAGGACTGCAGCGAGTACAAGCGCGACTGCGTATATGGGGAGAATCTTCTTGATGGTTTGCATGGTTCGGCACGGTCCTTTTGCAATGATGTTGAAAAAATATTGAAGACTATCAAGGCAAAATCCGTTCCATAATACTCGGCACTCAGACAGCCAATCCTCTTACTGTAAAGAAACTGGGAGTGTTTTCCGCCCATTACAACCGAGTGACTCGATCAGTCACTGGTTCGGCAAAACTCTGGGGCCGGGAAAATGTGTCTCGACTAACCTATCCTTCTAGTAGCCGTCTCACGACTGAGACATACGACAGCCCCCAAAGTGTTTCAGGAATGAGAAACTGAAGAAAAAGATTGCTGCGGCAGGTACCATCCCCAGTGAACACCTAGGAAAAAACCGGTGCATTCTCACTGCGTTCGTTCCCTACGGCTCGAAGCTGGACTAAGGTCGGCTCACCTCTTGCATGACCACACTCCAAATTTGGGACAAAAAATGGAGGAAAAGATGACGCTTACAAAAAGGGCCCTGGCCGAGGTGATTGGCACGTTCTGGTTGGTATTTGGGGGTTGTGGCGCCGCCGTGCTCGCCGCGGGGGTTCCGGGGGTAGGCATAGGCTGGCTCGGCGTCTCTCTGGCTTTCGGGCTCACGGTTTTGACCATGGCCTACGCCATCGGACACATCTCCGGCTGTCACCTCAACCCGGCCGTGACGGTGGGCCTGGTGGCGGGGGGGCGGTTCCCGGCGAAGGAGATCCCCCACTACGTCGCCGCTCAGCTCCTGGGAGCCGGATTGGCCGCGGCCGCGCTGTACCTTATCGCGTCTGGAAAACCGGGGTTCGACCTTGGCGGTTTCGCCGCCAATGGGTACGGAGCACACTCGCCCGGTAAGTACACGCTCCTATCCGCGCTCGTGGCCGAGGTCACGCTCACCTTCATGTTCCTGACGATCATCCTGGGATCCACGGACAAGCGCGCCCCGGCGGGACTCGCCCCCATCGCCATCGGCCTGGGGTTAACACTCATCCATCTCATCGGGATCCCCGTCACCAACCTCTCGGTGAACCCGGCCCGCTCCACCGGACCGGCCCTGTTCGTGGGCGGTTGGGCCCTGGCGCAGCTCTGGCTGTTCTGGCTGGCCCCGGCCGCCGGCGCCGTGGTTGCGGGGCTGGTCTATCGCTACGTTTTCGAACAAGAATCTGCCGAATAGTGAGGAAAAATGACGCCACACGGTCTATGATCCCACTGGTGATCTCTCGTAACCAATGGAGAAGAACATGCTGGTAAAACAACCGACCCTCAAAATCCTGCTGCCCCTTTTTGTCGTGGGCTCCCTGGCCGCGGCCGTCTCCTGTGGAGATGATGGCAATGAAGCCGACGACCGGTTCATCGGCGCCGAGTGCTCCGTGGTCGCGGACTGCGACGACGACAACGACGACACCGAGCCCCTGGACTGCCTCACGGAGTTCGCGGGCGGCTACTGCGGAGACGCGAGCTGCCTCGGAAACGCCGACTGCCCGGACGGGTCGGTGTGCGTGGAAGAAGACGTCACCAACTACTGCTTCTTGACCTGTGTGGACAAGGCGGACTGCAACAATCACCGCACCGCCGACAACGAATCCAACTGCTCGGCCAACGTCGTGATCATCGACGGTACCAGCACCAAGGTCTGCGTCCCGCCGTCTTCCGGCCTCTAAGGTTCCGTCCCAAATTGCATGAGCTGAGCATCGCGCAGGCCATCGTCGAGGTGGCGGATTCCGAGGCCCGAAAAGTCGGGGCCACGCGGGTGGCCAGGGTGGTGGTGGACGTGGGCGGGCTATCCGGGATCGTGGCGGATTCACTGGAGTTCTGCTTCCCAATGGCCTGCAAGGGCACGCTGGTGGAGGGCGCGGAGCTGTGCATCGAGCCCATCGAGGCCCGAGGTTGGTGCGACACCTGTGACCAGGAGTTCGCCATGCGGGACCTGCTGGACACCTGCTCTCGCTGCGGCGGATTCGCCAACGCAATCCGCGCCGGGCAGGAGCTTGCGGTGCGTACCATTGATGTGGAATAGAACCACCGGAGGCTGGAGACCCTACGATGTGCGACGAATGTGGATGCGGACAGATACAGACCTCTGATGACCACTCGCACGACCACGGCGAGACGCGGGTGGTGGAGATCCGGCAAAACGTGCGGGCGGCCAACGACGCCCTGGCCGCCCAGAACCGGAACTGGCTGCGCGCACGCGAGGTTGCGGTCGTAAACCTCATCAGCTCCCCCGGGGCGGGCAAGACCACCCTCCTGGAGCGAACCCTACGGGAGCTGCAGGGCGGCGATCGCCCCCTGGCCGTGGTGGAGGGGGACCAGCAAACCGACAACGACGCTCGGCGCATCGCTGCCACGGGCGTGGCCGTGGTCCAGATCAACACCGGCTCAGCCTGCCACCTGAATGCCCATCAGGTAGGCCACGCTCTACAGGATCTGGACCCGCCCGCCGGCGCGCTTGTGTTTGTGGAGAATGTGGGCAACCTCATCTGCCCGGCCGGCTTTGACCTGGGACAGGGCGCGGACGTGACCGTGCTCAGCGTCACCGAGGGCGATGACAAGCCCGAGAAGTATCCCGAGGCCTTTCACAAGGCCGACGCCATGGTCCTGTCCAAGATCGACCTGCTGCCCCACCTGGACTTCGACGTCGAGCGCGCCGAGCGGTTCGCTCGGGCGTTGAATCCCAACCTGCCCATTTTCCGCCTCTCCGCCAAAACCGGCGACGGTCTGCAAGGCTGGTTGGATTGGCTGGCGAAGCTGACCTAGACGACGTACTGGAACCAGTCTTTCTCGGTCACCAGCCTGTTACGCCCCAGAGTGGAAACCATTGCGCCGGACGCCCAACCACAGCCCCAATGCAGGCAGCGTGTTTGTGTGTAATGGGCCGCTGGCTGGACGCCGACGCAGTGGATGACTATCGATCTATGGGGTGCCTCCTCGGCGCCTGCGCGCCGATGACCTGGACGTGCACGTCGGGTTGCTGGGGCACGGGCTTGGATGCCACGGGCTTGGATGCAATCGGCGAAGATGCCACGGGCTTGGATGCAATCGGCGAAGATACGACCCCAACGGGCAGCGCATGAGGCTGCTGAGTTCCCGCGAAGTACGCCAGACCGGCGACCAGGATCAGCAGCGACGCCGCCGCGGTGGGCCACATCCACAGGTCGCTCCTGGCGTTGCTCCGCCCCTGGGCGTACGCCAGACGAAGACGGGCGATCTCGGCCTCCAGCTCGGCCTCGATGCGAGCTAACCGGTCCGCCACCCGGACCTGGATGCGATACCGGGAAGCGGCGGCTCGTTGACCCGCGGTTCGCTCCAGGAGCCGACGACGCTTGCGTGCGGTGCGCTCCATCTGGCGCATGCGATCCCCCTGCACCCGGATGAGCTCGGGGTCCGGCTCACTCGCCGGTTGGCCAGAAGAGTCCTCGCAGGAGCGCCCCCCCTCGTCACGACGGACCCGGGCCTGTTCGAGGTCGATCACCTTCGCGAGGATCACCGGGTCGTCGTCGGGCTTTCTCATGGCTGCGTCCTTCCAGCGTCCTTCCACATTCCGTCA
>JAOZUO010000068.1 GCA_029938605.1 Deltaproteobacteria bacterium | reverse complement strand
CCCCCAAGGCCGAAGCCAAGCCAGAGGCTCCCAAGGCCGAAGCCAAGCCAGAGGCTCCCAAGGCCGAAGCCAAGCCAGAGGCCCCCAAGGCCGAAGCCAAGGACGAGGCCCCCAAGGCGCCTGACACGTCCGACGACAAAGAGGAGGCCTAGTCATGGAGTTCCGAAAAAGGAGAATGCGCCGCCGCTTCGGCCGCCGCAAGGTGTGCCGCTTCTGCGCCGACAAGAGCCTCGTCATCGACTACAAGAGTCCCCAGGTGCTCCGATACTTCATCACCGAGCGTGGCAAGCTGGTCCCGCGGCGGATTTCCGGCAACTGCGCCAAGCACCAGCGGGGCGTGAGTCGGGCCATCAAACGGGCCCGCATGCTGGCGCTCATGCCTTTCAAGGCCACCGGGCGTTAGGAGTATCCCATGCCAATACAGGTTATTCTGCAAGAAGACATTCTGAACCTGGGGCAGATGGGTGAGCTCGTGGCCGTCAAGCGCGGCTACGGACGCAACTACCTCATCCCCCGGGGCATGGCCGTGGAGGCCACGCCGCGTAATCTCAAGCGCCTCGACCACGAGCGACGCAATATCGATCAGAAGCGCGAGAAGATGCTTGAGCACGCCCGGACCCTGGCTGAGAAGCTGGCCGGGATCAGCGTCACCATCTCCAAAAACACCTCCGATGAGGATCGTCTCTACGGCTCGGTGACAAACCGGGAGATCGCGGACGCCCTGTCCGTGGAGGGCATCACCGTTGACCGCCGTAAGATCGAGATCGCGGAGCCCATCCGCAGCCTCGGTGTCTTCACGGTGACGGTGAAGCTGGGTCCGGAGATGGCCGGCGAAGTCAAGGTCTGGGTCGTAAAGGCTGAGTAGAGCCCTAGCGAACCACACAACCCTCACAAATCGATCGCCGCTCTTGGAGGGGATGGACCGTGTCAGGGACCGTGCGAGGAGACCACCCCCAAGCGCCTCCCCCCCGGGGCGGCCGAACGCTACCCAACGCCATCGAGGCAGAGGCCTCGGTGTTGGGGGCGATCCTGCTACGAAATGACCTGTACCACCAGGTCGTCGGCCACATCAATGAGGAGGACTTCTACTCCCCCCGCCACCAGATCATCCTCGCGGCCATGGCCGAGGTGGACCGGGTCGGCAAGCCCCTCGATCCCATCACCCTGGAAGAGCAGCTAGAGCGCACCGAAACGCTCCAGAAGGCCGGCGGTATGGACTACCTGCTGGAGCTCACCACCCGAGTCCCCACCACCGAGAACGTCATGCACTATGTGGGCATCGTGCGGGACAAAGCCTTGGTGCGGCGGCTCATCCAGGTCACCACGGAGATCGCCGCGGAAGGATATGGCGACTACGGCGAGGCGGACGAGTTCCTCGGTTTGGCCGAACAAGCGCTCTTCCAGATCACCCAGGGCTCAAGGGCCATGTCCTACGAGCACGTGCGCCCTATCCTTCAGCACACCTTCAAGCTGCTTGAGGCCCGGGGCAAGGGGGGCGACATCACCGGGGTGCCCACGGGCTTCGATGACTTCGACAAGATGACCAATGGGCTGCAGCCCGGCTCCCTGAACATCATCGCCGCCCGGCCCTCCATGGGCAAGACCGCCCTGGCCCTGAACATGGGCGCCTACGCCGCCATCGAGCACGACATCCCGGTGATCATCTTCTCCCTGGAGATGACCAAGGAGCAGCTGGTGGAACGCATCGTCTGCTCCGAGGCCAGGGTGGAGGCCGACCGGCTGCGAAAGGGCCAGCTCAGCCCCGAGGACTGGAAACAGCTCACAGCGGCGGCGAGCCGCATCGACCCGGCCAAGATCTATATCGACGACACCCCCTCGGCCTCCCTGCAACAGGTGCGGTCCAAGTGCCGGCAGTGGCGCTCGGACCGGCAGATCTTCGTAGATCAGGATCCCGCGCAGGTGGAAGCTCCCAAGGGGCTGGTGATCATCGACTACCTGCAGCTCATGCAGGCCCTCACCTCCACCGGTCGGGCCATGGAGAGCCGGGAACGGGAGGTGTCGGAGATCTCCCGCGGGCTCAAGGCCATGGCCAAGGAGCTCGACCTTCCGGTGATGGCGCTGTCTCAGCTCAACCGCCAGGTGGAAAAGCGCGAGGACAAGCGGCCCAACCTATCGGATCTACGGGAGTCTGGCGCCATCGAGCAGGACGCAGATCTCATTGGTTTCATCTATCGGGACGATTTTTACAACAAGGAAAAGTCGCAGAAGCCCGGTGAGGCCGAGCTCATCATCGGTAAGCAGCGAAACGGTCCCACGGGCACCAGCAACCTCGCCTTCCTGGGCAAGTACACCCGATTCGAGTCCCTCTCGCGACGCGAAGATTCGTATTTGTAGAAAGTGCCGCGTCACAACCCTTGTGTCCGAAGGGGTCGTGAATTTATAATAGCCAGTACCGTCTAGACCAGAATAGTAGGCCCAAAAAGGAGATCCCATGATGACCCGCATCGCTCTTGCCTTGAGTATCCTCCTGATCCCCACCGCTGCCATGGCCGGGGGCCTCAAGGTCGGTGACAAAGCCAGCAACTTCAATCTCAAGGACTCCAAGGGGAAGACCTACACCATGGGCTCGTTCAAGACGAACGTGCTCGTGGTCTGGTACGAGGGTAAGAACTCCAAAGAGCAGAACCGCTGGATCAAGAACAAGCTCAAGAAGCAGCGCAACGCGGGCAAGCTCAAGGCCGCCACCTACACCTCTATCGGTATCGCCAACTTCCAGGAGACCGCGGTGCCGAACTTCATCATCAACATGGTGATCAAAAAAGAGATGAAGAAGACCGGGTCCATCATTCTGTGTGACCGCACAGGCAAGATGATGAAGCAATGGGGGTTCCGCAATGGCCGCTCCAACATCTTCGTCTTCGACAAGAACCGCCGCCTGCGCTGGAAGACCTCCGGGCCCCTCAGTAAGAAGGTCGGCAACCGCCTCATCCGCATGATCCGCCGACTCCAACGCTAGACCCACGGCCGACCGATAATCCGACAAACCGTTGACAAACATTGTGGAGAAGCCATATCTTATTGGCTTACATTATTCCTAGGAATTGCCAACATCGGGCGTCGGTGACCTAGAACCCTTCTAAACGCCCCCAAATAGATTTCCGTTAGGACCCTAACAAGGAGCGAAAAAATGCGTAGCAAAGCCATGCTGGCTTGTCTGATGGCCGGTGCCCTGAGCATTAGCCTGATGGCCTGCAGCGACGACGACACGGTCGGGAACAACAACAACGGAACCGACCTCTGCGGAAACGGCGTCACCGACCTCGGTGAGGACTGCGACGGCACCGATGTCGGTGACGTGGACTGCTCGAGCCTGGGAATGGAGGGCGGAGCAGTCACCTGTACCTCCACCTGCACCTTCGATGTGTCGAACTGCACCGGCTGTGGAAATGGACAGATCGAAGTGGGCGAAATTTGCGACGACACGAATCTGGACGGCCAGACCTGCTCGGACGTGGGCGCCTTCACCGGCGGCACCCTGGCCTGCAATGCCACCTGCGACGACTACGTCACCACCGGCTGCACGTCGGGCTGCCCCGTCCCCGCGACGGACGTGACCTCGAGCATCGGATCCACCACCACGGTGGACACCTCCACCGCGAACGACGACTTCACCGGCTCCTGTAGCGAAGAAGACGCACCAGACACGCTGCTGTCTTTCATCGCTCCGTCCACCGCGGACTACGCCATCTCCACGATGAACCCCGGCACCGACTACGACACGCTGCTGGTCGCCTTCACCGACTGCACCGATCCCATCAACACCGAGATTGCCTGCAACGATGACTCGAACGATGCCTACCAGTCGTTCATCGAAGTCAGCGCCACCGCCGGTGACGTCGTCTACATCGTTGTGGACGGCTACGGCGATAGCGGCACGGCCGAAGTCAGCATCGATGTCCTCATCTGCGGCGACGGCACAGTAGCCGGCGCTGAGCAGTGCGACGACGGCAACACCACCGACGGCGACGGATGCGCCGCCGACTGCACCTGGGAGTGCACCGACGACGCAAACGAGGACGACGACTCCGAGGCCACGGCCACGCCGCTCACCGGCACCTTCCCCCTCACCGGCGGCGGCGTACTGTGCCCCGCGGACGAATCGGTGGATTACGAAATGCCGGTGGATTTCTACACCTTCACGGTTCCGGCGGGCCACGCCTTGGACGCGACCGTTGTCGGAGGCACCCTGACTGACTGCACCGAGCTGAACCTGTCCTTCCAGTTCCTCGATACGGGCATGGTCAACTTGCTGGGTGGGGCCATCAGTAATGGCAGCTCCTGCCCCTCGGTCCAGGGCACGGGAAGCGTGGACGCCACCGAAATCGTCATGGTGATCTTTGCAAACATCGCCAACGCCCCCCCCCAGGACTACAACTTTACCGTCTCCAGCCACCCCATCGTGTGCGGTAACTCCATCAAGGACCCTGGCGAGGAGTGCGATGACGGCAACTCCACCGCAGTGGACGGCTGTGAGAACGACTGCACCTTGAGCCCCGCAGCCCCGGCCTGCACCTACCCGTCGGACGAAAGTCTGGGCACGCTCGCCAGCGGCACCGGCCTCGACGCAGAGATCAACCTGTCCGGCGAGTCCCACTCTGTCCTGGATTTGAGCTGCGTCGCGGACGCAGGCGGCGGCGGTGGTGAGGACTACGTGTATGCGTTCACCGTCGCCACCGCCGGTACCCTCCTCATCGACGTGGACCACGGCGCCGGCGACGTCCAGTACAGTCTTTTCGAGGACGACAGCACGTGCACCGAAGTCAGTTGTACCGACCTATACCCCGATTCAAGCGGCCAGATCTCGGCCACCGTCAGCCCTGGCGACTATCGCCTGGTGGTTCAGGCCTTCGGGGCGGGCGCCGGAGGCACCGTCTCGTTGACCTTCACCGCACCGTAACTCTGGCGTCCTAGACGCGGTCGCCCATCGGTTCGGGCGACCGTGCCCCCTCCTGTTCCCTACTCTCCTGGTCTTGCCCCTACGCCCCGGAGCCCGTATTATGGCTTCGGTATGACCCCCCGTCCGCGAGATTTTGGCGCCGGTGAGCGCATCGGCAAGTACGCAATCATGGAGCGTCTCGGTCGCGGCGCCATGGGAGAAGTGTACCTGGCGCACGACGCTGGGCTGGGACGGGACGTGGCGCTGAAGATCCTGGCCGAAGGGCACCGTGGCAACCCCGAGCTCCGCACCAGATTCGAGCGGGAAGCCCGGGCCATGGCCATGATCTCCGACCCCCACGTAGTGCATGTCTACGGCATCGACGAGCACGCCGGCCTGCCCTATTTCGTCATGGAGTTCCTCCCCGGCAGGGATCTCTCCGGTCTGGTCAAGGACTCGGGCCCCGTGGCCCCCCGCGAGGCGGCCCAAGTCATCCTCCTGGCTATCCGCGGTCTGCGCGCCGCGGCCATCAAAGGATTGGTGCACCGGGACATCAAGCCGGCCAACATCATCGTCACCGAGGACGGCGACGTGAAGCTGACTGACTTCGGCCTGGCCAAGCAGATCAACGTCGATCCCGAGCTTACCGCCGCCGGGGTGGTGGTGGGCACGCCGGACTATATCGCCCCCGAGCAGGCCCGCGGCGACGATATGGACAGCCGCGCCGACATCTACTCCCTGGGCTGTACCTTCTACCACCTCATCGCCGGCCGCCCCCCCTTCCGCTCGGCCGAGGGCTCGAACACCTATATGGCGATTATCAATCGCCACATGAACGATCCTCGCCCTCACCTGGCCGATGAGATCCCCGACGTGGATCCCGACCTGGCCGACCTCTGCCAACGCATGATGGCCATCGAGTCCGACGACCGCCCGGACTTCGCCGATCTGGTCCCCGCCCTTGAGGCCATCACCTCCCGGCTCCAGGGCGACCTCCCCGTGGTGAGCCGCATGGAAGGCACAGGCTCCCACGCCACCATCGACGAGCCCCTCGCCGTCCGCTCTCGCCGAGCCGGCCAGTCCGAAGCCAGCGCCTCCATGCTCCAGTCCACCTGGATCTCTCAAGGTGTCGCCGGCGTCCCCGGCTGGGCCATCATCGTGACGATCCTGTGCGCAGCCGTCTTCCTGGTGGGCCTCGGCCTCCGCCTGACCGGCCCGTAGACCACCGAGAGACCCCAGAGCGAAGCCTAGTGAAACGTGCCCGACACCGGCGGGGCAGCGAGGGTGAAGCTTCGAAGAAGCACCCCGGTGGACTCGATGCCGTGGAGACGTCGGATGGCGTTCCCGAGGGTCTCAGGCAGGTAGCGCCCCCACATCTTGATGGGCAGCTCCGGGACCCGCACCGTGGGCGAGTAGGCCACGGCAAGCAGGTACTCGATGAGATACCGTGCGTTCTCAGCGATGCGTCCGGAGTAGACCTGCCGCTCCCGTAGCCGCAGAATGCGCAGCTCGTGCAGGGACCGCCCCAGCTCGGACTCAATGAGCTCGGGGAAGGTGGTCAAGATCACCTCGGTGCGCACCGTCCGCGCGCCACTCTCAACGAACCGCGGGAAGTTCTTTCGCGCATCCTCGGGATCCAGACCGCGAGAGGCCGCCGCGCTCCAATCCATGTCCCGAGCCTCGTCCACGAGCTGTCCCACCGGGGGCAGCTCCACGTCCACCTGCAGGTTGGTGGCGTTGTAGTGGCCGCGGTGTACCTCCCGCTCCACCACCGTCACGTGGGGCTCCTCCGCGAGCATCTGCTCGGCCCAATCCAGCTCCTGAGCGTCACCGATGATTTTGAAACCGATGATGTCGTTGATGGTCAGGTCGCGCCGGTCCAGGGAGATCTCGCCGTTGCGGAACCCGGCCGCCACACGCCGCTCGGCTGACATGAAGTCGGACCGCATCTGCTCCTGGGTGGAAATGAGCTGCGTGAGGTTCACCCCCCGGGCCACCGCACGGTCCGAGGCGTAGAGCTCAGCCTCACTGCGGATCATGTTCGCCAGGGCGTCGGCCATACGATACGCGGTCTTCTCCGCCACCCGCGCCGGTCGCTTGATCCGGCTCACCGACACCAGCCGGTGGCCCGGCGCGAAGAGCAGCACGGCGTCGACAGGCAACCGCGGGAAGAACTCCTCCGGACTCTCCCGAAAGGCGGACACAAGGAAGTTAATGCGTGGGTTGGGTGCGTGCACGCTCTCGATGATCCGCTGCCGCAGGTCCTGCTTCTGATGCACACGCTCCACCGAGAGACCCACCCCATAAAGCCGCTGAAAGAAGCGCAGCATATAGTCCTGCACCGTGGGACACGAGACCATGGACTCGTACAGAAAGATCTCCGTGAGCCGCCGCCCGTCCTCGGGCTGCAGGTCATCGTTCAACCATCGCAGGGTGATATCGAACAGATCACCCCTATGCATCAAGCTCGTCAGGTACACCGCAATGCTCCGCAGCGGTTCAATTTGGGTGACCGCCCACAGGGGCGACCGGACCCAATAGATCAATCGCCCACGACGGTTTTGTCAAGGGATTTGCCCCGGAGAGGTCCATCGGTGTCGCATTGGATATCACCTTGGGTTGGGTCAACCGGTCCGGGCTGGTATACTCCTATTGTCGTGCTACCAAACCGTTCCCAAAGCCGCCTTCATGCTCGGAAACAAATCTTCGTCTTCGGGACGCTGGCCGTGATCGTCGGGTCCGGGCCCGGTTGCGAGCCCGACCCCCCCGGGCCCGGGCCCGGAGCCGACGCAGCCTGGGAAGCGGACGCCGCACTCGACGCCTCCCTCGACGCCGCGCCCGACGCCGTACTCGACGCGCGGCCCGATGTGAGCCTGATCGACGCGAACCCGGGCGACGCCGGATCCGACGCGGCCCCAGACGACGCCAGCGCCGACGCAGGCGACGCCAGCGCCGACGCCGCCGTGGGAAGTGACGCCAACTGCCCCGACGGCGGCACCGGGCCACCGTCCTGCCCACCTGACATGGTGCTGGTGGACGGAACCTACTGTATCGACATCTGGGAGGCCTCGCGACCCGACGCCACCTCCTTGAGCCCCGGTGTGGACGACTCCTTCGCCGTGTCCGCGCCTGACCGGATCCCCTGGTGGTCCTCAGTGCTCACTCCGGGCGAGGCCGACCTCGCCTGTCAGGCCGACTGCAAACGACTGTGCACCGCCGCCGAGTGGCAGACCGCCTGCCAGGGCCCCTCCCAGACCATCTATGGCTACGGGGATGACTACGAACCGGCCACCTGTAACGGAATCGACACCCGCTGCAACTGCTCCCACGCCACCTGCGCCGCCCAGCCCGAGTGCCCCTATGCCTTCTGCTGGTCCCAGTGCGGGGGTGTGTTCCACGTCGATGCCACGGGCACCTCCCCCGGCTGCATCAACGGTTTCGGCCTCTATGACATGAACGGCAACGTCTGGGAAGTCGTCGACGCCCCAGACCAGTACCCCTTCCGGGGCGGCGCCTTCAACTGCGCCAACTCCCTGTCCAACCACCGCTGCGACTTCGTGCCCACCTGGAACATCTCAGCCAAGGGATTCCGCTGCTGCCGGGATCCACAGTAAGGCGGCTGGCGTGAATAAACTTATCAAGTTGGGACACGAGGCGCGCGGCAGCCAAGGCGCGAGGAGGGCGCATACTCTGCGTATGCAACCGACGAGGAACGCGGGCAGTCGCGATGGATCGGGTTCCAGATGACAAGGTTATTTGCGCCAGCCGCCTAAGGGTCCGATTTTCGGCTACCTTCCACCCCAGGTGCGGTAGCGACCGGTGTCCAGATGTACGAACTTGGAGTGCGGGTACCGGCCGATGCCGCCTAACTTACGGCGCTTGAGGTAGGCCACAAGGCGGTCCACCGCGACACCCACGAGGTTGAAATCCACCGCCTTGCCCAGGCGGTGGTTGCTTCGCCGGGCGACCTGGCGACCCTTCTTGCGTAGCATCTCGTTAAACTTGGGGTGGCGGAAGGCCGACACGATATGCACCTCCCGGGCGCCGAAGTGCAGCGCCGCCTCCACCACCCAACGCAGAAGCTCGGGCGCCATGGCGGTGCGACGCCCAGTCCAACGACAGCGGAAAAAGCGGTTCGTCAGACGGCGCGAGGGCAACCGCCCCCCCACCACGGGGAGCCGCTCGCCCGTGTGCAGATTGAGCAGGTTGATCACCGGGGCGGCCCGGCGACCCACCCGGGGCGCAGACGGGCGGACCACCCTCGACGGGTTCGCCCTCTTCCAGGCGGCCGAGCCCCGCTTGGCCGACAGGAGCCTTGCGCGCCGGGGCGCGGCCAAGGCCACGCCCCCCATCGCCCCGGTGACCAACATCACCACCCAGAAAACGCTACGCTTAGGATCCACCACCCCAGCTTAGCGCAGGGGAGGGAGCCGCGCAAAAACCCCGTGCAAAAACCCTTGCGTGACCATGGCGGCCCCCGGTACCGTGAGGCCATGGACGAGAGAAACTCTCTGGCGGGCCGCCGCATCGTGCTGTGCATCACTGGCGGTATCGCCGCCTACAAGTCGGCCGAGCTCTGCCGCGGATTCATCCGCGCCGGCGCGGACGTACATGTGGTCATGACCCCGGCGGCCCAGCGATTCGTGGGGGGGGTCACCTTCGAGGCCCTGTCGGGCAACCCGGTGTCCACGGACCTGTTTCATGCCGCCGAGCCCGGCGTCATCGAGCACATCCGTCTAGCCGAGCTCGCGGAGCTGCTGGTGGTGGCCCCGGCCACGGCCGGTTTCCTGGCGCGGATGGCCCATGGCCTGGCTGATGATCTGCTCGGCGCGGTGCTGCTGGCGACCACAGCCCCGGTGCTGGTGGCCCCGGGCATGAACGTGAACATGTGGCAGCACCCGGCCACCCGGGACAACCTGGCGCTGCTCAAAAACCGAGGCGTACACTTCGTGGGCCCCGACGAGGGCGATCTGGCCTGCCGCACCTACGGGGCGGGACGCATGGCCGAGCCACCGGCCATTCTGGAGGCGGCCGGCGGCGTGCTCCTGCCCTCCGATCTGGCGGGGCAGCAGGTGCTGATCACCGCCGGCGCCACCCGGGAACCCCTGGACCCCGTGCGTTTTCTGTCAAACCGCTCCACGGGCAAGATGGGCTTCGCCCTGGCACGGGCCGCCGCCGGACGAGGCGCCCGGGTGACCCTGGTCTGCGGACCGCATCACCTGCGGCCTCCTTTGGGCGTGACCTGCGTGGACGTGGAGACCGCCGCCCAGATGGCGGAGGCAGTGGAGGGTCGGGTCGACTCCATGGACCTGGTCATCATGGCCGCCGCCGTGGCGGACTGGCGACCCGAGACCGTGGCCCCGAAAAAGCTCAAGAAACAGGACGCCGGGGACTCCGATTCGCTGCCCCTGCACCGCACCACGGATATCCTGGCCGAGTTGGGGCGACGCCGGAAAGGGACGCGCCCGCTGCTGGTGGGATTCGCCGCTGAAACCGGGGATCCCGTCATGGAGGCCCAGCGAAAGCTACAGGAAAAAGGCTGCGACCTGGTGGTGGCCAACGACGTGAGCGAGCCGGACGCGGGCTTCGCCGCGGACACCAACCGCGTGGTGCTGGTGCGTCCCAACGCCGACCCGGAGCCCCTCTCGCTGGCCTCCAAGGATGCGATAGCCCACCAGATCCTCGACGCCCTGCTCCCGGGGCTCGGATCCCCACCCCACTGACCCATCTCGCGGGTCGATGGTTCGCGAAACACATGGCCGCGACCCTACCTTACCCATACCTTGCCCTCACCATACCCTTACTATTGACGCGAGCCCGGTCAGTGACTATCTTCCACCTTCCGTGAAACGGTGCCCTCAGGTGCCCCTCGCTTACTGAACCCCAGGAGGACTGGTGTTATGACGAAGATTGCCATCAATGGTTTTGGACGTATTGGTCGCTGTGTCGTACGGCTGCTGGACAAACACCCCGAGCTCGAGCTGGTGGCCGTCAACGATCTGATGGACCCCAAAGATCTCGTGCACATGCTGCGCTATGACTCGGTCCACGGCCGCTTCACCGATGCCCATGAGGAGGGCGGCAACCTGATCATCGGCGGCAAAGCCATCCAGATCACTGCTGAGCGCGATCCCGCCAACCTGCCCTGGAAAAAGCTTGGCGTCGACATCGTGCTGGAGTGCACGGGCCTGTTCCGCGACCGCGCCAAGGCCAACCTGCACATTGAGGCGGGCGCAAATAAAGTGCTCATCTCCGCCCCGGCCTCAGGTCCGGACGGCACCTTCGTCATGGGAGTCAACCACGAGAGCTACGATCCGGCCGCCCACCATATAATCTCCAACGCGTCCTGCACCACCAACTGCCTGGCCCCCATCACCAAGGTGCTCCACGACGAGTTCGGTATCGACACGGCGGTAATGACCACGATCCACAGCTACACCAACGGCCAGAACCTCCTGGACGCCCCGCACAAGGACCCGCGGCGGTCCCGGGCCGGCGCCGTGTCCATGATCCCCACCACCACGGGCGCCGCCCGCGCCATCGGTCTGGTGATCCCGGACCTCGACGGCAAGATCGACGGCATGTCCATCCGCGTGCCCACACCCAATGTCTCCCTGGTGGATCTGACAGCCTATGTAAAAAAGACCCCTGCCGACATCAATGAGGTGAACGCCAGCCTGCGCGCCGCGGCCGAAGGATCCATGGCCGGCTTCCTGTTCGTCTCCGACGAGCCCCTGGTGTCCATCGACTACAACGGCAACACAGCCTCCTCCACGGCGGACCTGCCCAGCACCATGGTCAAGGGCAACCTGGTTAAGGTGCTGTCCTGGTACGACAATGAGATGGGCTACTCCGCGCGCCTGCTGGACTTGGCGGGTTACGTGGCCAGCAAGCTCTAGGACCACAGGTTCATGGGACTCATAGACGATATCACCTCTCTGGAGGACGTCGATCTCGCGGGCAAGCGGGTCTTTATGAGGGTGGACTTCAACGTCCCCCTCACCCCTGCCGGTGAGGTGGCCGACGACACCCGCATCCGCAAGGCGCTTCCCTCCATCCAACATTGCATGAAAGAGGGCGCCCGGCTGATCCTGGCGTCTCACCTGGGCCGCCCCAAGGGAGAGCCCGATCCGAAGCTCAGCATGGAGCCCGTGGCGGCCCGCCTGGCCGAGCTGCTCGGTAAGCCCGTCACCCTGGTGGACGAGGTGGTGGGGGACGGCGCCAAGAACCGTGTCCAGGCCCTCCGAGAGGGCGAGGTGCTCCTGCTGGAGAACCTGCGCTTCCACCCGGGCGAAAAGAAGAACGACCCTCAGTTGGGCAAGGATCTTGCTGCCCTGTGTGATGTCTACGTCAACGACGCCTTTGGTACCGCCCACCGGGCCCACGCCTCCACCGCGGGGGTGCCCATGCACGCCGCCGAAAAGGCGGCTGGTTTCTTGATGCTACGGGAGCTGCAGGTCTTCGCTGAGCTGCTCGAATCTCCTGATCACCCACTGGTGGCGCTGCTGGGAGGCGCCAAGGTGTCGGACAAGATCCTGGTTCTGCGCAGCCTCCTGGACCGCGTGGACGCGCTGTGCATCGGCGGCGCCATGGCCAACACCTTCCTGCTCGCCCAAGACTACACCGTGGGTAAGTCCCTGGTGGAGTCCGACAAGGTGGACCTGGCCAAGGACATCATGGCCGGGGCGGCGGCGCGCAAGGTGGCGCTTCACCTGCCCACGGACGTGGTGGTGGCCGACAGCCTGGAGGCCGAAAGCGGCCGGGTGGTGGCCATCGCGGATGTGGGCGCCCAAGACGTAATCCTTGACGTGGGCCCCCGGACCCGCCAGTCCTTTGCCGACGTGGTTCTGAGAGCCAAGACGATCTTCTGGAATGGGCCCATGGGCCTGTTCGAGCGAGCCGCTTTTGCCGAGGGCACCTTCGCCCTGGCGAAAGCTGTCGCCCAGAGCGAGGCCGTGTCCGTGGTGGGCGGCGGGGATTCTGTATCCGCCATCAACCAGGCCGGCGTAGCGAAGCGAATCCATCACATCTCCACCGGCGGCGGCGCCTCCCTGGAGTTGGTCCAGGGAAAAATTCTTCCGGGCGTTGCGGCACTGGGAAAGTAAGGAATGAACCAATGAGTCGTGTCCCCTTTGTATGCGGCAACTGGAAGCTCAACAAGACCATCGCCGAGGCCGTAGCCCTGGCCAATGGCGTAGCGGCCGGCGCTGCCCAAGCCCCGGGCGTTGAAGTGGGCGTGGCCCCTGTATCCACGGCGTTGTATCCCGTGGCCCAGGCCCTGAAATCCACATCCGTGCTGCTGGGCGGTCAGAACTGCTACCACGAGACCTCCGGCGCCTACACCGGCGAGATCTCGCCGACCTTCTTCAAGGACGTGGGCTGCAAATTCGTCATCGTGGGCCACTCCGAGCGGCGGCAGCTCTTCGGGGAGACCGACGAAGGCGTCAACGTCAAAACCCGGGCGGTTCTGGATGCCCGACTGCTCCCCATCGTTTGCGTGGGCGAGACCCTGGCCGAACGTGAGGCGGACCGGACCATGGACGTGGTGGGCGGACAGACCCGCGCCGCCCTGGCAGGCCTCACCGCCGCGGAGATCGGCTCCCTGGTGGTGGCCTATGAGCCCGTGTGGGCCATTGGCACCGGCCGCACCGCCACCACCGAACAGGCCCAGCAGGTCCACGCTGACATCCGCGAACTGCTGAGGGACCTGGCCGGCGACGAGGCGGACAAGGTCCGCATCCAGTACGGCGGCAGCGTCAAGCCCGCCAACGCGGCGGCGCTACTGGGTCAGCCGGACATCGACGGCGCCCTCGTAGGAGGCGCCGCGCTGAAAACCGAAGATTTCGTAGCCATCATCAAGGCCGCGGTGTAAAAGACCTGAGCTAGCTCAGATACGTTATTCGTCACGGCGGAATCCCCGCCGGCCGGGTCGGTTTGGAGGACCCATGTGGATCTTCGGCATCATCAAGGTACTTCATATTCTCGTCTGCTTCATCCTCATCATCACGGTTCTGCTGCAAGCGGGAAAGGGTGGCGGCATGGGCGCTGCCTTCGGCGGTGGTGGGGGGGGCTCTAGCGTCTTTGGCGGGCGCGGCGCCTCCACGGTGCTATCCAAGGTGACCTGGGTAGTAGCCGTCACCTTCATGCTCACCTCAATCTCCCTGGCATGGAGGGCCTCCAAGGGGGACACGAGCGGCTTGAAGAAGCACTCTAAAAAACCCGGGGCCTCGGAGCTGCTGTTCAAGGACAAGAGCAAGAAAAAGAAGTCCGTTCTACCGCCCAGTCAGTCCAACCCCGGCGACCCCACGGGTACTCCGCCGCCCACGGGCGCTCAGCCTCAGCCTACGCCGACCATGGCGCCTGACATGGCGCCTGACATGGCGCCTGACATGGCGCCCGACATGGCGCCCGGCATGGCTCCAGTCACGCCTGCCACCCGACCGGCTCCACGCCCCGCGGCCAGGCTCGCACCCCGACCGGCTCCACGCCCCGCGGCCAGGCTCGCACCCCGACCGGCTCTACGCCCCGCGGCCAGGCTCGCACCCCGACCGGCTCTACGGCCGGCTCCACGGCCCACGCCCCGACTGGCTCCACGGCCGGCCCGCCCCGTCACCGGGATGCAGTAGCTCATCATCGGCTGGCACACTGCCGGCTTCGACACTCTCCTTCCATGGAGGTTCCTGTGTCCACCCTACGTCTCCACTCCCTGGTCCTTTCGGCGACCCTTCTCCTCGGAAACGGCTGCCCCCAAAAGAGCTCCACGGCCAAACCAGAGTCCAAGCCCTCCCGTGCTGAGGTGGAGGTCTACACCGAGTCCGCGTCGGTCAACGCGGTGTTGCCCATGGGGAAAACCTTGTGGATCGGCACCGGCCAAGGCCTGGTGGCTTGGGATCTCAGGCAACTCAAGGCCAAAATCCTGACCGTGGACGACGGGCTGCCGGGAAACAACGTGCTGACCCTGGCCAGCGACGGCATGCATACGCTCTGGGTAGGCACGGCCACGGGTGTAGCCCGCATGCGCGCGGGCCGCTGGACCCAGTTTGGCGACTGCCCCCTGGGTGACAACATCACCACCATGGCCACTACGGCCCGCGCCAATACCGTCTGGGTGGGCGGCCCCAAGGGGCTGGCTCGCCTGCAGCACGAACGGTGGAAGCTGCTCTTCCGCAAATCCGAGGTCACTGCCCTACGGTATATGCCTGACAAAAAGGTCCTGTGGGTGGGTACCCGGGGTCACGGGGTCCTGCGCTGCAAATCCATCCGATGCGAGCAGTTCGGCGCCGACCGCCTCGGCGGCAACCACGTCACCAGCCTGGCTCGGTCCAGACACGGCGTCCTGGCCGTGCTCGCGGTCGACAAGGGAGGAAAGGCGGCCTACCACCACAGAGGCCACTGGCATCGCTACACCGTCAAGCCCGCCATGCCGCTGCACTGGGCGTCCTTTGCCAAGGGGATCCTGTTTTTGTCCGCGGGCGACTCGGTGTACCAACTCAAGCCTCGCAAGGACTCCGCGACGCCCCCCGGACCCATCGAGCTGGCTCCCCAGACCTCTGGTGGACCGGAGTTCATCGCCCGCAAGGTCCGCCGGCAGATGCCTCGCCGGGTCACCGTGGTCAAGCAGGCCCTGGGCTCCCTGTGGCTCGGCAGCCAGCGACTCGGTGTGGCACGGTTCAATGGCGACCTGCTCCAGTACTTCCGTACCAACGATCTCACGGAGGGCGCCAGGCGACTGAGCCTGGCCTGCACCGACGCCACGACCTGCTACATGGCTACGGGCAACCGCATGTACAAAAAAAGCGGCCCCTCCATGACCCGGGTCCGGTACCCGGCCGACAACGACGCCGTGTTCCAGTGGGTGGGCAAAGACAGGGCCGGAGGGCTGATCACGGTGCTGCGCTCAGGACGCGGAGCCCTGGAGGTCGCCCGGCTGAGCAAGGGCGGCACCTTCACCGCCTTGGAGCTCAAGCCTGCCATCCACACCAAGCAAGGACCGCTTCAGCTCACCTTCGGGAGCGTGGACGCCACGGGCAAGCTGTGGCTCGGCCTCGCCATCAAGGAGTCCGACGACAGCCGCGGCGCCGGCATGGCGGTGGTGGACCTGGCCACCGGAGTGGTCATGTTCCACGGCCGGTCCACAGGCCTGCCCATCACAGAGGGTGGGCTGGGCATCACCTCGGACCTGTCGGGGGCGACCTTCTCTGGCGGAAAAGTCTTCATCGGCAGCCGGGGCGGCGTGATCCGCATCAGCCAGGATCAGTCCGTCAAGGTCTTCACCGAGAACGAGGGGCTCAAGTCGGAGATCATCAACGACATCGTCGCCGGTCCCCGCGGACACATCTACGCAGCCACCTCCAGCGGTCTGGGCGTGTACGACGGCCAGGTCTGGCGATTCCACGACGGAAGAGATGCCCGCACCAACAAAACCAATACGGTTCTCCATGCACCGGGCGGCGCCATCTGGTTCGGCGGCCCCACGGGGCTGCACCGCCTCCACCGAGGCAAGCTCACCTCCTTTGACGAGGTGGACGGTCTGCTGGCCAACGAGGTGCTCTCCATCGCCATGGATTCCGCCCAACGCATCTGGGTCGTACACAAAAACGGCCTCTCCATCGTCCGACCCAAGCTCTAGCCCCGCGCTCGGGGCGCCTGAGGGATCATGGCTCAAATCCAGACCCTGGCCGTAAAATCCGACTGCCGTGAAGTGCTCATCAACATCACCCGCTCGGTCACCAACGCCGTGACCGCCAGCGGCGTGACCGATGGAGTGGCCTATGTGTACTGCCCGCACACCACCGGCGCCATCACCATCCAGGAGGCCGCCGATCCGGACGTGGCCCTGGACATCAGCCACACCCTCACCGGGCTCGTGCCCCTCGACGCGGGCTACCGCCACGCCGAGGGCAACTCCGACGCCCACGTGAAGGCGTCTCTGGTGGGCAGCTCAGACATGATCCCCATCGATGGCGGCCGGCTGTGCCTGGGGACCTGGCAGGGCATCTTCTTCTGCGAATTCGACGGTCCCCGAAACCGCAAGGTGCTCATCAAGGTCCTGGAGGGGTAAAGATCTCATGACAGATTCCCAGGGCCCCGGTGTTACGCTCGTAGCTCTCGACATGCAGGAGGGCGAGGCCAACAACGTTCGCCGCCTCTTCCCCCAGCGCTCCATGCCCTCCTTCGATCCCTTCGCCCAGATGGACGAATACTGGATGACCCCGCCCGCGGGCTTCCCACCGCACCCCCACCAGGGTTTCGAGGCCGTGATCTACGTGCTCGAAGGTGCCCTCAACCACAGCGACACGCTGGGCAACGACGCCGAAATAGCGGCCGGTGACGCCATACACTTCACCGCCGGACGCGGCCTCACCCACTCCGAGCTCCCCGTGGTCCAGGGCCGCACCCACGCCCTACAGCTCTGGATGGCCCTCCCCCGCGCCGACAAGCAGTGTGACCCCGACTTCACGTACACAGCCGCCGACAAGATCCCAACCCTGGACATCACCGGAGGCACCGGCCGCGTCGTCGTCGGCCCCGGATCCCCACTCACCGGCCACCGAGATCTGCGCTTCACCGACTTCACCCTGGAAAAAAAGCGTCGACTCACCGTGCAGATCGAGCCGGACCACCGCGGCTTCGTCTACGTGATCACCGGCCGCCTGGAAACAGCCGGCGAGCGCTTGGAGTCCGGCGAGGCCCTCCTGTTCGACGGCATAAAAGACCTCTCCTTCCACGCCCCCAAGGGGGCTCGCTTCGCCCTCGTCACCGCCCCCCCCATCGGAGAGCCCATCCGCCAGTGGGGCTCCTACGTTTCGTAGATAGACGATCCGAACGTCACGACCTACCGCGAAGCTTCCTGACAGAGTCCGGGCGTCGAGCGTGGGACGCAGGCACGAACGCTGGGGGAAACCGCTCACGTATGGGCAGCGCCGGTTTTTCTGTCGATCAGAAAGAAGTTGAGCGCTGCCCGAGCATTCGCGACCTCGCCAGGGATCCGCGCCAGCCAGGGGCGTTTGCGTTCACGCCAGCCACGTCCCATGGAAGGGAGAAATCGCCAAACCACAAACCAAGAAACGAAGCTCTACGCGCCCACGCAGGCTCTACGCGCCCATGCAGGCTCTAAGGACCCGATCGAATATCACTTGATCACTCAAGCCGCCGATGCATCCCGGCTCGCTTCGTTACTTCTCGTTGCATATCAATAAGTATGCGCCTCGTCGTGCCTCGCGAGCCGGGCGCCTCGACGCCCTGCACTGGACAACTAATATCCGAGCGGGTCCTAAGGACGACGTCGATGGCGCCGATGGGAACGGTAACGGGGACGGCGGCGGCGCCCGATGCCACGGCGGCGCGCGATCCCGCGGCGGCGCGCGGGGGGGGGCTGCGGCTCCCAGAGGTTGCGGATGTCGGACCCGGCCCGGCGCAAAAAGTGGCCGTAGGTCTCCCTCGATCCCTTCAGACGACGCGGGGTCTCGAGGCGGAGGCCCACCTCGGCCCAGTGCTGATACATCCCCAGCATGGCCACGGCCGCGACCACCGCCAGGGTTCCCGCCAGGAGTCTGCGGCCGTGGACAGCGCGAAACCGGCTGGTCAACGACGGGCCCGCGGCGAGGTAGCCCAGCAACAGCGCCAGGGCCACAAAGTAGGGCACCAGACTCGCGCGCCCGGTCAGGCCCAGGAGCCAGCCGGCGTTGTAGGCCACGTAGCCGTCGGAATACAGCGGCCCCACCAGGTCAAAGAGCGGGAACTTATACTTGTCGGGGAAGTGCGGAAATGTCGCCACGATGAACGCGTAGATCACGATGGATGCCAGGGCGGGGCCCACGGCGAGGGCCCAGGCCCAGGGCGTGGGGCGATCCCACGCCCGCCGCAGCAACAGGCCGTAGGGGAGCACCAGACCCGGCAGCATGGCATTGACGTAGCGCGGGCCCGTCTGCCAGCCGCCCCGCCAAAAGGCGATGGACGAAATGAAGTACGTGTACGCAAAGAGAACTGCCACGATGAAGAACCACTCCGCGCTGGGCCAACGCGACGTGGGCCCAGACGACGGTTGCCCAATGGCCCCATGGGACACGCGGCGGCGCCACAGCCACCCCAGGCCCACCAGTCCGGGCACCAGCCAGGGCGAGAAGTACAGTAGTCCATTGTCCTGGCTCAAGAAGCTGCCGTAGAAGGCCTCCCAGGTGGGCGTGGTGATCCCCAGCAGCCCCTTGTCGTGCAGGGCGGCGTCCTGGCGAGCCACCAGGAACTCGTAGCCCGTCCAGAACACTGAACCAAAGGCCGCCAGGTGGTAATGCAGCAGCAGCGCAATGGGCGGCAGGGCGCCGAGTATGGCCCAGACCACGCGACCGACGGGGCGAACGACCCAGAGCGTGTACAACGCCAGCGGTACAGCGGCGAAGACAAGCTGGTAGTCAGAAGCCAAGGCGGCAGCGCCCAGAAATCCCGCCGGCGCGAGGAGCCATTGCCGGGCTCGACCGCGACCCACCAGATGCACAAAAATGAAGGCCGAGAACATCAAAGAGGTGGCGAGCTGGTGGGACATGACCTGGACGGAGTACGTGAAGGCCAGGGTGCCCAGACCGTAGGCCGCCACAGCCACTCGACGAAGATGGACCTCGGGCACGAAGGGGCGCATCCATGCAGACAGCAGCAGTAAAAAGAGAAAGGCCGGGAGGGCCGCTGTCAACAGCCGCACCCAGAAGGTGATCACTTTCAGCCGACGAAATCGCTCCTTGGGATCGCGCACGGCCTTGATATCCGCGGGCTTGCCCTGCCCCTTCCACACCTGGCGCACAAGGGCGTAGACGGGCACCGCCAAAAAGGACATTCCCGGCGCCTTGTTGGAGTAGTACCGCTCCACGCAAGGGGTCTTGAGCTTCGTCTCGGGCTTCGTCTTGGTCCTGGCCCTGGCCCTGACTCGGGTCCGATCCACGGCGGCGATGATCCGCGGGCCCAGGCAGTGCGAACGCGACACATCCATGGCCTTGTGGTAGCCGTAGAGCGTTTTGTAGGTGTCGATGGAGTATCGCCCCTCCTCCACCATGGCCATGGTCTGAAACAGGCGCGGCAGCTCGTTGGCGTGCTGCAGAACGCGAAAATAGGGAAAGTTGTACACCAGCAGGATCGCCACGAGCCCCCAGAACACACCTGCGCCCACTGCGCGACGTCCACGCTCTTGGCGCAGCAGGCGCCAAGCACGACCTGCGGGGTTCTCAATGTGTGCCATGGCCATTGGGGAGGCTAACCCGGGCAACGCGGCAGAGGCAAGGAGCCATTGGATTGGCAGTGGGCCCAGAGCCTATAGCTTTCCCAGTGAGCGTCAGCTACAAACAAAGGGAACGGCGAAAACCAACATTTGGAAGGTATGACCTGATGACACCCACCGTGGATTGGATCCCGAAGCGCCCACCGGCGTCGCGGGGAGTGTTCACCAATCGGACCCTGAACCTGCGGCCCATTAAGGCCATCGGCTACGACCTGGACTATACCCTGGTGCACTACCACGTGCTGGCCTGGGAACGCCGGGCCTACGAGCACCTCCAGCAGGGGTTGGTGGAGCGGGGATGGCCGGCGGGGGACCTGGAGTTCGACCCGGACTTCATCATCCGCGGTCTGGCGGTGGACACCAAGCTGGGGAACCTCGTCAAGGCAAACCGCTTCGGCTACGTCAAGCGCGCCTACCACGGGCTTTCTCCCATGGAGTATGCCACCCAGCGACAAAAGTACTCGCGAACGCCGGTGGACCTCACCGACCACCGCTGGGTCTTTCTGAACACACTCTTCTCCATGTCCAAGGGCTGCATGTATTCCCAGCTCGTCGACCGGCTGGACGAGGGCAAGTTTCCTCGGGGGCTCACCTATACGGAGCTATTCCGCGTGGTGAGCCGGACCCTGGACAAGGCCCACGGACGGGGCCATCTCAAACGGGAGATCATCGCCAAGCCCGAACACTTCGTGGACCTGGATCCGGACATGCCGCGCACCCTGATGGACCAGCGCGACGCGGGCAAGAAGGTGCTGCTCATCACCAACTCTGAGTGGGAATACTCGGTGCAGATGTTGAAGTACGCCTGTGACCGATTCATGGGCCATGGAAAGACCTGGCGAGACCTGTTCGACCTGGCCATCTTCTCGGCGCGTAAGCCGTCCTTTTTCTCCAGCGGCACCGAGGCATTCGCGGTGACCTCGGACGACGGGCTGTTGCGCCGCTGCGGTAACGGCATCACCAAGCCGGGCTGCTACGTGGGGGGCAACGCCAAGTTGGTGGAGGACTTCCTGGGTCACGATCAGGACGAGATCCTCTACATCGGTGATCACGTCTACGGCGACGTGCACCAGTCCAAGCACGCGCGGCGCTGGCGCACGGGTCTGGTGGTGCGGGAGCTCGAGGACGAGATCGAGGCGCTCACGCAGTTCTCCCAGGACCAGGAACGGCTTTCTTCGCGCATGGCGCAAAAGGACGATCTGGACTGGCAGACCGCCCAGGCACGGCTGCTGCTTCAGCGCAAGAAGAAGGGGAACGACACCCTTCCCAAGACCAAAGAGAGCACCATCAAAAAGGAGATGCAGCGACTGCGGGCCGCGACCATCGCCCTGGACAAGGAGCTGTCCCCCCTGGCTGTGGAGGCGGGCTCACATCCAAACAAGTACTGGGGGCTGCTCATGCGCACAGGCAACGACAAGAGCCTCATGGCGCGCCACGTGGAACGGCATGCGGACGTGTACACGTCGCGGGTGTCCAACTTCCTATACGAGACTCCCCACGCCTACCTCCGTTCGGCCCGGGGCAGCCTGCCCCACGACACCATGCCAGAGCCCTGCGACCCTGAAGGCCCTGAAGGCCCTGAAGGCCCTGAAGGCCCTGAAGGCCCTGACTTAGAATAGTAGCCTCCCCCGTCTGTGACCGATGCCTACGGGGTACTAAAAGCCCACCACCTGCATCAGGGTTTGCAGCGCGCCAAGCACGCGTCCGGCAAGGCGACGGGCGGGGCGCGCGTTCTTGCGTGTGCGCAGACCGTTGTTCAGGATCGTGCGCTCCAGGGCGAGGGTGCGATGGGGATCGATCACCGCCGCGCGGATGGGGCGATCGTGGTGTACCGTAACCCAATGCCACCGCTGTTGACCGTCCCACCGCACCCGCTTTTTCGCCCCCCCGGCAAAGCGCAACTCCACCTCGATGGGGAGGCGCAGCTCGCCCTTGCGATGTAGCAGCACCCGATTCTCGTATCCCTTGGCGTTGATCAGGTCCCGGCGCCGTTTGTCGAAGGCGGACTGGAAGTGGCCCCGGGGCTTTCGCAATGCGATGGCGTACACCCGGGCCACCTCGTAGTCCAGCACCCCGGAGGTGGAGATGGCGGCTCGAATGAACCGGCGCATGGGTTTGGCCATGACGTGCGTATCCACCACGCCGAAGAAGTCCTCCCCCGTCGGATGGGTGAAGCGGTGGCGCTCTACGTAGTCGCGCAGGAGCTTGTGCATGCGCGGCCAGCCGATCTGGCGCTCCAAGGTTCGCAGAGCCAAGGCGCTCCGACCGTAGACGTTAAGAAAGTACGACTGCGGCTCGGCGAAGCGGTTGGCCCGCTGGCGCGCCGGGTCCCAGTCCGGCATGAGCCGCAACCCCAGGCGCAGGTAAGACCAGTACGCCAACTGCAAGGACCCCACCCGACCCATGGAGCGATCCGCGCCGTAGAGATCGTCAAGGACCAATCCCGTCACGTAGCTCGTCAAGCCTTCGTCGAGCCAGGGCTCGGCGAACTCGTTGGAGGCCAGCATGCCGTAAAAGTACTGGTGCACCAGCTCATGTACCGTGGTGTGCAGGGAGAAGGCGCGCTCCCCAAACGGCGGGTGGTGCACCCCGGAGGTGAACAGGGTCGGGTACTCCATGCCCCCGGCCGCCTCGGCGTCCTTGGGCACGAGCACCACCGTCAGGGTGTCGTAGAGATAGGGTCCCAGCCATTTTTGCAACAGCGTCAGGGACCGCGCCGTCACGTCCAGGTGACGTCGTACTTTCTCAGCCGGATCCCCGAAGTGTACAGCTTGAAGCTTCACGTGCCCCACGGTGCGCTCCATTCGCTTCAGGGCCGGTCCGGCGGTCCAGGCGAAGTCGTGGACGTCATCGGCCTGGTAGGTCACCTGACGCCGGCCGCCCTGGACGCGCATTTTTCCGGTGCGACGCCCGGTGGCCGCCACGCCGAAGCCCTTGGGCACATCCAGGGTCACCTGGTACACGCCAAAGTCGGCGTAGAACTCGCTCGTCATATAGAATGGATGACACCGCCAGGTGCCATCGAAATCCCGCACGCCGATCTTGGGGAACCACTGGCCCACCAGGTGGAAGTCCCCGACAAAGCCCGTGCGTGCGCGTACTCGCGGCAGCACCGCGACAAAGGACATCGTGATCTGGACGGTGGACTTCGGGGCTACCGGCTGGACGGGCACTACCCTGAGCACCGTACCATCGCTGATGAGCTGGGACTGCTTCGCTCCTACCCCCGCCACCACCAAGTCGCTCACCGTGATGGAACCCCAATCGCCCTTGCCCACATAGTGGTCCATGCGGTGCCGTAGGGCCTCACTGAACCAATACGTGGTCTCGTTCTTAAACGCATTCAAGTACAGGTGGAACAGCAGCTTGGACGCAGGCTTGTCAGACGTGTTGTGCCACGTCAGCTTCAGCGAACCTGTGACCTCGTGCTTCTTTGCATCCAGTCGAGCGGAAATGTCATAGCTCGCCACCCGCTGGGGTCGCCGGGCAGTTGGGGACACGGGCGGAGGCTTCATTGCGGGTGGGGGCTGGCCCAGGGACCCATTCGGCGGCGGCCCACCCGGTGATACCGGGGGCGCCTCCGCCGCCACCAGACCAGCGCAGAGCAGCACCATCACGAGCAACGGCAGGGGTCTTCTCATCACGACCCGTTATAGCACGGGCCATCGCTACTCGTAGGGCTCGGTCTTCACCGCCTCGAAGGTCTCGCGGAGCTGACCGGCGGCGCTGGAACCGAAGAGGGGCTCGCCGCCATCCACCCGCAGGGTCGTTCCCGTAATGAACGTGGCAGCGGGCGACAACAGGAAAGCCACCGCGGCGGCCACCTCCCGCATGGTCCCCAGCCGCCCCGCTGGAATGTAGTTCACGCTGTCTAGGAACGCCTGCTGGAACACCGGCGCATAGTTCTGAACGCCCGAAGACAGGATCACCCCCGGCGCCACGGCGTTGACCCGCACGCCCAGCTGAGCCCACTCCAGGGCGAGGGTCTTGGTGAGGTTGTCCACACCGGCCCGGGCCGCCCCGGTATGCGCCATCATGGGGAAACCGTTCCACATCTGGGCGATGATGTTCACGATGGCGCCGGACTGCTGCTCAGCCATGGCTTGGTTCACTACCGCCTGGGACATCAGAAAGGTGCCCGTAAGGTTGGTCTCGATGACCGCGTCCCACCCCTTCTTGGGCATCACCACCGCCGGGGCGGGAAACTGGCCGCCCGCGTTGTTGACAAGGAAGTCGATCCGCCCCAGTTGCTCGGTGGCGTAGGCCACCGCGGCATCGATGGACTCGGGGTCCCTGATGTTGCACACATGATGCAGCACCCGCCCGGGCCCATCCACCCCCTCGAGGGCCTCGCACCCCAGCCTCAGGTTCTCCTCCTTCCGGCTGCCGATAATCACGTCCGCGCCCAACAGACGCAGCTCCGAAGCGATGGCCAGCCCGATGCCCGTCCCGCCGGTTACAAATACGGACTTGCCGACGAAGAGGCCGGCGCGAAAGATCGTGTCATCGCGATGCATAGAACCACTTCCCTTTCCTGGCGTATCAGAGCCCCAACTCCTTGCCCAAACTTAACTACATCACGAGTCCGCCGTGCCTGGCAAGACCACCCTAAGGCCACTGGTCCTATCCCCACACCGATCCCGCGTCGACCCCACACCGTGCCTCGGACCGACTCGACATTCTTGTTGACGACAAAGGGTCCATGGGGCATATCACGCGACGCCATGTATACGAAAAACGGAAAACAGCGTCGTCACCTGCGCGGGCTCGCCCACTCCCTCAAACCCGTAGTCCAGCTCGGAAAGGGCGGCTTGACCGAGTCGATCCTCGAGGAACTCGACGCGCAGATTGAGCACCATGAGCTAATCAAGGTCAAGTTGAGCGAGGAGTGCCCCGTGGACATCGCCACGGTCCAGGAGTCGGTTCAGACCTCCCTCCGAAGCGAGGTGGTCCAAAAAATCGGTCACACCCTGGTCCTGTACCGCCCCCGCAAAAAGGACCCCACCATCGTCCTGCCCGCTCCGTCGTAGACCCCCTACCCCGTTTCAGCGCAGCTCCCAGAATCTGTGGGGCGGCTTCATAGAGTTTTAGGATTCACTTTGCCTGAAATGCCACGGGGATCCCCGGCTCAAAGCGGCTTGGGGAAAACGGAATCTGCTCTCGTGCCTTTCGGGCTGCGCTTGCTTCATTGACGGACCCACACGATCAAGTAACGTACGGAGCGAAGCTCGCGCGGAGGAGTTCACGGCAGCCGCTCTCTCAACGTCCTGCTGGAGCGGCAGAGTGAAGCTCCTTCGCGCGGGCGAAGCGAACGCATCAACGGCGGAAACAACTCCCGGAAATGTCAAACTGTAATGGCCTCCCCGGCAAAGCCGGGGGGACTCCCAGTAGATGCAAGCTCCACCGGTCAGACATCTTACCTGTCTATGCCCCTGCAGATACGCTACAGTAATAACAAGTATTTTCCGGCGGCGGCGCCCCACGGAGGAAGAAATGTCCCAAGCCCGGCTAGACGTCGTGCGAGCCATGGCCGCAATGGCCTGGTCTGACGGCCGCATGGACAAAAATGAGATGGAGAAGCTGCGGGTGCTGGGCAAGCGCATGGGCCTGGATGTCTCGGAGCGCTCCAAGATGGAAGGGTTTTTGCGAAGCCGACCGTCCCTGGACCAGGTAGACTTCTCCGGGCTCAACGAGAAGGAGCGTCAAGCCTTCTACATGCTCGCGGTGCACTATGCCTACCTGGACAAGCGAGTGAAACCCGGCGAAAAAAAGATGCTCGACACCCTCGCCACCCTGCTGATGGTACCCCTCGAGGTTCGCACCGCCATCGAAGAGAAGGCCAAGGCCCAGGCCCAGTCAAAAAAATAGCCAACCCATGCCGCCCAATGGACGGGCCCTAAATAGATCACAATCAGCGGGGAAAAGCTGTGGACAAGTGTGTGGATGGATCTGCGGCGCCGTGGGATCCCACGACTTTTTTCCAAACTGGTCACTCGTTAAGCAGACTCTTCTTCGCCTCGGTCCAAAGGGCCTCCAGCTCATGGATGGTGCGGTCGGCCGGCCGCTGGCCCTGGTCCGCGAGGCGATCCTCCAGGTAGGTAAACCGCGAGGTGAACCGAGCGATGGCCTGGCCCAGGGCGTCCTCACTGTCAACGCCCAGCAGGCGACCAAAGTTCACCGCGGCCAGGATCAGGTCTCCGAGCTCGTGGACGATGGCGGCCTCGTCCCCACTGGCTACGGCTTCATCCAGCTCTGCCAGCTCCTCGGCGATCTTCTCTCGGGCTCCGGCCGGCGCCTCCCAGTCAAAGCCAACGCCGGCGGCCTTCTGGGTGATTCGCGTGGCGCGCAGCAGGCCCGGCAGCGACGGTGGAACGCCGTCCAGGGTGCGTCGCCGCTCCCCCCTCTGGGCCGCCTCCTCCTTCTTGAGCTCGGCCCACCGGTCACGGACCTGCCCCGGGGAGTCCACCTCCTCGTCGCCGAAAACGTGGGGATGGCGCCGCACGAGCTTCTGGGCGATGGCCGTAACCACATCGTCCATGGTGAACCGCTCCTCACGCTTGCGGATCGCGGTCTGGAACACCACCTGGAACAGCAGATCCCCCAACTCCTCCCGGTGGTGGTCCGGATCTCCCTGGTCGATGGCCTCGAGCACCTCATAGGTCTCCTCCACGAGGTAGCCCTTGAGGGACTGTAAGGTCTGCTGGCGGTCCCAGGGGCAACCCGTGTCTGACAACAGACGGTCCATGATCCCCAGCAGCTCGTCGAAGGAGTATCGATCCTTGGTGGGCAGCAGCATCGTGTGCAGAACCTTCCGTTCCTATGTAGTTGCCACCCCAGAAGTGGCTTCGAAGCGAAAGTGTGCCAGGTGCGTCGGGTGTGCACCACCAGATCTGGTGGTTGTACTGGGCGTACTACCCCAGATCTGGTGGTGTGCAAACGGCGTGCCTGGTGCGCTTGCAGCCGAAGTCCACTTCTGGGGTGGCAACTATTTAGTGTCCATGACGAAGACGCCGTCCCAGGACTCGGCGGTGACTCCGTCGGCCTCGAGGGCGTCAATGCGCTCGAGAAACACCCGACTGGGACCATCCTCCTTCCGCGCCGCCAGCACCTTGCCAAACTCCCGTCGAGCGTCGTCCCACCGCGCCTGAAGGTAGGCCTCTCGGGCCGCGGCAAAGGTTTCGGTGTCCACGGGACAGTCCTTCTCCCTAGACCCCAACAGCTCGTAGATGCGCGTAGGGATCTCCTTGCCCTTGACCCGCACCACGTCTATCTCGCGTAGCCACCACGCATCCTCGAGTCGCCGCGCCAGGGGCTCGGCCAATAAAATGGCCGTCCCGTATACTTTGTTCAGTCCCTCGAGCCGGGAGGCGAGGTTCACCGTGTCGCCGATGGCCGTGTACTCGAAGCGTCGCTCTGAGCCAAAGTTGCCCAGGCTCACCTCTCCTACGTTCATGCCGATGCCGATGCGCATGGGAGCCCAGTCCCGGTCCTTCCACTTTCGGTTGAGACGTTCCAGCCGGGCGAGCATGGTGACAGCCGTCCGGGCAGAGAGCTCAGGATGGTCCGCCCGGACCCTGGGCGCTCCAAAGATCGCCATGATGGCGTCGCCAATGTACTTGTCCAGGTAGCCCTGCTCGTCGAGCACCGCGTCGGTCATGGGCGTGAGATACTGGTTAATCAACAGAGCGAGATCCTGGGGATCCAACCGTTCGGCAATGGTCGAAAAACCGCGGATGTCCGAGAACAGCACGGTCACCTCCCGCCGTTCGCCTCCGAGCTTCAGCGCCCCCGGGTCGTCGGTGAGCTCGCGGATCACATCGGCATGCAGGTACTGCGCGAAAAGTTGCCGAATGCGTCGCTTCTCCAGCCCCTCGGTAAGAAACCCCAGCACCAGGGTCACCAGAGTCACCATCAGGAGCCCGCCCACCGGGAAGACCACCGCGATCCACCGGCCGCCCACGAACAGGACCTGTGCCAAAACCAGATACCCCACAAAAAGCACCGTGGTGCCAACGACGATCCAGAGGAAGCGCCGCCCAAAACGCCTGATGTACAGCAGCGCCGTGGCCAACCCTAGCAACAACACCACCACCAGGTTCCACAGCCAGCTCACCCGCCGCAGCCCCTCTCCATGCAACACGTTATGGATCACCGTGGCGTGGAGCTCCACCCCGGGCAGCAGCGGGTCGAAGGGGGTGATGGCCTTGTCGACGTTGGCCGAATCGTTGGGCCCGATGAGCACGATCTTGTCCCGCAACACCGCCGGGTCCACCCGCCCCGCCATGACGTCCGCGGCGCTGATGGTCTTGAAAGTCCCACGAGGGCCCAGAAAGTCGATGAGTAGCCGGCCGCGAGTGTCCAGAGGTGAACCTCTCTTCGACCCGCCGGCTTCCACCGTGCGCTTCCCGGCCACGAAGACCTGATCGGCCCGGCTCCCCCCCCGGGCCATGCGCACCAGCTGCAGCGACAGGGGCACGTACACCTGAGCGCCGTATCGGATGGCGGTGTAGTACCTCCGGGTGGCGCCGTCGTCCTCCACGATGTTGTTCACGAAGCCCGCGGCGGCGACGTGACGCTCCAGGCTGGACGTGATGCCCGACACCCCCACCGCCCGGGGCGGCAACCGCCGCTTTGCGAGCCCCTTGGGCAGCACGGTCTCGGCGTAGGCCGCCCGGCCGATGTGTCCGGTGCGTACCTCGTGTCGCCCCCCCTCGAAATGGAACAGCACCGCCGGCACCACATTTCGGGCTCGTGCAAAGGCGGCCCCCATGCGCTCATCTCCGCGGGTGCGCTCCAGCAGCGCCTCGGTAAGCCCGCGCAGGGCCGTGATCACCGCACGCACTCCGGCCGACAGCTCCTCCTGCTTCTCGAGCTGCGTCAGCGACCGATGGGCCGACCGCAGACGCTTCACCAGGTCCGGGGGCAACACCTCCTCGGGAGTGTCGAAAATGTAGTCGATGCCGATGGCCCGGGGATGGGCCGCGGCCACGCGATCGATGAACCGCGCCCAGACGCGACGCTCCTGGTTGAGCTTCGGGATCTCGGCCCGCACCCGGTCGTCCAGGCCGATGATGACGATACGATTATCTTTGGGTTTGCGCGGACCCCTCAGCCGGAACCGCGCGTCCAGGCTCCAGGCCTCCATCCGCTGCAGCAATGGCCAACGCACCACCCCGACGCTCAGCAGAAGAAACACCAGGGCCAGCACCAAAGTGCAGCCTACACCACCGAAGAAAGTGAGGTGACGTCGCACCATCAATCACACGGAGTACAGGTACTGCTGTAGCTCCCAGTCAGTGACCGCCTCGCGGAAGACGTCCCACTCCTTCCACTTGGCCTCGAGGTACTTCTCGAACAGATGCTCGCCGAGCACTTCTTTCATCCAGGCGCTGCGTTGCAGATCCTTGAGGGAGTCCTCCAGGGAGCCGGGCAGGCTCTTGATGCCCTTGGCCTTGCGCTGGGCGTCGCCGAGCTCGAAGAGGTTCACTTTGTCCACGGGCGGCGGCGGCTCGAGGCCGCGCTCAATACCGTCCAGGCCCGCGGCCAGGAGCACGGCAAAGGCCAGGTAGGGGTTGGCGCTCGGGTCCGGAGAGCGAATCTCCGCCCGCCGCCCGGTGGGCTCCTTGTCGACCTTGACACTGGGAACCCGCACCAGAGCGCTGCGGTTGATGGTCGCCCAGGAGATATACACCGGCGCCTCGTAGCCCGGGATGATCCGCTTGTAGGAGTTGACCAATGGGTTCATGATCGCGGTGAACTCCCGCACGTGCTCCAGCACGCCGGCGATGAAGCTCCGGCCCACCTTGGACATGTGGTAAGGCTCGCCCTTGGGGTCGTAAAAGGCGTTTTTGCCATCCTTCCACAGGCTGAAGTGGGTGTGCATGCCCGAGCCGTTCTGACCGTGCAAGGGCTTGGGCATGAAGGTGGCGTGGGCGTCGTTCTCCACGGCCACGGCCTTTACCATGTGCTTGAAGATCATCGTGCGATCGGCGGTGACCAGCGCCGGACCGTAGCGAAAGTCCAGCTCGTGCTGCCCCGGGGCCACCTCGTGGTGGGCGTACTCCACCTCGATGCCGAGACACCGCAGGGCCAGCATCATCTTCTTCTTAATGGAGTCGGCGGGATCGTTGGTGCCGTGGTCGAAGTAGCCTCCCCGATCGTAGGGGAGCGGCGCGATGGTGGCGCCGTTGGTCTTGTTAAACAGGAAGAACTCCATCTCCGGGGCCACGAAGAAGCCGTCATAGCCCAAATCGATGGCCTGGTTCTCAAGCCGCTTGAGCACATTGCGGGGAGACCCCTCGAAGGGCGAGCGATCCGGGTTGTGTACGTCACAAAACAAAAAGCCCGTGCGCTCGGAGGGATCCGCGGCGTAGGGGTAGATACGAAAGGTGGTGGGATCGGGCACCAGGACCTGATCCGACTCCTCCAGACGGGCGAACCCCAGGATGGAAGAACCGTCCACCCCTTTGTCCTCCTCAAAAACGTTCTGCATCTCCTCGGCCGGGAGGGTGACGCTCTTGAGCTCCCCCATGATACCAGTGAACAGCAGATCCACGAACCGCACCTGCTGCTCAGCGATGGTCTTCAGAACAGCCTTCACATCGTCAGCGCTCATTGACTTGTGTCCTTTGCTACGAGGTTAGGTCCCGGGAAACAAAGCTATTTGGCTCCTACGCTTCTGCGCTCTGCCGCTCAGCCGCTCCAAGGCGAGAGTATGCGGACAGTCAACGCACCACGCAATGGTCAATATGAGAAACAACGTACCCCGACCCCATTCACCGAACCCGGCGGCATAGAACAAGGCCTGCGGGTACCAGTGCCGCACCACCGAAATCAACGCCCGCTTGAACGACAATATGGCGGCTGGCGTGAACAAACTCGTCAAGTTGGGACACTAGGCGGGTGCCGATCCCCGGCGGGACAGCCCCCAGGATCCCAGAGTACCGGATTCCGGTACGTTAGGCTGCCTCGCCACTGGGCAGCACGTCTTTGGCGTCCGATTTTCATCCTTCTCCCACGGGACAGACAAGCAGTTGACCGCGAGTTCTGTGCGTGGCGCCGACGGTATGGGGGGTCGCTGACATTGGGACGGCCGGAATTTCCTATTTTCAGAGAGGAAGAGGGCGACGTCCGAGCGCTTGCAACATCATCCGACGCCTGGCACGAGCGCAGTTAACGCAGACAGCCACGATGGATCGAGTTCCAGATGACAAGGTTATTTGCGCCAGCCGCCTAAAGAGTGTCAGCGGGCTATTTGCAGGTGTGCTTGGCGAGCTCTTTCATGAATTTTTCCGGCTTGCCCGAATTGTCCGCGTGAATCTTAATGTATCGCATGAGCTGCAGTACTTTTTCCCGTACTTTTCGATCCTTTTTTTGCTCAAGCTTCGCCTCGGCTGCTTTCAGCTCGCAAACCTTGCTCTTGGCCAACTTCATCTGTTTCTCATATTCACCACTGCACCCGCCCAGCAACATCACACAACAAATCACTGCATAAACACCATTTTTCATTGATCACTCCTTCTGGTACACGGTCTATGAAGTCTTCTTGGTGCACTCCGGCAAGTAGCTGTTTCGCTCGGCCATCTTAGCAGCGATCGCTCAGCTGTTCTCGCCATTTCTCCCGAATTGCTACGCGGCGATGGCGGAAATTGCTACGCAGAATTCACAAGCTGTCTGATGGTCGCACCTGTGGACACGTGTCTATCCTCATAAGAGACATTGAGGAGAGTTCAATGACCACCGAGTCGATACCAGTCCGGGTGCTGTTGTTGGACGACGATGCGCCGTTCTCCAAGGACTTACGAGAAGCAGCGCTTCGGTTGAACTTGAGTATCGAGAGCGCCTCCTCAGTCGGCGAGGCGCACCAACGCCTCGCTCACAGCCGATTCGAGGTGGCCGTTGTGCCAGCCCGCATGGCCGGCACGAACGGAGTGCGCCTGATCAGCAGGCTTTGTCGACACAGGCCGGACGTCACGTTTGTGCTGATCACCGCGCTGCGGTCGCCCTCGCTGGTGCACGTGGCTGCGAGCTGTGGTGCGCGAGCGCTGCTGCTCAAGCCGATCACACCCGACAACCTGGCAAAGGCGATTCGCTCCGCGTACGAGGAGCAGACCCGGTACGCTGACGAACCGCTGTGTGCCTGGGACACCCCTGCCCTTCGTACGCGACTTGCCGACATCTACGTGCAGACCGGCCTGGTAATGAGTCTCGCTACGCCGAGCGGCACATTGCTGCGCACCATCGGTCAACGCAATGGTCTGTGCGGATTGATTCGGAGCACCCCGCTCCACCTGACCACGATCTGCCAGACGGTCACCTCCGCCATGTCGGCTGAGCTCGCCGTACAGCGGCGTCCTGTGGCAGACCTTTGTGACGCCGGCATGCAACGGGTAGTGGTCCCGATTCTGTGCCACGGCGAGTTGGTTGGCCAGGTAACCGGCTGTGGAGTGGCCACAGAGCCCGACGAGCCCGATCCGGAGCTGCTAACAGTGCAGCTCGGAATCGACTCCGTTCGGGCCCAAAAGCTGGTTGGGCGGGTACATCGCACCACTTTGCCTGAGGTCATGCAGACCATCGAAGCCCTGGTTGCGCACGTCACGACTGAAACCCGGCTATCGGACCTGGCCGAGGCGGTGGGTGGATAAGAAGAGAAACCCACCGATCAGCGAACCGAGCAGGTCCTCAATCCAGGGGACCGGGGCTCACCGGGTCCGGCTAGAGAAAATACCGCTCCATGCGATCGAACGCCAGGTCGATGGTCTCGATGGGAACGCAAAACGACATCCGGAGGTGCCCCTCTCCCGTGCTTCCGAAGTCTACCCCAGGGGTCGTCGACACCAAGGCCTCGCGTAGCAGGCGCTCACAGAATTGCTTGGAGTCGCGCCCCTCCTCCAGAAGGATTTTGGGGAACATGAGGTAGGCACCCTCGGGCTTCTGGTACTCGAACACGCCCCCAAGACGGTCGAGCCGCTCGCACATGCGGTCGCGTGCCAAACGATAGTGCTCTCGAAACTCCACGATACAATCTTGCGGACCTTCGAGCGCCGCGAGGGCGGCGACCTGAGAGGCCACCGGCGCACAGATGGCACAGGCGATGTGCGGCTTGTTGATCTGCGCGATCCACTCCTCATCGGCGTGGAGGTAGCCAACGCGCCAACCCGTCATGGCGTAACTCTTTGTGAAGGTGAAGCAGCTGATTGCGTGGTGTCGCATCTCGGGCATCGAGGCGATGCTGAAGTGGCGTGCGCCATCGAACACAAAGTACTCGTAGGCCTCGTCGGTGATGACGACCAGGTCGTGTTCCAAGGCCAGCGCGGCGAGCCCGCGCAGGTCCTCCTCTCCAAACACCGTGCCGGACGGATTGCTCGGCGTGCAGTAGAGCACCGCTCTGGTTTTGGGCGTGATGGCCGCGGCGATGGCGTCCAGGTCCAAACGAAATCCCTGGTCCTCCACCAGAGGCGCGAACACCGGTGTGGCCGAGGCGAGCAGCACCTGATTGATGTGGGTCGAGTAGGTGGGCGACGGCAGAATGACCTCGTCGCCCGGGTCCACCGTGGCCAGGAGCGCCGCGGTGAGCCCCTCGATGGCGCCGACCGTGACGATCACCTCCGAGGCCTGGGCAGAAATGCCGTTGTCCCGGCGAAGCTTCTTTACGATGGCCTGCCGGAGCTCGAGCAGGCCGGCGTTTGTCGAGTAGCCGTCGGTGTGCCCCTGTACGACGGCCTCGGCCGCGCGCTCTCGGATATGAATCGGCGCGCTGGAAGTAGGCTTGGCCCAAGACAAAAAAGCAACATCCTCAAATTGCTGAGACAGTCGGGTCATCTCGTGAATCGCCGATTTGGGGATCTGCGTGACTCGCTGAGCGGCTCTAATCGTCATTTTCACACCTCTGTTAGTCGGTTTTTAGAACTATCGCGCGTCGCAGATCTTCATGTAAACAAGAAAATCTCTACCGGACCTCTCACGGAGTCTTGCGAGGTCCGGATTTCGGACGCGCGGGGACGGATACCGCACGGGTGGGGACGGATTTCGGACGATCTTCCAGGATTTCACCGGATCTTAGGTGGGCACGGCAGTTGCAATGCAGCACGTCCATGTGCAAAACAACACGCGCCATCATCTTGTTTCTGGCTCTCGCGTTTCCGACGCAAACCACCTGTGGAAAGCCTTCCGTGTCACGGCGCTCCGAAACGGCTGGGGACCCTGACGCCCGGCTTCGGTTGTCGCGCCCCCGGAGGGTGCGGCCACACCAGGTTCGAACGGTGCTCATTCAGCTAGATGGTCTCGGGGCCCCGTGGCTCAACCGCTGGTTGAAGGAGGGCCGGTTTCTGCCTGGGCAGAGGCCCGCCTCGCGGGCGCGGGTGGCGGCGGGAGGGCTGGCTCGTCTGGCCGCCGGGGCCCGGGCCACCTCCCTGATGCCGGTGGATCCCGCGGTGACCGCGTCGAACCTGGCGACCATGGTCACCGGGGTCTATCCCGCGCACCACGGCATCGTGAGCAACCGCTTCTACCGCCGAGGCAAACGGGTCAACGGCTTCTCCGAGCTCATGGCTGCCGAGACCCTGTGGCAGGCGGCGCCCCGACAGGGGCTACGCACAGTGACCTGGGGCGTCATGGGCACCTTTTGCGACGAGCCGCCGCCCAGCCTGGTGCGATCGGTCTGCTACGCCACCCGGGGTCGGGTGAGCGCACCGCGGCCCGCCGTGGATATCACCCTGAGGTCCGATGGACCTGGCGCAAGCTTGGAGCTACGCGCCGGACGGCGGACGCCCGGTACGCCCAGAACCTTGCTGGGCGTACGGCGGGGCGCCTCGGGCAAGATCGTGCTGACCCCAGCTACGGGCGCGAACCTGCGGGGTGGAGCGCCCAGCCTGGCGCCCGGCGAGTGGCGGGACGTGCTCTGGTCCGGCGGCACGCTGCCGGACTCCACGCCGGCCCCACGTCGCCTGACCCGCGTCTTTTTACGCAGCTTCGACCCGCGCACGGGCAGGGCCCGGTTCTACGTCTCCCCAACGGCCACCAACCTCGCCCGACCGGTGACTTTTCGACGCACCCTGGACCGGGCTGGGTTGATCCGGCCGGCCCTGGCGGACAAACGCAGCTTCCAGAAGGGACGCATGGACGAGACCCTCTTCTGGCGCACAGGCCTGGCCGAGGTGGACGCGGCCGTGGACCTGGCCGCCAAGCTGGGCAAGGGCGACACCTTCGACCTGGCGATCCTGTACATCGGCGCCGTGGACTCCTTGGGGCGGCAGCTCTTTGCCCAACGAGGGCGCCCCGAGTTGAACAACGAAGAGGTGGTCCGCTTCCACACCGCCCTGGAGCGCGGCTTACGGGAGGTGGATCTGCGGCTGGCCCGGATCCTCGACGCCCTGGACCTGAAACGCACCAGGGTGGTGTTGGCCAGCAACCACGGCCTGGCGCCCGTGCTTCACGACGTCTCCCTGCGGGCGGCCCTGGTCTCGGTGGACCGTCGCATTCGGGTCATCACCGCGGCGGGCGCCGGCTTCATACACCTGCCTCCCGGCGTATCCCCGGCCGCCGTGGAACACCGCCTAGCCGCCCTCCGGGTGGCTGGCAAGCCTGTGTTTGCCAAGCTCGCCAAGGGCGCCAGGGGCCGGGTGGTGCGCGCCAGCGCCTTCGCGCGCATGGGGCTGCCCGCCACCGCGGCGGACCTCTTCGTCCAGGCCGCCCCGGGATTCTCCCTGAGCCACCGCCGCACCAGGACGCTCACCACCTGGCCCTACACCATGGCCGCCGACGGCTTCCGCAGCGACCTGGCCGCCATGCACGGGGTGTTCCTCGCCGCCGGCCCCGGCGTACAGTCCGGGACGTCGATCCAAGGCCGAGACCAAGGCCGAGACCAAGGCCGAGACCAAGGCCAAGGCCAAGGGCAGGGCCAGAACTTGGGCCACCTTCACATGACCCAGGTCGCCGCCGCCGTGGCGGCCGCCGTGGGTATGGAGCCACCCAAACACGCCCGACCTGGACCACCGGGTCTCTGGAAGCGAATCCAGCCTCCGAAGCAGGCCGCCACCGCCAACGCCTTGGCCGACTACTGGGGCCCGATGACCCGATAGAGGCGCAGCGCGGGCCAGCCGTTCCTCTCGGCGACCCGGGTGAGACGCAGGTCAGCGTTCACCGGGCGGGGGACCCCCACCCGCTCCAGGAGCGCCAGGTCCGTGATGGAGTCGGTGTAAAAAGTGGCGTCCACGAGACTCTCGCCGTGCTGCTCGAGGTACCGATTGGCCAGCAGGAGCTTGTTGTCGCCATAAGGCACCGGTTCCATGTAGGCGTTGATGAACACGCCATCTTGGGCCAGCTGGGTGAAGGCGAGCACATCTGTTACAGGCAAGGCGTCCCGGAAATGCTCCAGCAGCAGGGAGGAGCTGGCGGACAGAAGGACGATCCGATCACCGCGTCGCTGGTGGGCCTCGGCCAGGGACACGGCCCGCTCGTAGATGGCCGGGCGCACGCGCATTCGATAGACCCGCTCGAGCAGGTCGGCCACCTCGGTCTCCCTCCGACCCACAAAGGGCGCGATGGCCTTTTTGTACACCTCGTCGGCCTGCATGACGCCGGCCTTGTGCAGCACGTGGTAGCCGGCGGCCTGGACCGCGTGCCAATAGTTGATGTATCCCGCCTTCCGGAAGATGTCCAAAGCCAGCAACCCCGCGGCGCCCCGCAGGATGGTCCCGTCCACGTCGAAAAACGCCGTCGCCATGACTTGTACCTCTACTACGCCCCAACCGGGAGGCGGCCCGACACCACCCGCTCGAGGCCTGCCAGATCCCGGTGTACGGTGACCCCGTCCGAAATTCCGGCGTCCATCAACAACCGGGCGACCTCCCGGGTCTGCCCCAGCCCCACCTCCAGCATCAGGACGCCCCCGGGCCGCTCCAGGTGGGCCGACACCGCCCGCACCAGCCGCTTGACCACAGCCAGCCCGCCGTCTTCGGCAAACAGCGCCCCCGCGGGCTCGACGAGGAGCTCCGGCTGCAGGGAGTCGCGCTCCGCCATGGCCACGTAAGGCAAATTGGCCGCGATGAGCCCGAAGGGAGGCTCCTGGGATGGAAGGGCCTCGAAAAGATCTCCCACGTGAAGCGTGACCTCCACCTCGTGGCGGGCCACGTTGGCTGCGGCGACCTCCAGGGCGTCGGCGCTCAAGTCCGTGGCCACCACCCTGGCGTCAGGCCGTTCGGCCGCAAGGGTCACGGCGATGATCCCGCTGCCCGTGCCCACGTCCAACACCCGGGGGGCGGTGAAGTCCCGCAGCGCCACGAGGGCCTGCTCCACCAGCGTCTCGGTCTCAGGTCGGGGCACCAGCACCCGCGCGTCCACAGCAAAGGGGCGGGACCAGAACTCTCGCTCCCCCACCAGGTAGGCCACGGGCTCCCGCTGTAGACGACGACTCACCAGCCCCCGGTAGCGGTCCCGCTCGGCGTCGTCCAAGGGCCGATCCAGATCGATGTACAGCCCCACACGCTGCACGTCCAGGGCGTGGGCCAGCAGCACCTCGGCGTCCAGCCGGGCCGACTCCAGCCCGACCTGGGAGAAGCGATCGGTGGTCCAGGACAGGACCTCGCGCACGGTCCAAAGCTTACCCTGCATAGCTCACCCAAATGGGCCATATTGGCGCGCTGGTCATGGCATGCCGATCCCGGCGATGGGCGCGGAGCAATGTTCGCACCGGCCCCCCTTCATGGCCACCCGACCCAGGCGGAATCCGTGCCGCCCGAGCACGATCTCTTTGCAGGTCGGACAGCGCGTGGACTCATTGTCGTCACCCCACAGGTTCCCCGAATAGACGTACCGCAGACCGGCCTGTCGCCCCCACTCACAGGCCTTTTGCAAAATGGCCGGGTCCGTGGGACCGCGGTCAAGCATCTCGTTGTCGGGGTGGAACCGGCTCACGTGCCAAGGCAGGTCCGGGTCCACGTCGGCGAGAAACTCCGCGATGGATCGCAGCTCGGCTTCGCCGTCGTTCAGCCGCGGCACGATGAGGGTGGTCACCTCCACCCAGATCCCACGCTCCCGCATGGCGCGAATGGTCCGCTGCACCGGACCGGGCCGGGCGCCCGTGGCCTGGAGCTGTCGCTCTCGATCCAGCCCCTTGAGATCCACGTTGGCCGCATCGATGGCGTCCCCCATGTAATCCAGGGCCTCGGGAGTCATGTAACCGTTGGTCACCAGGCAGTTGGCCACGCCCCGTTCATGGGCGACCACGGCCGCGTCGCGTACAAATTCCCAGAACACCGTGGGCTCGGTGTAGGTGTACGAGATGGAAGCGCAGCCCTGCCGGACGGCCGCCTCGGCCACCTCCTCCGGAGCGCTGGGATCTCCGGGGAGCTCCCGCCCGGGCCGCTTCCGGGGCCAGTGGGCGATGGAGTGGTTCTGGCAGAAGGAGCAACGGAAGTTGCAGCCCGCCGTGGCTACGGACAGGGAGGTGGAGCCCGGGTGCACGTGGAACAGCGGCTTCTTCTCGATGGGGTCGACGTTCGCCGACACCAGCCGCCCGTACGTCAGCGTCACCAGCTCGCCGTCGCGGTTCTCCCGCACGCAACAGTCACCGCGATCCCCGTTCTCAATGAGGCAACGGTGGTGACACAAAAAACAGCGCACAGCGCCATCCTTGGCGGGCTTCCACAGGGCAGCGGGAGAGGCGGTGTTCGATGATCGCTTCATAGTCGGCACGGGCCAGCATGGCAGCATGGCAGCATGGCAGCATGGCAGCACGCCAGTGAAGATATCACGCCTAGGATGGATCAG
>JAOZUO010000330.1 GCA_029938605.1 Deltaproteobacteria bacterium | reverse complement strand
GCCCCGCCGCCTACGTGGTCCGAAAACGTCGCGTCGTCCACGTAGATGCGCTCGGTGAAGGTGGTGGCCATGGCATTGATGTCGGCTGACGAGAAGCCCACTGAGTGCTGCTGGGCCATCACGGCAAACCCCACGTTGAGGGCGGCGTGGGAGATATCCTCGCCGTCCCCCGAATAGGTGCCGCCCCAGTAGTTCCAAAGCAGCGCGCCGTCGGCTCCCGTGGTGCACTGGTTTCGAAAGCGGACCGCCAACGCGGTGGCCTTGTCCAGGTACGCCTGGTTAGAGGTCAGGTCGTACAACGCGAACAAGGTCCGCCCCAGGGCGTTGGACTGGTTCAGCGGAAGATCCGTTCCCGGGTAGCCAAGGAAGGTGGCGTCGGCACGAAAATAGTAGTAGCCGCTCGCGCTCCACTGATCATCGTGGTAGGCGACACTCTGCTCGGCGGCGACCACATAGCGTGCGGCCTTGTCCCCATAGGTCTCCCCGTCAGGCGCCACTTCAAGCTCCAGCCCTTCGGCGTCCACGAGCCGAGCGTACTCCACCATGGGCCAGGTGATCATGCCCGTGTGAACCACGTAGCAGTAGGGTTGGTTGGCCGGCTGGTAATGCTGATTCTGCCAGCAGGCCCCGGACACACCGCGATAGTCATCCACCCCGCGGGCGTCGTCCCGACTGGCCAGCACGCCGTCCACATGCCAGGCCAGTCGATCCAGGTACACGAGATCTCCGGTAGCGCGAAACATGGCGGCAATGGACATCATCACGTACCCCTCACCCCAGGCCAGGGTCGCGGTCTCGTTGTCCGAGTCCCGATACCAATCCCCCCCGTTCACGTTGTCGTAGGCATCCTCGTACGCCCACCGAGCGGAGACCCCACCGGCCACCGACGCCCCCCCCACGCAAACCCAAAGCACAGCCAGAGAAGCAACAAAGCGAAAAAAGAGTAATTTCACCATTATGTCATCTCCACGGATTTCCTACGTCCATCGCCTCAAAACCGCCGACCCGGCGATAATAGCAGGAATCGCGCGGAGCCGGTTTGTGCAGGAGGTCATCGGTGAAGATGCACAGGTGTACGGCGAACCCTTGACGGAGACTTCGTCCATGCTTCATGCTCAAGAACGAATCGTTGTCTGACAGTGAGCGGGAACCACCGGAGCAGGGAGTGTGGAAATGTGTAGTACTTTTAGAACTTGGCGGCTGATCCTGGTGTTGGGGGTGGCGATGGCAATGGGGTTCGCCGGAGGTGGGTGCAAAAAGAGCACTGCCGGCGGCGACGAAATCTGTGGAGACGGCGAGATCGATTCAGAGGAGAGTTGTGACGACGCCAATGAGGTCGCCGGAGACGGGTGCGGCGCCGAGTGTCTGGTGGAAGATGGCTGGACCTGCGACGCCACGCCCAGCGTGTGCGAGCCCATCTGCGGCGATGGACTGATCCTGGGCAATGAGGCCTGCGATGACGGCAATACCGTCGCCAGGGACGGATGCGACGTTCTGTGTCAGGTGGAGGTCGGTTGGACCTGCGACGCCACGCCCAGCGTGTGCGAGCCCATCTGCGGCGACGAGCGGATTGTGATCGGCGAGGAGTGCGACGGCGACGAGCTGGACGACGAGACCTGCGCCTCCCTGGGGCTCGTTTCGGGCGATCTCGCCTGCGGATCGACATGCGTCTTCGACGTGAGCGGCTGTGTGGGGGAGCCCGAGTGCGGCAATGACGCGCGGGAGTATCCCGAGCAGTGCGACGGTACCGATCTGGACGACGCAACCTGCGCTTCCCTCGGTCAGGGCACCGGGACCCTCGAGTGCGCGGCGGACTGCACCTTCGATATTTCGGACTGCAGCGGCACGCCGCCGGAGTGCGGCAACGACCTGGTGGAGCTGGGTGAGGAGTGTGAGGGCGCGGACCTCACCGGGCTGACCTGCCAGGACTTCGGCTACGGGGATCCGGCCGGCCTGGCCTGCACGGAAGGCTGCGAGCTGGACACGTCGGGCTGCACCGCGGAGTGCGGGAACGGCTTCGGGGATCCGGGAGAGGCCTGCGACGATGGAAACACAGACGATTGCGACGGCTGTCGCGGGGACTGCTCCACCACCGAGACCGGCTGCGGCGACGGCTACCTCTGCGGCCCGGAGGCCTGTGACGATGGAAACACCGACGACTGCGATGGCTGCTCGGCCACCTGCACGCTGGAGGGCTGTGGCAACGGCGTACAGGAGTGCGCCGAGCAGTGCGATGGTACAGACCTGACCGGGGAGACCTGCGAGGGGCTCGGGCATGACGGCGGCCCCCTGGACTGCGACGTCAACTGCGGCTTCGACGAGGGACTGTGCATCGACTGCGTCCTTCCGGAGATCTGGTGCGCCGGCGGCTGCGTGGATCCCCGGGGCGACGACGACCACTGCGGGGACTGCGGCGCGCCCTGCGGCGCCGGAACCGTGTGCGTGGGCGGCGATTGCGAGACCCTGAACCAGCCCTGGGCGCTGGTGGGCGGCAATCCCATCGGCGGCATGGCCACGCTGATTACGGCGCACGACCTGGTCACCGACGGCGCCCAACCCACTGTGGCCTACGTCGCGGATCTGGGCGCCGGGGCCCGGGACGTCCACGTCTCTGGGTTCGACTCCGCCGTGACCTGGAACGAGCTCATGCCGCAGCCCGCCGGCTCGGACAACCTCGACGACGCCGTCGCCCTGGCCTTTGACGGTGCGACCTACTACATCGCCTACGGAGGCGGATCCGTCGGTCCCATGGGTTCGATCCACGTCAAGGTCAACGGGGGCTCCGGCTGGCTCGACATGGGCGCGCCGGGCTACCCGTCGTCCTGTGTGATGCACATGTTCATCGACCTCGCGCTCAACGGCGCCGAGCCTCACCTCACCACAATGGGCGCCGGTGGCTGCGGCATCGGCATCGAGTACGCCTGGTACGACGGCTCCGATTGGCAGATCCGACCGGGGGGACCCATGCCCGGCGAGATCACCATGAACGGCTCGGGCAACCCGGCGATCCTCTACACCGACCAGGCCTATGTGGGTGTACCGAACACCGACACCATGAGCTCCACCTCGATCCACTCCGTGAAGTTCTGGGACACCGGCGCCAGCACCTGGGACGACCTGGGCAGCCCGCTGGATACGAACCTCGAGACTGGCTGGGAAGAGCACATGGCCATGACGGCCGACCCGGCGGGAGACCTCTGGGTCGCCTGGGTCGAGAGTGACGGCGGATCGCCGGCCGCAAAGGACATCTACGTGAAGCACTACTCCCAGGCGTCTGGAACCTGGTCCCAGGTGGGCGCCGGCGAGATCAACGGCGCGGGCAGCTCCACCCTGCCCTCCATCACCCTCATCGGCTCCGTGGTGTGGGTCGCCTACGTGGAGACCACCAACACCGGGACCAGCCACGTTGTTGTTCGACGCTACGATTCGGACACCGACACCTGGCAGCAGCTCGGCCCACCGCTCAACCAGAATATCGCGGCCCACGCCACCTACCCGGTGATCGCCGGTCTCGCCGGCCTACCCTACGTGGCCTTCCGCGAGGAGATCACCGGCCCTTCGGACCAGCGTCTGTTTGTGAAGACGTTTCCGTAGC
>JAOZUO010000208.1 GCA_029938605.1 Deltaproteobacteria bacterium | reverse complement strand
CTGAGCCTGAGCCTGAGCCTGAGCCTGAGCCTGAGCCTGAGCCTGAGCCTGAGCCCGAGCCTGAGCCTGAGCCTGAGCCTGAAGCCCCCGCGGAAGAGACGGTGCAGACCGAGCTTCCGGTGGAGGACGAGAAGCCGAAGAAGAAGAAGAGAAAGAAGCGGAAGAAGAAAAAGAAGACCTAGGTCTTCCTATGGGCCCATAGACCATGCGGTCATCTTTTTTAAAACGCATACTCCGCTTGGCGCTCCATCCCGCAGACGCGTGGACCGAGATCGCGTCAGAGTCCGGACAACCTGCGTCCCTGCTGCTTCCGTTACCGGCATTGCTGGTGGCTCTGGGGCCGGTGTTTTTTGTGATCGGCCACGGCATTGTGGGCGGGGACGAGGGCACCATCGCCATGGGGAGCGCTCTGGGCTGGGCGGTGGTCTACTACGCGCTCATTGTGGTCTGCCTTTTTGGCCAGGCCCAGCTCCTGGTCCGACTGGGACCGGCCCTGGGGATCCGCGTCAACGGCGAGGACGCCCTGAAGCTGTCGGTCTATGCGGCGATCCCCTTTCTGCTGTCGGGCCTCGCGCTCTTTCCGGCCATGGAAGGCTGGGAGAGTGTGGTGGTGGTGGCGGGCATGGTCGGCCAAGGCTACGGGGCCATCCAACTGTATCAGGGGTTGGGCATCATGACCCGGGCGGAGCCCAAAGTCCGTGGGTTACTCGCCATGGCCGCCGCTGGGGGGACGATCACGGCGTGGGTTCTAGGCTTTTTCCTGCTCAACAAAATCATCCTATAGCGACCATGATCCGGACGGCATACACCGTAGTGTTGTTGTTGGTTGGGAGCTTTTTGGTGGGATCTTTCATGGCATGCGGCTCGGTGGCCTCAGTCCCCACCAAGCTCCGCAAGAAGCGCCACGCCATGGTCCGAGATCAGATCGCGGCCCGGGGCGTCTGATCCGGATCACCCGCACCAAGACCGGTACTCGCCGCGAGAACCTGCTGGACGTTATCTTTGTGCCCATGACCGGCGAGGTCCAGCGGCGTAGCCCGGCGCGCCCCCGACCGCGCCCCCGACCGCGCCCCCGGCCGTGAAAATCACCGGCGTGTTCACATGGTCAATCCGCCGGGGGTAGGGTATATTCAATTCGCATTCCTCAATGGGAAGGGTTCCAACAATGCGGCAGTTCAGTATCGTCTTTTTTCTCCCGGTCCTGTGTCTGGGGACCTTTGTTCAGTGCGGTGGAAAGAAGTCTTCGGAGGGTTCGGCAAAGGGCTCCAACATGGCGTCCGCCATGGGAATGGACACCTCGGACGCCATGGACGGGGAACTGCGGGTCGGACCCGACATGACCGCGGCGCCCCCGGTCACCACCGGGCCCACGGGCATTCGGGAGTGTGACGACCTGCTTGACATGCTCAGCACCTGCCACAAGAAGCATCCGTCCCTCAAGATCGCCTACAACGCAGTGAAGAGAGACGCGGCCGGCTGGAAGGCCAAGGCGCAGAAGAAGAACCCCAAGCAGATCGGGGAGCTGGCCAAGGCGTGTATGCGCACTGCCAAGGAAGTTCGCGCCGGATTCAGCTGCAAGTAGACCGCCGAGCTACCGAGCCAGGGAGTTAGACCGGGGAGTCAGGGCAGGGAGTCAGGGCAGGGAGTCAGGCCAGGGAGTCAGGCCAGGGAGTCAGGCCAGGGAGTCAGGCCAGGGAGTTAGGCCAGGGACTGCGCCGCGGCGACGATGTGGGCTACCGCGCGGTCTACGTCGGCCTCGGTGACCAGGCGCCCGGTGGAGAAGCGCACACTGCCCGCCCGGTAGGCGGCGTCCACGCCCATGGCGCCGAGCACCGAGGAGGTCGCGTCGTCTCCGGTGTGACAGGCGGCGCCGGCGGAGGCGGCCACCTGGGGCATGGACTCCAGCAGCGCATCGGCGTCAAGGCCTCGAAAGCCCAGGTTCAGGGTGTTGGGGAGGCGGTGCGTCGGGTGACCGTTGAGCCGCACTGCGTCCGCCGGCAGGGAGGCCATGAGTCCCTGGTGCAGGCGGTCGCGCAGATGGCGCTGGTGCTCGGCGTGGCTCTCCGGATCCTTCGCGGCCAGGGTCGCCGCCCGGCCGAGGCCCACGATGCCCAGCACGTTCTCGGTACCCGGCCGGAGCCCGCGCTCGTGATCCGCCCCGTGCATCAGCGGGGGCAGGGTGGTGTTTCGTCGCACGTACAGCGCACCCACTCCCTTGGGTGCATAGAGCTTGTGCCCCGCCACGCTGAGCAGGTCCACGCCGAGGTCGTTCACCGCGGTGGGGATCTTTCCCACGGACTGGGCCGCGTCCGTGTGCAGGATCACACCTCGCTCATGACACAGGGCTGCGATCTCGGACAGGGGCATGATCGTGCCCACCTCGTTGTTGGCGTGCATCACCGATACGAGGGTCGTCTTGGGGGTCAGGGCCGCCGCGACGTCCTGGGGATCCACGCGACCGTAGCCGTCCACAGCCACGCGCGAAACCTCGAAGCCCCGGCCCTCGAGGTGGGTCATGACCTGGTCCACTGCCGGGTGCTCCACGGCGGTGGTCACCAGGTGGTTGCCGAGGTCCCGGCGTGCGTGGGCGATGCCCAGGATCGCCAGGTTGTTACTTTCGGTACCGCCGCCGGTGAAAATCACCTCGTCGGCGTCGCAGCCGAGCAGCCGCGCTACCTGCCGCCGGGCCGTGGCCACGAGGGCGGCTGCGGCTCGGCCGTAGGCGTGGCCGCTGGAGGGGTTGCCAAAGGTGGAGTCGAGCACGGGCCGCATGGCCGCGGCCACCTCGGGGTGGATGGGCGTGGTAGCGTTGTAGTCCAGATAGATGGGGCGTTCCATGGGATCAGAGCTTGGACCTCACGTGCGGCATCTGTCACGTAAAAAGGCTGACCCGCTGGAGGTTATCAATGCAAGGCGGCAACCTGGGCCGGTATATGGATGTGGATCTCAGCGCTGGAACCATCGTGGTCAAGCACACGGATCCGCAGGACGAGGAGTTGTACGTGGGCGGGCGGGGCATGGGTGTCCGTATGCTCTACGACAACACCCCCGGGGGGCTGGACCCCTTCGATGAGCGGATGGTGTTGATCTTCTCCGTGGGACCTCTCACGGGCACCAACGCGCCCCAGTCCAACCGCTTTATTGTTACCACCAAGTCGCCGCTGACCGGGTGTATTGGCGACAGCCACTGTGGCGGCAACTTTGCTACGAAGCTCAAAAAGGCGGGCTACGACGCGGTTCTGCTGCGGGGGCGCAGTGAGCGGCCCGTGTACCTCGAGATCGACTCCGACGACGTCATCCTTAAGGACGCGTCGCATCTGTGGGGCAAGACCACGAGCGAGACCCAGGCCGCCCTGCCGGATCAATTCGGCAAGGCGGTCATCGGTCCGGCGGGCGAAAACCGCGTACGATACGCGTGCATCGTGAGCCAGCACCGGGTGGCGGGGCGCTGCGGCACGGGCGCCGTCATGGGCTCGAAGAACCTCAAGGCGATTATCGCCAACGGGAAGAAGAAGACCCCCATCGCCAGGCCCGAGGCGTACAAGGAGCTGCAGCGGAACCTGTCGGCTACTCTCAAGAGCAGGGGCAAAACGGTGTTCCCCTCGGCGTGATGCTTCCGAAGTACTACAAGATTCGCGGCTGGGACGAGACGGGCGTGCCCACCGACGCCACCGTGCGGAAGCTGCGGATCCGGAGGTAGGGTGCATTACTTGAAGGGAACTGCCACACCGCTGGAGCCTGACGACGTGGTTTGGATGGTGGTTCCCGCCGGTGGTGGTTGAGGTCGGAAGCTGCTAGATTGGTTTTGTCCGGTGGGAAGTCCACCGCGTAAGTGTTGTACCCTCTATGATTCTATCGATCATCGTTCCTGCATACTGCGAAGAGATGCATATTGGTCAGATTCTGGCACAGATTGACGCCGTGGATCTGCGAGGCCTCGGGCTCGATAAGGAGATCGTCGTCTGCGATGACGGCTCCCCGGACCGCACGTCGGCTATTGTGGAGGACTTCGCGCCCACCGATTCGGTAGTCAAGCTGGTGCGCCACCCGGTGAACCGTGGCAAGGGCGCGGCGATCCGCACGGCGCTGCTTACGGCCACAGGCGACATCGCCATCATCCAGGATGCCGATCTGGAGTACGACGTGGCCGACTATCCGGCCCTGCTCGAGCCCATCGTGAATGGGCGGGCGGATGTGGTCTTCGGTTCCCGGTTTCTCAAGCGGTCCTGGCCCACGGGCATGCAGTGGCCCAACTATCTGGCCAACCGAATCCTCACCTTCTCGGCGAATCTGCTGTTCGGCGTACGGATCACCGATGAGGCCACTTGCTTCAAGGTCTTTCGCACGGACATCCTGCGGGGATTCGACCTGGAGTGCGAGGGGTTCGAGTTCTGTCCGGAGGTGGTGGGTAAGCTCGGTCGGGCGCACATCCCGGTGTTCGAGGTCCCCATCGATTACGAGGCGCGGGATGTGGCTTCGGGCAAGAAGATCCGGTGGACCGACGGCGTAGAGGCTCTGGCGACCCTCCTGAAGGTCCGAATCAAGGGATAAGACTCCGTCTTCGAGGCTCTAAAGCGTTACCGATTCTCCCGGGGCGAGCACGCGCACCTTGGCGTCTGTTTTGCGCTCCACCTGCAAAGCCCAGTGGTTGGGATCCTGTTCGATTACGTCGAAGGTGTCGTAGTGCATGGGCACCACGATCTTCGGCTCCAGCAGCTCCACCGCTCGTAGAGCGTCGTCGGGGCCCATGGTGAAGTTGTCCCCGATGGGGACCATGGCCAGGTCCAGTCGCCTCTCGCCGATGAGCTTCATGTCGTAAAAGAGCCCTGTGTCGCCGGCGTGGTAAATGGTCTTTCCCGCGAAGCTGAGCAGCAGCCCCGCCGGGCTTCCTCCGTAGGAGCCGTCGGGAAGCGATGATCCGTGGTGGGCGATGGTAAGCTGCACCCGTCCCCAGGGAAAGTTGAACCCGCCGCCGATATGCAGGGGGTGTATATTCTGGACGCCCTGGGCCTCGAGGTAGTTGCAGATCTCGAAGTTGGACACGCACAGCGTGCCGTGTTCCTTGGCGATGGCTACCGTATCGCCAAGGTGATCGGCGTGGCCGTGGGTGATGGCGATGACGTCCGGTTTTACGTCCTCGACGGTGATGGGAGCCTTGGCGTTGCCCGTCAGGAACGGATCGATGAGTAGCGTGATCTCCTTGGTCTTTACCAGCGCGACCGAGTGACCGTACCAGGTAACCTCAACTGTCATGTTTTTCTCCATTTGACGGTGCTTCCTGAAAGGTACCGGTTTTTTGTGGGGGTGGCCAGGCGTGTTATGCTCCGGTCCATGGTGAATTCGGGACGCGCGCTATTGTTTGTCGCCGCGGGGCTGCTCTGCGTCGGCTCGGCAAAAAAGACCCCCCAGGCTCGACAGAGCCGAACCCTTCAGACGAGCAAGGATGTCGGGCTTCACCATCCGGCCCTGCACGTGGTGAATCGTAGCGCCGAGGAGGTGCGGTTGTCTTTTCGCGGCCCGGTGCAGCGCACTGTGATCGCGCCGCCCCAGGAGCATGCCCGGACGCTCCTGGCCGCCGGGGTGTACAAGCTGGAGGTGCGGCGAGGCGGGAGGCTCTGGCGCCGGGAGAAGGTGCTCCTCAGAAAAGGGCATCGCTATCGATTGGAGATCGCGCCGTGAGGGCCCTAACAAGCCGGGCTCAGCTATTTGTTGCGACGGTGGTGGCGGTCTCCTTGTTGCTGGTTACGACCATGGCGGGGTGTCCCAAGCCCGCGGCGGAGGATCCGGCCCGGGTGCGCCTCAGACGGGTGCGTCCCTTGCCCACGGCCGAGACAGTCATCGTTGTGGAGGGGTTTTTGCGGCCCCACCCCAAGCCTCGTCGGCTCCAGCATCTGCCCCCTTTTCCCCGTTTCCAGGATCCCTACCATCTCCCTCGGCGTAGTCTGCGTAGGGAGCGACGCATGGCGTACCGTACCAGTGGTCGAAAGAGGCAGCTCCTCATCACGCATATTGCTGCCCGACTTTGGCGCCTGGCCAACCACAAGATCGACGAGATCCGTGCCCTGATGGCCGCCGCGAAGTCAGAGGGGCGACCCCCGCCCCGGGATCACATCGACAAGCTGCAGCGGAAGGTTTCGGCTCATTTGCGGGAGTGCGTCACCCTCCTGGAGGGAGTCCTCGAGAACAAGCAGCCCCCCGACATGGCCCGGGTACGCCTGGCACACTATCTTCGCAAGCTCAAGCCCGCCGCCTCGGCGAAGCTCTTTGAGCGGCTGCTCGCCGGTGGACCCCAGCCCCGGTGGCGCAGAGCTTATGGGCTCGATCTGGCCCAGCTTTGGGTAGGGCTGGAAAAGCCGGCGGCCGCGTTGAAGGTGCTTCGTGCCGCCTCCACTGGGGCTCAATCCACGCGGGCGGTGCTGCTTCGGAGTCTGGCGCTGGCGCGCAGCGGCGGGTCACCCAACCACCTGTCGGGGCTGGTGCGACGGTTGGTTCGGGGTGTGGGGACGGCGTCTAGGGCTCTGCGCCGCTCGGTGGTGCATCACCTTCCGGCGCTCCTGGCCCGTACCGATGATCCGGCGCGGACCCTCCAGCGCTGGTCCAGTGTGGACGCGGCCGGGTTCAAATCCCACGGGAGCACCGTGTCGACGCGCCTGGTCCAGCAGTTGATGGACCGCGGTGAGGTTCGATCCGCGCGCAAGGTGCTCAGCACGGCGTTGGGGTCCGGCATGAGTATCCCCGCCGCCCTGCGCGCCCGGGTGCTGCGGCTCGCGGGGCCGTGGAAGGCGCGGGAATTGCCCCCCCCCGCTGTATCCTGGACCGCCCAGCTTCGTGCGCGCGAGCCCGCTGTGACGCGGTGCTTCGCGCGGGCGGGGTACGGACTGCGACCCTGGCGTCTGATGCTGGTGATTCCTCCGGACGGGACTGTGCGAGAGGCGAGGGGCGCGCCTTTGAAATCATCGCGACGTCGGGTATCCCCGGGAGCCGTACCTCCGGGGTTGGTCCGCTGCATCGCGCGGATCGCCGGCGGCTGGACCTTCCCCCCCTGGCGTGCCGACCGCGCTGTTCGCCTGACTGCTACCTTGCGGCCGGCGGGCCCTTGACGGCTCCCGTTGTAGGGACGCTCTTGAACCGCCCCATGGCGAAACCGATGGAGACGTCCAGGCTGAATAGATAGAGGCTCCCGCGCGTGTCTCGGTAGGCCACGTATCCACCGCCGGCGTTTACGCCGAGGCCGATCCGGAAGGCACCGAAGGCCCAGGTGTAGCCCGTATCCACTTGTCCCATGAAGGTCTTGAAGGACTGGTTGCCTACGCCGCCGCCGAAGCGTACGCCAAAGTACAGGCCGTCGTATCGCTTCCCGGAGAAGATTCGAAAGCCCACCAGCGCACCGGCGCCGCCGATGGTTCCATCGGTGAGCGCGTAGGCCTGAGGGTTGATTACGCAGGCGCCCCGGCCGTCACCGAGCAGCACCAGCGGCGAGACCAGCACGAGCTTGTTTACCAGCGCCGAAGTGGCGGTCTCCACCGGGTTCAACAAAACCGCGAAGGCCACCGGAGGCCGGCGTCCCTCTTGGGTCAGGGTGGCCTCGACGCCTTGGCTCCGGCCTTGGTCTTGGGACGAGGATGGAGACGAGGACGGGGACTTGTTTTCGGGGGCACCCTGCGCGGTCGCTGAACCACCGACGACCATCGCCAGCAACAGCCCGAGGACCATTAGTCCCACGCCCCGGAACGCTTTTTTAGGGCGTGGATCTTGGCCCGGCGAATGGTTCCGGTGGGGACTCATCGGCCCGGGATGTGCCACTTGGCGGGGATGCCGCGGATTCGGGAGCGGGCGCCGCTCCCCTGGCCGATGAGCTCCATCCGGAACCGTGGTGAGCGGAAGCGCACCAGTCCCCAGATGCCAGCCTTACGGGAGATCCACTCGTGGTTGGTCTGACCCGATGAGTCTTTCCAGGAATAGTGGCGGGTAAGGAAGGTGCCGGCGGCGACCTTCAGCTTCACGGTGCCGTGGTACTTCATGCGGGCACCGTGCCGTTTGCGCAGGTAGACGTTCATGATCTTCTGTCCGGACTTGAGGCTCAGCTCAAGCGCCTGGGTGGTGCCGGACTGGAAGATCACCCGTTTTATGCGGCTCGGCTTAGTAATGGTGCCCTGGATGAGGCTCTTGATACGCATGAGGGGCTTTCGCGCTTCGCGGAAGGTGAGCTCCCACCAGAAGGCGCGTCCCGTTTTTCCCACCAGCGCCCAGTGTAGGCGGAAGCGACGTCGTTTTGTGACGTCTTGGATGGAGAACTCCACCCAGCTTCCCACCCGGACTTTCCCCATGGGTTTTTGGAGGCGCGGGGGGAGTTGTATGCCGGGCATGCGTCCGGGCAGGGGATCGCCCGCTCGGGCTGGTGACGTGCCCAGGGCCAGCGTCAGCAAGCCGATGGCGGCACATGAGATGATGGTCCTGTGGAGCATAGATTTCATATCAGGCCTGACTGTCGCACTTTTTCCCAGGGAGAACGAGCAGAAATCATCGGGATGGGTTAAGGGCCAATGCAACCGTCCCTGGTTGGTCGTGTTGGTGGGTTGGACCGTGTGAGGGGGCCGGAGATTCATGGTAGGGACCGAGGTAGCCCCAAATAGTACCCTCCTGTGAACCACAGGTGGCTTTCCCCTTTAGACTTCTGGATGCGAAAGAGCGGTGGCTCTAAGGACCCGCTCGGAAATTCGTTGTTCAGTGCAGGGCGTCGAGGCGCCCGACTCGCGAGGCACGACGAGGCGCATACTTATTGATATGCAACGAGAAGTAACGAAGCGAGTCGGGATGCATCGGCGGTCTGAACGATCAAGGAAATTTCGATCGGGTCCTAAGGGGTCTCGCGCGCTATTTGCGCTTATTGAGACGGCCCTTGAGTTGCACGCCCGGGGAGAAGCTGAGACTCACCGAGGCAGGAATCTTCAAGGGCTCACCGGTCTGCGGGTTACGACCCTTGCGGGCGCCACGCTTCTTCTTGGTGAAGGTTCCGAAGCCGGGGTAGGTGAACTTCGGGGTGGAGTTTTTGGTGATTCGCTGCTTGACGAAGTAGTCCGCGACCTCGTCGAATACCGACTCGACGATCTCGGTGACCGCCTTTTTTGTCATGTTCGAGGGCAGGCCCTTCTTCTTGTAGATTTTTTCGATCAGCTCAGCTTTGGTCATATGCTTCCTCTCGCTTCCTTAGATTGGGATGCCGTTGGAGCGTCTGTTTTTCACTGGAAAAGAGGGTTGAAGTCTATGTGGCCTATTTGGGGGTGTCAAGAGGAAAGCCGGCATCGCCAGGTGTACCGCCGGTGTGCTGCCGGTGTGCTGCCGGTGTGCTGCCGGTGTGCTGCCGGTGTGCTGCCGGTGTTAAGAGTAAACTCACGGGTGACGACCACCAACCGGCGTGTTATGTTCCTAACCCCAGTTTTGTGGAAGGTACCCCATCGTGTATTGTGCCTACTGTGGACATCGCTCTCCAGACGACGCCCTTTTTTGTCAGCACTGCGGCCGGCGATCAAAATCGGCCAATTCGGCCGATGCGGCCGACGGGGATGGCCCCAGCGTAGAGTCGCCCAGCGCACCGGCTGAGCCGGCTGGTCCGCCCTCCGATATCCTACAGCCGGGGGCGGTGGTCTGCAGCGATTACGAGATCGTGCGTCTGGTGACAGCCGGTGATCAGGGGGAGATCTATGAGACCAAGCACCAGTTGACGGGGCAGCCCGCCATGGTCAAGGCCATTCCGGCCCCCGAGCTCGCCAACACCCAGGCAGACGAGCGGATCAAGTCCGAGGCCCGCGCGCTGGCCAAGCTGGATCATCCGAACCTGCTTACCCTGTACAACTTTCGCCGGGAGGGGAACCGGTACTTAGCCGTTCTGCAGATCCCCGGAGGTCTGCCCCTCGAAGGGATCGTCGGGTCCGATGGTCCGCTGGAGTTGTCCCGATTTTATCGCATCTTCAGTCAGGTGCTCGACGGGCTGGCCTATGCCCACCAGGCAGGGTTGCCCCATGGGCAGCTCACCGCGCTGAGTGTGGCGGTGGACGGGGACGACCGGGTGAAGATCACCGGCTTCGACCATTTCATCAAGTCCGATCAGGAGGGGCAGCGTACCCTGGCGGCGATTCGGTATCTGGCGCCGGAGCAGATCCGAAACCACCTCGCCGATGAGCGGACCGATCTCTATGCCGTGGGTGTGATGGCGTACTTTGCCTTGGCGGGCAAGGTGCCCTTCGACGGCCAGGCCGAGTTCGATGTGATGCGAGCGCACCTGGAGGAGGCTCCGGTGGATCTTCGGACCGTACGGCCGGAGATCTCAGGAGCCCTGTGGCTGCTCGTGGACCAGGCCCTTTCGAAGAAAGCCGAAGCTCGGGCTCCCAGCGCTCAGGCCATGATTGAGACCCTGAGCGCGAGCGCCTCCGCCGTGGCCGCGGCTCCCGCACCAACCGCGGCGCAGACCTCCGCCGTGGCAGACGCCGCGGCGGGTGCTGTATCCACTGAGGCGGCCTCCGCGCCGGACCGTTCGCCCGATGGTGACGCCGGCGCCTCCCCGAAGCGCCGCTACGCGGACACCAAGGAGATGTATCCCTCCGGTTCGGGGACTGCGACTGCGACGCCGGCCGCCGAGCCGACACCGCAGTCGGCGCCCGCGCCCGTGTCCCCCCAAGAAGGGGCTGCTCTGGCGAGGATCAAGCCCGTGAAGATGGCGGTGGAGCAAAAGAACGTCGCCGCCGTGGTCGTGCCGCCGCAAACCACACCCACTCCCGTGGAGCCACCCAAGCCTTCGGGACCCCGCGTGGTAGAGACACCGGTTGCTTCTGCCGTGCCGCAGCTTCCCGACGAAGAAGAGGACACGTCCCCATCTACCACGACGCCGGATATTGCGCCGGCGCCGCCTCCCGTGGCCCCGGCGCCTCCTCCCGTGGTCCCGGAGTCGAAACCACCCGCGTCCGTGGAGGCTCCTACGGTCGAGGTGTCGCCCGAGGCCTCCGAGCCCCAGAAGGTCGAGGTGTCGCCCGAGGCCTCCGAGCCCCAGAAGGTCGAGGTGTCGCCCGAGGCCTCCGAGCCCCAGAAGGTCGAGGTAGCACCCGAGGTCGTGGAGGCGCCGAAGGTCGTGGTGGCCCCCGAGACCGTGGAGAAGGAGCCCGAACCTGCTGCATCAAAGGAGCCCGTACGGAAGGCCGAGGAGACGCCCGAAGAGAAAGCCGAGCCTGTGACAGAGGCGTCGCCCCAGCCGGCTGCCCGCCGGGATCTTCTACAGACGACGCCCTATCGCGGCTTGAAGATCCAGAAGGGGGGAGAGCACGAGTTCTTTTCCATGGAGCAGGAGTTCGATGACGCGCATGACGACTTCTCGGATCTGGACGACTTCCAGCCCAAGGCGCAGCGCAAGCGTCGCCTGCTCATTGGGCTGATCGTGGTGTTGCTGGCCATGGCCGCGGGGATCTACTTCGCAATGGGCCAGATCAATCCCTACTCCAAAGGTGAAAACACCAAGGGCCTCAAACGCACCGATGCCCACGATCAGGAGCTGCTAGCTCAGGTCTACAAAGAGGATCCTGGGCTCGCCAGCGGCTCCATCACTCCCAGCGCTGGTTCCACGAAGTCCGGCAAATCAGGCAAGCCCGGCATGACTCCGGCGGGCATGACCCCGGCGGGCATGACCCCGACGGGCATGACCCCCGACGCCATGACTCCCGACGCCATGACCCCCGACGCCATGACCCCCGACGCCATGACTCCCGACGCCATGACTCCCGACGCCATGACTCCCGACGCCATGACCCCGGCGACCATGATCCCCGACACCATGACTCCGGCGGCCGGGGGCTCAGAGGCCGCCAAGCTGGCCGCCGAGGCCCAGACGGAGTACAAGCGCAATCGTGCGAAGGCCGAGAAGCTGGCGGAGAAGGCTCTTACGCTGAACTCCGCCGAGCCCACGGCGCGAAAGGTGTTGGCGAAAATTCTCGGTGCCAAGGCCAAACGCTACCTGCATTCGGGCGCCAACAAGCGCGCGGTATCCATGGCCTCCCGGGCCACGACCCTGGACGCGAGCCTACCCGGCCCCTGGTTCTACATGGGCGTCGCCAAAAACGAGATGGGCAAAAAAGCCGAGGCCAAGGCGGCCTTGACCCGCTTCATCCAGCTTTGCCCCAAATGCGGCTACAACGCCAGCTACGCCAAGCAGATCCTCAAGTCCATCAAGTAGTCCATTCGTCGCACGGCTACGCCGGCTCCTTGGTCGGAATGACAGCAGTGAGCAGCGCCATGCTTCTGATTTCTCCCAACGGGACGTGGCATGCGATGACGCGCACGTCCTATGGCTGGCGTGAGCCTCTGGCGAAGTCGCGGACGCTCGGGCATGCCCGCTTTCATTCTGACTCCATCGAAAAATCGCTACACCCTGACGTCAGCCGCTTCACGCGACGATTCGCCCCAAGTGCCCAGCACTCGAGTCGATATGTCGCGCAAATCGCTGCTCTGGCGACGTTGCCTCTGAAGTGCCCGGGCACTCTGCGGCGTATGTCGCCCCAAACGGTGGAATCGCGACGTATCGCCTGAAGTGCTCAGCACTCCGGACGATACGTCGTTCCAGACTGCGTCAGCACGACGTTTCTACCCCCAGTGCTCGGGCACTTCCCGGGGAATTGTCGGCTGAGCACCTCAAAGTGCGACGTATCATCTAAAGTGCTCGGCACTCGGGGCGAAACGTCGCGCTCGGATCGGGCTCGGGTGCAGTCGAGAAGCTAAGGACCCGCTCGGATATTAGTTGTCCAGTGCAGGGCGTCGAGGCGCCCGGC
>JAOZUO010000207.1 GCA_029938605.1 Deltaproteobacteria bacterium | reverse complement strand
CGCTGGGCGGCGTCGCTCGTCGGTTGCATAGGCACCGCTATGCGCCCTCCTCGCTTCTTGTCCAGCGGGCGCCTCGACGGCCATCATCGATCGAGTTGTCCATTCGCGGACCCTAAGTCGCCGCCCATGTGCCATGTGCCATGTGGCGCTGGGTGCTAGGATCCCTAAGTAGATCCCCGAGTGGATCCGATATGCCCCAATTGACATACATGTCGGAGAAACACTCTTTTTTCTTGCACGATGGTTTTTCGCGGTGTATGTAAGATGTACACCTTATGAGACGGTGTGGGAGAAAGTAATTCCAGAAAGGCCCAGGCGATGGCGCTCAGGCAGATTTAGCATCCAGGACCCTCCTTTCAGTTCAACCCCCGTATCGGACACAATACAGTGACTGTTTCCCGGTATTCAGGGTGTGTGGTGGATGGTGGTTCGGCGTGGCGCGGCGAAAGCACTCCAAAGAAACAAAAATAGTATCGGTCCCGTTTGGGGGCCAATTTCGAACCGATCTGTACGCCCGAGTCACAGCTCAGGTTCTCAAAACAACTCGGGTAGGAGAAACCAGAATGAAATTGTACGTAGGCAACATGCCGTTTTCGATGGACGAGGGTCAGGTTCGCGAGCTTTTCGAGGCCCACGGGACCGTAGACTCCGTAGCAATCATCACCGACCGCGACACGGGCCGTCCCCGCGGTTTCGGCTTTGTGGAGATGTCGGACGATGAGTCCTGCCGCAACGCCATGCAGGCGCTCGACAACCACATGGTTGAGGGTCGTAACCTGAAGGTGAACGAAGCCAAGCCCCGTAACACGGGTGGCGGCGGCGGCGGTGGTCGCTGGTAGCCCGAGTACCTCTAACGCCTAACGCCCGACTCTCGTGCAAAGGGGAACCCCCCTTGCTGAGAGTCGGGCGTTTTTTTTTCGAACCCCTGCCGTCTGAAATACGACCCGAAAAACGACAACGCTGGTTTTGGAATGGGGACTCTACTTGGGGTTGGCCTTGCCCTACTTGGGGTTGGTCTTGCCCGCGGCCTCGCTGAGCTTGTCGAACTGTCGCGGCCAGGAGCGAGGTGGCGCTTGGCACATGTTGTCTGACCGCACAAAGGCGCATACGTCAGGCATGGAGTTCTTAGCGCAGTTCTTGGGCGTCGTGTGCCTACAGCCCACGGTCTGTTCAATCGTATCGTCTGGATGAAGTGGGGCGTGGTGTGCTTTGGCGTTGTCCATATGTGTGCAGCTACCTCAATCCAATCCAATCAAATCCGTGTTCCAGTGCAACTGTGCGTTGAAGCGGTTGATGGTGCAACGCTCACAGCAGTACGGACCATATCACCGTCGAGCCTTTCGATCACGAAAGGAAATCAACTGATCGACTTGGTGGGGTACCGAGTCCTGTCCTGGCACGCTTCGTGCTGAAACCCTGTAGGCGAAAGGGCCGAATCCATGGAGAACGGCCCGGATCCCGCGGTACTCCGTGGGATCCGTAGTTACCGAGATGGTCGGGCCGTGCAAAAATTGCAGGTGCGGCCCGGCACCGATGGTGCAAAGGATGCACTGCCCAATAGATCTTCTTTCCAGGGGATCTGCTAGTAGGAGGAGTAGCATGAGGCAAACTGGTTTGACGGTGTTGGTGGGGCTCTTTGGTCTGGCGGTGGCTTGTACCGCCGGATCGGGGTGTACGAACAAGAAGCCGAAGGCGAACCAGGGCGAAGATAACGCCGTGGGAGCGGGGGATGGTCGGTGGGGTGGTCCCGGGAGGCGCGGCGAGCGTGGCGGGAGGGGACCCATGCGCATGCTGCGACTTTTGGACACGAACGGCGATGGGGTGATCTCCTCCGAGGAGCTGGCCCAGGCCTCGAAGTCCATTAGCAAGTTGGACAAGAACGGCGACGGGAAGCTGACTTCAGACGAGCTGCGTCTGAAGTGGCGCCGTGGGCAACGGGGTTATAGGGGCGGCGGTCCGGGCATGAGAGGCGGCAGAGGTGGCGGTCATCACTGGCGCCACGGCATGGGCGGTGGGCATCGGTGGCGTGGCGGCATGGGTGGTGGGCATCGGTGGCGTGGCGGCATGGGCGGTGGGCATCGGTGGCGTGGCGGCATGGGCAGAGGGGCTGACTGCCCGCACGGCGCCGACTGTGGCTATGGTTGGCGTGGCGGCGGCCAGGGTCGGGGCCAGGGCGGTGGCGGCATGGGCCTGGGCCAAGGCGGTGGCGGCATGGGCGTTTCGGCAGCACCGGCGGCAAAGCCCAAGCCGGCCAAACCAGCGAAATAGATTCTAAGACATTACCAGGGGCGGAAGAGCTCGGACAGGCGCTCGATGGGGCTCTGGGGCAATAGGAGGCCGATCTGCTGGTAGGGGTCGATGAGAAACTCGGTCAGGTCGTGGCCAAAGCGTTCGGGCGTGTCGAGGTGTGGAAAGTGACCGCACCCTTCGTAGGCCGTGAGCTTGATCCCCAGGGATCGGGCCACGGTGGCGAGCCCGTGCCCTATGGGGATGATGGGGTCTTTGGTGCCCCAGAAGAGGGCCACCGGCGGCATGTCGCCTACTTCCGCCACGCGATGGGTGGTCTGCACGTGCTGGCCGAAGATGTTGATCACTCCTTCCACGGTGCGTTGGAAGGCCCGCCCGGTCCCCGGAATTCGACTGATGCGGATGGTCCGCTCCACCTCCTCGGGCTCCATGTGCCCGAAGAGGGCAGTCGTCCTCTTGAGAACGAGTGGGAGACCGTGGCGTAGGGCCAAGGGAGTCAACCTCCGCCCCAGCACCGGGAGTGTCGCCAGCTGCATGCCCAGGCCGACCCGGCGCCCAAGTCCGCCCGCCGCCACAAGGGCCATACGGTCCACGCAATCACGGTGCTGCAGGAGCATCCACTGCGCCAGGCCGCCCCCATAGGAGTGACCACACACGTGGGCTTTGGGGACGCCGATCTTCTTCATCCATTCGGCCACCACGTCGGCGAAATACCCGAGGGTGTAGGGCGCATCGGGACGACCTGAGTAGCCGTGGCCCGGGAGATCGGGCATCAGCACACGAAAGTGGAGGGCGAGGATCGGCGCTACCCGGCGCCAGGTGCGGTGCGAGTCCTGGATCCCGTGGAGCAAGACCAGCGGCTCGCCTTCCCCCATCTCACCCCAGGTGATGGAGGTATCGAATACCTCGGTCTCGTGGCCGCGGCCGACCATCTCCTTGGCACCACGGGGTTGGATCTTCGCTTTGTTCACAGCACCCCTGAGCGTTTAGTTGTTGCGTGAAGCGTCTGCTAGCAGCGGGAGGGAGTACCTAGCCCTCTTTTTGCAAGAGGACCACCTTATAGGTGTCGGTTCTATCCACCATGCGGTCGTACAGGTCGGTTCCCGGCTGGCGGAAGAAGTTCTTCAGCGCGATCTCTGCGTCGAGTCTTTTTAGGCGTCCGAGGTGGGGAATTCGGAATCCCCAGAACTTTTCTACGCATTGCTCCACGTAGGCATCCGCCCGGCCTGCGTCCTCATCACGGGCCTGGATGGCCTCGAGGGTCACGTCGCGCTCCTCGACGAGCTTGATGCCGATGGAGGCGAGATGATCGAAGCAGGGCTGCCACGTGTCGTCGGGGATAGCGTTCCCCCAGACAAACAACCCACCGGGCTTCAAAATGCGTTGGATCTGCCCCAGGAACAGAATGTCCTCGTTGGAGACCTGGCCGCCGTGCTCGGTCACGTGTGTCTCGTTGACCACCACGATATCAGCGACACCATCGGCGATGGGGACCTGGGTGCAGTCGGCACAGGTGGCCACGAGGCGGCCCTTGGCCTGGGGAACGAACCTGCGCTGGCAGGTCAGGATCGCGGTCTGCTGCATGTCCACGGCTTCGTAGGTACACTCGGGCAACACATTCATGGTCACGTGGTTGGCGCCGGCGCCGGTGCCGCAGCCCATCTCCACCACATGGACCTTGCCGTCCCGCTCGGCGACGTACTTTTTGACCTGCGGAAACTCGAAGAGCCCCGAGTAGGCGTTTCTGCCGAATCGCTGTGGGTCGGTGGCCAAGATGGGCGAGGGGCCCCACGTCTTGGGCCAGGCGTATCCCCAGGTGTTGAACGTGAACTCATAGGGCTCGCCCGTTTCGCTCTTGACCACGCCCATGGAGCGGTACAGCGAGTACAGGAGGGAGTAGACGGACTTTTTGTCGTAGTCCTCTTCTTCCACGGCTCCGCTGGTAGCGGAGACTTTGCTGCCGTTTCTTTCAAAGAGGCCGCTCAACACCCACGCTCCGAAAATCATCTGGAGCTGGTTTGTGGTGTAATCTGATTTTTCTTTCAAGGCGGTGAGAATATCCATAGCTGTCTTTCCTCTGTCTAACGTCGTGTGGGCTATCGTGGAATCGAGAGATCGGCCGGCCGTGTGACCGGAGAATCGGGGATCACTCTGAGGGCATACGTACTTCAGTCGACCTTCTTCTTCTTCTCCTTCTTCTTTAGCGTCTTGACCACCTTGCGGAAGTGGTCGTTGAGCTTGCCCACGGTCTTGGTGTAATCCTCGGATCTCCACTTGAGTCCCTTGAGCGTCTGGGTAACTGTCTGAAGTTGGGTGAGCACCTTGAGGTGCTCCACGGAATTGAGCCTTTGGCAGCGCCGGAGCACATCCACATACCGGTGTAGCATGTACTCGTAGGTGCGCTTCTCCATGGTTTCGGGGGGAATCTTCGCCGGCAGGAGCGTGGCGGCCCAGGGGCAGACCTGCACTGCGTCCTGCATTTTCCAGGGGAAGCTCTGGAGGCCCGACAGGGCAGCCTTGGCCCAGTACAATCCCTCGTCGGAGTGGTCTTGGGCGTATTTTTTCGTGATGTCGAAAGGCTTGAGCCGGGCGTGCTTCGTCATGCCCTTGAGGATGCGGCGGTAGAGATCTTTTTTGTTTCTACATTTGTCCGCTTGGGTGAAGCACAGGTCCAGCAGACCATAGGCCGGCGCATAGTTGGGGATGTAGGACATCAGCCAACCCGATCGAAAGGTCTCCAGGGTGGGCAGCGTCTCGAGCAGCTTCACGATGTAGATCTTCTCGACGAGCCTGGGGTTCTTGGCGATCTTGTCACGCAGCCCGAAGGGGTTGAGCTGCAGGACCCCCGCGGCGAAGTTGCGGATCATCTTGTTTTTGTGCCCGACTAGGGTCGCCACCGTCTTGAAGCCGCGGATCTTGTCAGCGTCCGACAGCTTGATCTTATTCATCCACAGGTCCCTGGCGTACTGATCCAATGCCTTGCCCTCGGCGCACTTGTGATGCACGGGCTCCTTGCAATTGGCCGTGGCCTCGATCAGCGTGGCCAGCTTCTTGAGCGGCTTGAAGGTGAGCGCAGCGGCTTTGGGCGACGTCTGACGCGGACGCACGGAATTGGCCACGACTCGGGCCACGCCCGGATCCTGATTGGCCTCCATGGTCTTGCCCTGGTCCTCGTTTGTTTTGGGGGCGGAAGTTTTCTTACATCCCACAAACAGGAAGGCGAGCACTACGATTCCGACAAGCAGTCTGTTCATCTCAGCTTGGTTCTCCTACCGGGATTGTCGTATTTATATGAATAAGCCAGAACAAATGGCGCGGCCATAATAGACGGATCTTCCGGTGGAAACAAGGAAGAGAATGGGGAAGATGTAGGCTGGAGCTACCCCGCGTCGGGGAATTCGACGTCGCCGAAGCTCATGACCTCAATCTCACCGTCCAGGCCGCCCTTGACGGGATCATCGGTTTTGACCAGGTTGCCGGTCATGTCCATCTGCACCTGGGTTTTGTGCTCGCGCCCGTCTGGGTGGGCCAGCTTGAGATAGATATCCGGTCGCCCCTCGCCCGGGGAGAAAGGCGGGGTGTAGTCCGCCTGGGTGAATTCCACCCGGAACTTACCGTTGTCGCCCGTGACCGCCGTACCGAGGTGGTCGTCCACCATCACGTCCTTGTCGTAGACGGTTACCGTGACGCCTTCCATGGCGCGCCCCCTGGGGTCCACGACGCGTCCCTTGACGGCTTCCCAATATTTATCCTGACCGCGCATGTCGTTCCCTTTCTGCTGCAATTGGGACAAAGTCCGACGGCCATCATAGTCGTGGCGGGCCTGAAATAAAGGAAAAAAGGGCCTATCGTCGGCGCCGCCGCAGTACGGCGGGGTCTCGGATGCGAAGGAACAGGGCCGTTCCCAGGAGGTAGAGCAGCCCCGTGAGCACGAGCCAGCCGAAGGTCCACCCCTTGGACTCGAAGCGGTAGCCACGGTTGGTCCTGTACAACGCCTCCCACTTCTGGGCCTCTGAGGCGGGCTGGATCAGGGTCGGCCCCCGGTCCAGGTGGTCGTATTCGGTGTGTAGCAAAAGCTCGGTGGACCAGCGGACGGCCATGGGGGCGCCCATGGCCCGCTTGCCTAGGGTCTGGATGGGCTCAATGAACCCAGAGAGCAGCATCTGGCCGATGAGCAGGATGGGCACCAGGATCAGGGCTGCCTCGGGGCGCGGGGCCAGGCTCGAGAGCAGTAGTCCCGTGGTCAGGGCCACCAGCCCCGTGAGTACCAGGGCCGCGATCTGTACGGACGGGGCACCATTGAACTGCAGGATCCACAAGGCCGGCAGCGTCAACACCAGCACCTGTACGGCAGTCAACAGGCCCAGCACCGCGACCTTGGAAAGGAGGTAGGGCCCTATTCCCAACCCGGCGAGGCGCTCCCGCCGGAAGATGGGGCGCTCGGAGGCGATCTCCGTGGCGGCGTTGAACAGCCCGAAGAACAGCGCCGCTATGGCCAGGAAGAACAGCGGATTGGCGCGTTTGTACAGGTCCACCCCGGGGCCGGTGACGCCCCAATAGATGATCAGCAACAGCCCCAGGATAATCACCGGAGAGGCGAGGTACCGCAGCCACGCCTTCGAGGATCCGAACTTGAGGCGTAAGGTACGCGCCATGAGTGTTAGCAGGGCCCGCCCACCCTGGACGCCGTGCCGTCGTCCCGGTGGGTGGTGGGTCTCGGGCAGCTCCCGGCCCTGGCGCTCGGTGACCCAGCGGCGCCGGGTCTCGGAGGCTTCGTACCGTTCGATCCAGGTGTCCAGGGGTTCGGCGGCGAGCTTGCGGAAGATGGTCTCGGGCTGCCCCTGGGCCGCTCCGAAGAACTGATAGCTGTCGGGATTCGTGGGGCCGAAAAAAGCCAGGCGGCCTCCCCGGCCGAGGATGAGGGCCAGATCCAGCTCTTGGTAGAGTGATCCCGAGGGCTGGTGGATGGAGACGATGACCGGACGCCCCTTGTCGGCCACCTTGCGCAGGGCGGCCACCACTTCCTCGCTGTCGTTGTAGCTCAGCCCCGAGGTGGGCTCGTCGGCGAAGAGGATGAGCGGGTCGGTCACCAGCTCCATGCCGAGGTTGACCCGTTTGCGTTGGCCCCCCGACAGGGTCTTTTCCTGAACGTCGCCGATGCGGACGTTCCGCTGAGCCGTGAGGTCCAGGTCTGCCAGGACCTGGTCGATGCGTCGCTCAATCTCGGCGTTGGTGGTGTCCGAGGGCAGCCGCAGCCGCGCCGAGTAAAAGAGCGCCTGATAGGGGGTGAGGTCCGGGTGGACGATGTCGTCCTGGGGTACGTAGCCGATGAGCCCCCGGAACCGGTCGAAGTGATCGGCGATGGATACGCCGTTTAACAGCACCCGGCCTTCGGTGGCGTATTCCACCGCGGCGATGACCTGCAGCAGGGTGGTCTTGCCCGCGCCCGAGTCGCCGAGGATGCCCACGATCTCCGACGGGAACACCGAGAAGGTGACGTCCGTCAGCAGCGGGCGATCCAACCCCTTCACGCGTTTTTGGATGTTCTCCACGTCGAGCCGGATCTGTCCGCGTAGGGGCTCGGGTCGCAGACGGTCCGGGCCCAGGCGCAGCTCCCAGGAGCCCAGGTTCAAGGTGGCGTCCACGTCCACCACCTCGTCCCGGATGCGGCGACCGGCTAGCCAGGTGCCGTTCACGCTGCCCAGATCCTCCACCCGCCAGCCGTCGTCTTTGCGGGTGATGCGAAGGTGTTCGCGACTGATGAGCGGGTCGTCCAGCACGACGTCGCAGCTCGGTTCCCGGCCGATGAAAACGGGCTCCCCGTGCTCCTGCAGGTCCAGCTCCACGGGCAAGGGTACGCGCTTGGACAGGTCGAGCCGCTCCATGAGCAGGGACACGGGCAGGCGGTGGGAGCCCAGCAGCAGCGCGCCTTCGGGATCCACGGCCAGCTCCGCGTCGGTCACGGGCTGGATCTCCTCGCCGAGGTACCAGGTACCGTTGGTGGATCCGAGGTCGCGCACATATAGCGTGGAGTCCTGGTGACGCACGGCGAGGTGTTCCCAGGAGATCGAGTCCAGGTCTATCTGGACGCGGGCGGTGTCGGCCCGACCCACGATCCAGATCTCCTCTCCGGCGGCGGGCGTCGGCTCCGCGTCTGTGTGGAGCGGGTGCCGGCACTCGCTGCAAAAGCGGGCGTCGTCGGCGTTGGGGCTATGGCAGCGAGGGCACTCCATGACGTGTAGAGGCCGAATCTATCACGTCGGGGGACCTGGCTGGGGCTCGGCGCGACGAAAGGAGAGGATCAGCTCCCCGAGGCGGATCTCGTCCCCTTCGGAGAGGGGGTGGCCCTGGAGGGGCGACAGGGAGACGCCGTTACACAGGGTGGCGGCCCCGGAGCCCAGGTCCACTAGCCAGGTCTGCTGGTCGCGGTGGAAGATCAGGGCGTGCAGGTGCGCCAGGTCTGGACGATCCGCCACCACGCCGGTCCCCACCTCGGCGCGGCTGCTGCCCATGAGGGTGATACCGGCGACTACCGGCCAGATGGCGCCTGGTTTTTTCTCCGTCCCCGTGGATTCCACGAGCCAGCCCACGGGCTCTCCAACGTCGGCGGTCCGCGTGGCCTCTTGCTTGCGCAGGTAGAAGGCGCCTTGAATGGTGGCCTCGGGCTCGGGGGCGTTTGGGGCGTTGGGGGCGTTGGGGACGTTTGGGGCGTTGGGGGCCTGGGGACCTGGGGCGCCCGATGGTGCGGTGCTCGCCCTGGCGGGCGCGGGGACCCGGGCGACCTTGATGGTCTCCTGGTTGTGGGAGGTTCGGGCCGTGGGGATGCCTGACGCCACCATTCCCGCCGCCAACACGGGGCCGTTCGGCGTCAACTCCAGCTTTTGGGTCTGGCGGTGGATGCCCTTTTCATCGCTGACCTCCTGGGGAACGCCGGCCCCGGCTGAGGGAACGCCGGCCCCGGCCGAGGGAACGCCGGGCTGGGCACGGTGGACTCCCTTGGCCGTATCCGAGGGGGGCAGCGGATCCACGGCCGGGGGCAGCGGCTCCATGGCGGGGGGCGGGGCGGCTCGTTGGGTGGACGCCGAGGACCCTGCGTATCCCACGAAATCGAAGCCGCAATGGTCGCAGAACTTGGCCCTGGGCTTGTTCTTCCTGGCGCACTGGGGACAGACCCGCATAGATGGTTTGGCTACCTCAGGGATGGATTCGGTTGCCCGACGATAATACCTGCCCAGGGTGGCCACGCAAGGGGAGCGTTTTTTTGGGCTTGGGCCCTTGACATGGGGGGAGTCGGATATATAAGTTAAATCTAATATGGGAAACGTCGCATATAACACGAAGGACCCCGACGCGACCAGGCGTCCCACCGAGGCGGCACGGCTGCTCGCCGCCATGGCCAACCCCTTGAGGCTGCGGATTATTCGGCAATTGTTGAATGAACCTGCTTGCGTCACGGATTTTGTGGACGCCTTGGGCGTGGATCAACCCAAGGTATCTCAGCATCTAGCGGTGTTGCGGACGGCGGGGTTGATCCGATGTCGCGCCGAGGGGCGAAAGCGCTGCTACTCGGCGATTTGGCCCGAAAGGTTGCGTGATCTGCTCGGCTGCGTGGAGGCGCTGTTGGCGGCCCGCGCTGGGGCTGGGGAGACCGACGACTTGAAGTGCAATGAGCTTTAGAAAACGAACGAATACCTGAGAACCAACGGACTACCAGAAGGAGAGAAGCCATGTTGCAGACCAATCTTACCCACATCGAGAACGAGCTGGACCTGCAGACCGCCCTGGAGGGCAATGACAACGTCATGGTGACTTGCGGGCGCATGGGACCCATGTGCATCCCTGTATACGACATCATGGAAGGGCTGGAGAAAAAGTATGAGGACGTGGCCTTTCGGGACATGGCCTTCGACAGCCCCATCGCCACCACCGTTAAGGGTCTTCCCGACGCGCGGTTGCTCAGCAGCCTGCCCTTCATAGTCTACTACAAAAACGGCCAGGTCACGAAGGTCACCGGCGGTATCCAGACCAAGAAGCAGGTGAAGGAAAACCTGGACGAGCTCCGGCAGAAGTAGGAGTCGTCCCTCCCGCTTGGGAGGCAATTTCCGTAGGAGGTTAAGTCATGTCCACACACTACGACGCCATCATCCTGGGGGCCGGCCCGGCCGGCTTCACGGCGGGGATCTACCTGGCGCGCTCCAAGCGGCGCGTTTTGATTATCGATCAATCCACCGCCGGAGGGCAGCCCATCTTCACCCACAAGATCGCCAACTACCCGGGCTTGCCTGAGGTGCACGGCTATGAGCTGGCATTCGCCCTTAAGAAGCAGGCTCAGGATTTTGGCTGCGATCTGGAGACCAACGTGGAGATCACCTCCATGGAGCTCACCGGTCCGGTGAAGCGGGTGGAGCTCGACGGGGAGGATGTCTACGAGGCGCCCTCCCTCATTGTGGCCACCGGCGGCATGCCCCGAAGCCTCGGCATCGGGTCGGAGGAGGACTTCAAGGCCCGGGGGATCTCCTACTGCGCTACTTGTGATGGTGACTTTTATACCGACAAGGACATCGTGGTGGTGGGGGGCGGAAACACCGCTCTAGAGGAGGCCGTGTCCTTGACGCGCTACGCCCGGTCGGTGACCATCCTCCATGTGCTCAACGAGTTCCAGGCTTTCCCACAGGCCGTGGAGGAGGCGCGGGCCAACCCGAAGATCCGCTTCATCATGGAGGCCGAGGTCACCGCCTTCGAGGGGGATGAGCGCCTCGGGCGCGTGCGCTATCTGGATCACGCCTCCGGCGAGGAGGTTGTGCTGGAGACTGACGGGGTGTTTATCTTTATCGGCTACGTACCCAACACCGCGCCCTTCGCCTCCACGTTGGACCTGAGCCCCCGGGGTGAGATCCTCGCCGATGAGGACATGGCCACCAACGTGGCCGGGGTGTACGTGGCCGGGGATGTCCGCCAGAAGCGCTACCGGCAACTGACCACCGCCGTGGCTGACGGCACCATCGCCGCCCTGGCCACCATCGAGTACCTCGACCGTCAGGCGGCCAACCGGACGTCCAACCAATCCCAATCCCAGGCCCCGATCGACTCCCAGGATCACGCCCCGACCCTGACCTAGCCACCCGCCCTTAGTTCGAACCAAAGCCCGCGGTGCTTTCCTCCGTCCTTCCTCCGTCCTTCCTCCGTCCTTCCCCGTCCGAAGCCCGTACTGCGTGGACGTGTGTTGTGTGCCGCGGCCTGGAAATTGAGTTTGCCGATGCATTACTGCTGTCTTCTTGAGCTGGGTAATATATAAATTGCAGTAACAGAAACATTGGCGTGAAAAAGGAAATCTGAAATGCAACGTTTTGCGATTGGTTCGATTTTTGCTATTGGCTTGTTGATTTTGACCTCGCGTCCGGCAAGCGCCGAGACGGTTTACTGGGATGTGACCCATGGGACCTATCTCAACTTCGACATCGCGGGAAACTACTCGGCTCTAACAGGTCAGCTTACGGGCGCCGGCTACACCGTCACCGAGACGTCCGTGGGGCTCGACGTTGAGGATTTGTCCAGCGTGGATATCATCGTCGTGGCCGTCTCGAACGCCTGGGATTCTGCTTACAACGCCGCGGAGGTTGCCGCGATTCAGAGTTTTGTGGCCGGTGGTGGTGGCCTGCTGATCCTCTGCGACGAGATCGCCATCGGCGCCAACGCCAATGTTCAGCCAGTGGCCACGGCCTTTGGCGTGATCTGCGGTCTCGACAGCTCCAACAACAGCCAAACCGTTTGGACCGCGCACCCCATCGCCTCCGGAGTTGTTACGGTCTCGAATTTATTCGCAGGAGCCCTCACCGTGAGCCCACCCATGCAGGTCGTTGGACAGGATACGGGTGGCCGCACAATTTCTACCGCTGGGATCGTAGGTGATGGCAAGGTCGTCGTGGTTGGAGATATCAACTGGGTGACCAATGGTAGCATATCTGCGAATGACAACGCCCTCTTCGCCCAGAACATCTTCGACTGGCTGAGGGGTCCCGCCTGCATAGTGAAGGTCGCCGCCACTGCCGAGGCGGCGGGCACCAATTGCGCCGACGCCGGGGTGCGCATCGATGTCTACTGCGATAAAGATGGCGATGGTGTCGCCGATGCCGGTGAGATCACCACCACCAACTACGTGTGCAACGGCGCTGCCGGCACCAACGGCATCAATGGCAATGACGGTCTTTCCACCCTTATGACCATCACGGTCGAGACCGCTGGGACCAACTGCTCCGAGGGTGGCCAGCGCATCGACGTGGGCGTGGACGACGACTCCAGTGGCGTGCTCGACGCCGGCGAGATCGACGCTACGACGTACGTGTGCAATGGCGCCATGGGCGCTGACGGCCTGGTGACTCTGGTCACGGTTATGGCCGAGGCGGCCGGGGCCAACTGCGCCAGCGGCGGCCAGCGCGTGGACAGCGGCATCGATACCGACGCCAGCGGCGTGCTCGACGCCGGTGAGATCACCAACACGGCGTACGTTTGTCATGGTTTGCAGAGCCTGGTTGAGATCACTGTCGAGGCGGCCGGGACCAACTGCGCCAACGGCGGCCAGCGTGTGGACTCCGGCATCGACGACGACGGCAACGGCACCTTGGACGCTAGCGAAATCGATAGCACCGCCTACGTGTGCGACGGCACCGACGGTATCGACGGCACCGACGGTATCGACGGCACCGACGGCACCGACGGCACCGACGGCACCGACGGCAA
>JAOZUO010000206.1 GCA_029938605.1 Deltaproteobacteria bacterium | reverse complement strand
GCGGCGCCTCCGGCGCCAGCGGGGAACGTCTGTGATCAAATGGTTTCGCTTCGCACAGCTTGACCGGGCACGCGCGCCTATTCTATGCTGCGTCAAACCACGTATACGCGGGAGACTACAGATGAAGACACGTTCTGGTTTATCTACGGTCCTGACGATGGTGCTTTGCGGGGGGTTGGTTGTGGCGTGTGGCGACGACTCGGATGGCGGCAACACCAACGACGGACCGGACGGGGGAGTGCGGCCTGACGTGTACATTGGAGACTGCCACGACGACCCTACGCCCACCCTTGGCGGCGCCCACCCATCGGTGGTGAATACGCTGAAGATCGCCGCAGGCAGCGTGGGATTCGACCTGGACTACGATGGGCTGATTGACAACGCGCTGGCGCCCCTGGGCGCCTTGGCCAACGGCGAAATCGGCAACAGCTTCGATGAGGCAGACATCATCATCCCCTTCGAGTTCTTCGGACTCGACGATGTCGAGAACGACGATTGTCTCAACTTCGCCATCTACTTCGGCACCTGGCCACCTGACCAGGACTTCGACGGAGAGCTCTCCGGGGCCCTGGTGCGCGATGGCGAGGAGGACTGCAACGACTACGACCCGACCATTCTGCCGGACGCCACGGAGATCCCCGGGGATCGCGTGGACAACAACTGCGACGGTCTGGCCGACGAGACCTTCGACGCATCGGGCAATGTGGTGGACCCCACTGACACCACGGACAACGACGGGGACGGCTTCTCTCCGGCGGACGGAGACTGCGATGACCGGTCCCTGACGGACTGGGCAGACGCACCCGACTGGTGGGACCCCGCGGCCATCAACCCCGACGAGCCGGAATTGTGCGGAGACGGGCTGGACAACAACTGTAACGGCATCGCCGACGAGCTCTGCGATCCCTACTCCACGGACGACGGCGCGGACGAGCGCATCATGATCGACGAAAACTCCCTGGTGGCCGACGGCTCCGAGGCGAGCATCATCTTCCATTCGGCGCGTATCGTCGACGGGCGCCTGTTCGCCGGGCCGTCCCTGTTCTCTTTTGCCATCGACGCGGGATCCGAGCCCGTGGACCTGCGCATCACCCACGCCATGTTCGAAGCCAACGTGGTGGAGGACAGCTTCGGTATCTACCTGACCGACGGCGTGCTGGGCGGGGTGCTCAGCGGCTACAACCTGGATCGCGCGCCCAACATCGCCTCGGAAATCTTCGGCGAAGAGGACAACACCCTGCTCGACGCCTTCGTGGGCCCGGGGGGCATCCTGCTGAACCTGCCCGCGGTGGGTCTGTGCCGGGAGCGAGACGGCGGCGGGGCGCCCATGGCGCCCATCACTTTTTGCGATGCTCACGCCGAGTGCGGCGACACTGAGGTCTACCGGTGCGACAAAGAGGTCCGCGCCCCCGACCTCGACGTGGACGGCGACGGAAAAGAGCTCTGGCTGGACCTGAACCTGGACGAAGACGACGGCATCTTCCGAGTCGACACCTGCGTGGACGGTGACGGCTCCATCTACTACGACGACGTCGACGCCGACGGCACCGTGATCACCCACTGCACCGAAGAGCTGGACAGCCAGGGGAACTATCGCTTCGTGGACGGCTACTCCATCGCCATCGAGCTCACGACTACCCCCACAAACCTTTTCGGGATCGTCGAGCGACCGTAGGCCCGGAGCCCAGAATACCAGAGCCTCAGTGCCCAGCCCCCCCGACAACCCCGACAACTACGACAACAAGGAACGCACCATGTCCGACGATCTCAAGACCCGGTTCGAAACCTCCGTGGAGGACGTCAAGAAGCTACCCCAGCGGCCCGACAACGACATCCTGCTGGATATCTACGCGCTGTTCAAGCAGTCCAGCAAGGGCGACGCTACGGGGAAACGCCCCGGCATGCTCGACTTCGTAGGACGGGCCAAGTTCGACGCCTGGGCTAAGCTCAAGGGACGCACCTCCGACCAGGCCATGCAGGACTACATCGACCTGGTGGAGCGCCTTAAGAAAGGCTAAGGCGGCTAGCGCAAAAAACGAGCAGGAAATCAGGGAAAAAGCCCCTGCCTCCAGACCCAGAGCAGCGCCCCTAAGCCGAACAGGGTGGCGCCCACGGCAAAGGCAATGATGGCCCACTTGCCCAGACGGCCTTCGTGGGGGAGCTCGACGTCACGCGGAGAAACCACGGGCTCTACCGCTGCCGCTGCCACCGACTCCATGGCGACGGTCCTCACCCGCGCCGCAGGTATCTCGAGGGGAATCGAGCCCGTGGACACATGGGCGTCGTCGTCCACCGCGACCGCTGCTTCGGCATCCACCTCGGTGATGACGCCGGTGTCCTGGGGCCCGGACTCGGACCAGGGGGTCGGACCCCAGGGCCCGCTACGCGGAACATCCATGCGCTCAAACACCGTGCCGACCACATGGCCCCGGTGGATCTCCTCGAGGGACCGGAGCACCTCCAGGGCGTTGGGCCGCTTCGACGCCGCCACCCGCAGCATCCGCTCCAGCAGCGCTCCCAGGGGGGTTGCGGCCAGCCCCTCGGGCAATCTTAGGGGCTGGCGCATCATCCGTCTGAGCATGTGCCGCGGCGAGCCCCTTTTGCGCGGCGGCTTGCCCGTGACGAGGTGGTATATGGTCGCGCCCAGAGAGTAGATGTCCGACAGGGCCGTCTCCTTCTCCCCCACCAGGGTCTCGGGCGCCATGTAGGTGGGCGTCCCCAGGATGGACCCTGACGCGGTCAACGCGGGGTCCAACTGGCGCCGGGCGATACCGAAGTCCACCAGCCGTAGATAGGGCCGCCCGTCCGTGCGCTCGGTGCGCATGAGGTTCGAGGGCTTGAGGTCCCGGTGAATGATGCCCCGGTCGTGCAGCTCCACCAGGGCCGACGCCACGGGCAGAATGAGCTCCACCAACTCGGGCGCGGGCAGGCACTTGGCGGGCAGCGACCGCGCGTAGCTGCGCAGGTTCTGCCCCTCAATAAAGGCCATCACCAGGTAAAGCCGTCCGCCGCAGGACGAGGTCACCGACACGAAGTCGTAGACGTCCACCACCGCGGGGTGGGAGACGTTGGCCATGGCGATGGCCTCGCGCCGAAACCGCTCCAGCAGATTGAGGTTCCCGCTGGACATGGCCTTGATGGCCACCTGCCGCTCCAGATCCAACTGCGTGCCCCGATACACCACGCCCATGCCGCCGCGGGCCACGCGCTCGTCGATGCGGTACCGGCCACCGATAATGGTGCCCGCTCGCTCGAACACATGGGTGTCGGGCCCGGAGGGATCCGCGCTGACAGAGGTGCCCACCGAGAACGACAGCGACCCACCGCTCAAGCTCCCCTGGTCACCCAGTCTATGGCTCCAGCCTCCCGATTCCATATTCGATCCTTGGCGAATGTCTTCCTACCCTCAAGTCCGTGCGCATAACACAGAAATCGCGAACATTCCAAGATTCCAGAGCGCCAAATTCCCCAAAGGGAAAACTGCGCTATCGCTGACGCTTGATGAAGGCGGCGATGTCGTCGATGACGGTCTTGCTCACGTGGCCGGAGACCTTGAGGTAGTCCATGGGGACGGCCATCTTCTTTTTGAGGTCGATGAAGTGGTGGCCCAGGCGGGGGTAGCTCTTGCACACGGCGTTCTTCTTGGCCGCGAGGGTCTTTTTCCACGCCGCGAAGTCGACCATGGTGACCTGGTAGTCCGCCTCGCCCTGGAGCACCAGCATGGGCATCTTCAACGTCTTGGCCACCAGGTGCGGCTTGTAGTTGCGCAGGTCCAGCCAGAAGGAGGCCGGGATGCCGAAGGGCAGCAACTTGGCCGGAGTCTTGGGTGTGAGGGTTTTGCTTTTGACGAGCGCGAGGCCCTTTTTGTACGCGGGAAGCATCGCCTTGGTGGCCTGGGCCTGGGGTCCGCCCAGGGAGATGATGTACTCGAGCTGGGACAGCCCCAGATCGCCGAAGCCCCGGGTGGGGCCGCCCAGCAGGATGAGGCCCGCGAGGTTCGGATCACGCTTGCCGGCCCGGGGCGCGGCGATGGCGCCCTGGCTGTGTCCGAGGTAAAAGACCCGCTTGGGCTGGACCAGCTCGTGCTTACGGAGCTGAGCCGCGGCCTTGAGGGCGTCGTTGGTGGTCTCGGTGTCGATGGTGAAGCCCTTGGAGAGCATGGCCACGGCCTGGGCGGGGTGGGCCTTGGTGACCTTGTCGTAGCGCAGCACGGCGATCCCCTGGGCGGCCAACCCCCAGGCGATGTCCTTGAAGACCTTATTCGGCCCAATGGTCTCGTCCTTGTCCTGGGGGCCGGAGCCGTGCACGAGCACCACGACTGGGTACCGCTTGGGGCCCCGTGCCGTGGGCACCGTCAAGATGCCGGGCAGCTCCAGGGGGGCCTTCCCTACCAGGAAAGGAATCTCCCTGACCTGGTCTGCCTGAACATAAGGCGGCGGCGTCCAGGGCGGGTACTTGGGCTTGGAGGGCCGGATGAACATCCCGGTAAACTGCCCCCCCGGCATCAGCACCAGCAGTAGGTTGAGCGGCCCCTTGGCAAAGATCATCTTGATCGAGAAACGGCGTAGGTTCTGGTTCTGGTTCTGGCTCTGGCTCGAGTCGCTCTTGACCATCTCGAAAGACTGGTACACGCCGAGCTGGGCCCCAAGCTGCTTCCACAGGGTCTCGAGCTTCTCGGCCCCCATGGCCGCCTTCATCTTCGGCCCAAACATGGCCACGGCCTGGACGTACTCCTTCTTCCGCAGATGCCCCAGGTACTTCGTGACCCGCGCCAGGCCCGCCTTCTCGGAGATCACCTTGGCACCCTGACTCACCGGTCGCGCCCCCATGGGAGTAGTCACAACCATGGACGCTGGCGTCGTCACGTCCTTCGACCCGGACTCCCCCGCCTCGGCGCCCTTCGGCTTTTTCGTACAGCCCTGCAACCCAACAACCAACACCACAGACGAAACAACCCAAACGACACGCATCATGAGTACCCTCCTTGGTCGGGGAAAACGCCCGGGGAAAACGCCCTGGTCAGCGCAAAGACCCGCAGTCTCTGCGGTTGACTTCTCCTATGTTTATGAACTATTGACCAGCAGAACTATTTATAGAGTGAGCAATCACTAACCTACGGGTGCTTCGCATGAGTCAATTCTTCGCGGCATTGGGCATCATCTTGGTGGGAGGGGTCTTTCCCCTGCTCGCGGGCCGTCAGATGAAGGTCATCAAGGCCACGGGCGCCATCGGCATCGCCGCCGGCTGTCTGCTCGGCGTGATCCACGCGATCAACGCGGTCTGGGGAGGTGGGGTTCACACGGCCTCCTACCGCTACCTGCACATCTTCGAGCTCTCCTTCCGCCTCGACGGGTTCGCCGCCTTTTTTCTAGTCGCCATCTTTTCCATCTGCTTGCTGGCGGCGCTGTACAGCTACCACTACATGGACGATGAGGACCGACCGCGTCGCACCGCCTCGCACTACCTCCTGTTCGCCCTGTTGACCATCTCCATGGCCCTGGTGGTCACCGCGAACAACATGCTCGCCTTTGCCTTCGCCTGGGAGATCATGTCGCTGTCCTCGTTCTTCCTGGTCCTGTACAACCACGAGGAAGAGGCCAATCGGCGGGCGGGCCTCCTGTACCTGGTCTTCTCCCAGGTGGGAGCGATGTTCCTGTTCACCGCCTTCGGTGTGGTCTTCGCGCACACCGGCAGCTTCTCCTTCGAGGGGTTCGCCACGCTCCCGGACAACACCAAGCTCCTGGTCTTTTGCCTGGCGTTCGTGGGCCTGGGCTCCAAAGCCGGCGTCTTCCCCCTGCACTTCTGGCTCCCCCACGCGCACCCGGCCGCGCCCAGCCACATCTCCGCGGTCATGTCCGGCGTCATGATCAAGGTGGGCGTCTACGGCATCGTACGGTTGTATCTGCTCCTGGATTTCAGCAGCCTGGTCCCGGGCTACATCCTGCTCATCGCGGGCATCCTCTCGGGTGTGATCGGCGTGGTCTACGCTCTCGGCCAACACGACCTGAAGCGGCTGCTGGCCTACAGCTCCGTGGAAAACGTCGGCATCATCCTGATGGGATTCGGCCTGGGCATGATCGGCGCCGCCACCGGCCACTCCACCATGGCCATGCTGGGCTTCACCGGCGGGCTGCTCCACGTGCTCAACCACGCGCTCTTCAAGTCGCTGCTGTTCATGGGGGCCGGCATGGTCCTTCACAAGACCCACTGCCGCCGCCTCGACCAACTGGGCGGGCTGCTCAAGACCATGAAGGTCACGGGAACGACCTTTGTCATCGGCGCGGTGGCCATCGCCGGTCTGCCCCCCTTTAATGGCTTCGTCAGTGAGCTTCTGGTGTATCTGGGCGCCTTCCAGGGGTTGACCCAGAGCCGAGACCTCCTGCTGCTGAGCCTCCTGGCCATCGTCAGCCTCGCCGTCATCGGTGGGTTGGCCCTGGCCTGCTTCACCAGGGTTCTGGGCGTGGCCTTCCAAGGAGAGCCTCGAACCGAGGCCGCCGCCAAGGCCTCCGAGAGCGGCACCACCATGCTGCTTCCCATGATCGTGCTGGCCGGTTTCTGCCTGGTCATCGGCGTAACCCCGGACCTCTTCATCCGCATGGCCCGAGGGGCCGTGATCTCGGGGGGCCTGGTGGAGGCGCCGTTGGCCTGGGGCCACTCCTGGAACCTGGCGAACCAGATCACCCGGGGCGCGGCGATCTTCATCGGGCTCATCGCCGTACTCTGGTTGCTCCGCACTCTCCTGTACCGCGGCAAGACCGTCACCCGCGCGGGCACCTGGGGCTGCGGCTTTACCCAGCCCTCGCCGAAGATGCAGTACACCGGCTCCTCCTACGCCGACGACATCCTGGCCTTCTTCAAGAACATCGCGCCCAAGCGGGTGGACCATCCCCCCATCGAGGGGCGCTTCCCCGCCCCGACGCATTACCGCAGCGAGGTCGACGATCTCGCGGAACAAAAGATCGAGCCCATGGTCCTTCGCCCCGTGCACTGGATCTTCGAAAAGCTACGGTGGATCCAGCACGGCGACATCCATCTTTATATCGGCTACATCCTGCTCACCATCGTGGTGCTGCTGTTTTTCATCTGAGGCCCCGCACATGAAAGCGTACCTCTATCTAGCCATCGCAATGATTCTGGCGCCCCTCTTCCCGGGGTTCATTCTCAAGACCAAGGCCTTCTTCGGCGGCAGGAAGGGCCCCCCGCTCCTGATCAAGTACTACACGCTGATCAAGCTGCTGAAAAAGGGCTCGGTCTACAGCCAAAGCACGACCCTGCTGTTCAAGCTCGGCCCCGTGGTCTCCCTGGCCACCGCCATCATGGCCCTGTTGTTTCTGCCCATGGCCGGGCAACCGGCGATCCTCTCCTTCCATGGGGACATCATCCTGGTGCTGTACCTGCTGGGCCTCGGCCGCTTCTTCACCATCACCGCGGCCATGGACACGGCCTCGCCGTTCGAGGGCATGGGCGCGGCCCGGGAGGCCTACTTCCCCATCCTGTGCGAGGCGGCGCTGTTCATGGTGCTGATCCTCCTGTACCTGCTCAACGGTAAGCTCAGCCTGACCGCGCACTTCGCTGGAACCACGCCCATGGCCCTGTGGGAGACCGCCGGCGCGCCCCTGCTCTTCGCAATCTTCGCCCTGTTCATCGTAATGCTCACCGAGGGCTCGCGGGTCCCCGTGGACGATCCGGCCACCCACCTGGAGCTCACGATGATCCACGAGGTGATGATCCTGGACCACTCGGGTCCGGACCTAGCCCTCATCGAGCTGGGCTCCTTCTTCAAGCTCTTGTTTTACGCAGCTCTCATCGCCCCCCTCGCCTGCCCCGTGAGCCTCGCCCACCCGGCCGCCACAGCGGGCGTGTTCCTGGGGGTGCTGGCGCTCATCTACGTCGTCATCGGCGTCATCGAGTCAGTCATGGCGCGCCTCCGCATGGATCGGGTGCCCATGTTCATCCTGACCTCCTTCGCCCTGGCGTTCTTCGCCGCCATCATCAGCCTGGAGTTTGTCGTATGAGCTTGTTGGTGGATACGAGCCTGTCCCTCGTACTGTTCTCGGTGCTCATCGCCCTGGGCGCGGGCCGCCTGCCCGGCCTGATCCGGGTGGTGGCCTTCCAGGGGGTCGTGGTCTCCATGGTGCCCCTGCTCATCGGCCACAACCTGAGCGTCGGCGGCGTGGCCTTCACGGTGGCCACCCTGGTGATCCGCGGCCTGGTGATCCCGTTGGCCATCTACGTGGCCATCCGTCGCAAGGCCATCCGCCAGGAGGTGGAGCCCATCGTGGGACCCCACGCCTCCCTGCTGCTGGGCCTGGTGCTCATCGTCGCCGCCACCTGGGTGGGCCGCTCCTTCCATCTGCCCACCGCCGACCACTCCAAGCTGCTGCTCCCCACCGCCATCAGCCTCCTGGTGGCGGGCATGTTCCTGCTCATGGCCCGGCGCAACGCCATCGCCATGGTGTTGGGCTACGTGATGCTGGAGAACGGCATCTACGTGGTGGGCACCACCTTCTCGGCGCGCACCCACCACATCGTGGAGTTCGGCATCCTGCTCGACGTCCTGGCGGGCGTCATGATCATGGCCATCCTCCTGCAACACATCAAGCTGGCGGCCGGTGACGTAGACACGTCCCTGCTTCGGTCTCTCAAGGATTAGGAAGCCGAACCCATGCACCTCGAGCTCGTCTTCCTCATCCCCCTGGTCACCGGCATCCTGGCCTTCTCCGGGCCCAAGAGCTTCGGCCGCCCGCTCCTGGTGATAACCGGCGTAGCCCACCTGGGAGCCTCGGTGTACGTCTGGGTCCAGCGACCCGAGGCCTTCTTCAGCAGCTACTTCGCCATCAGCCCCGAGGGGCTCCTCTCCCTGGTGGTCATCTCCCTGCTGTTCATGCTGATCTCGATCTACGCCACGGGCTACCTGGAGGAACACCCACTGGCCAGCGAGCGGGTCTTCTGCGGCTCCATGCTGCTGTTTCTGTCCACCATGACCATGGTGACCATCTCGGATCACATCATGGTCATGTGGATCGCCATCGAGGCCACCACCCTGGCCTCGGCGCCCCTCATCTACTCGCACCGTTCCAAGAAGTCCCTGGAAGCCACCTGGAAGTATGTGCTCATCTGCTCGGTGGGCATCGCCCTGGCCCTACTCGGTTCGGTGCTGATCACCATCGCCATGGACGTGGGCAAGGTGGACGCCCCGGTGTCATTCTCCGCGCTGACCGCCCGGGCCACCGACCTCGACGCCCCCTGGCTCAAGGCCGCCTTCGTCTTCATCGTGGTGGGCTACGGCACCAAGATGGGCCTGGCGCCCATGCACACCTGGCTCCCCGACGCCCACTCCGAGGCCCCCGCTCCGGCCTCGGCGCTCCTGTCGGGCGTGCTGCTCAACTGCGCCTACCTGGGCCTGTTCAAGACCCACGCGCTCATGCAAGCCGCCGGCCTGGGAGACTTCTCGGGGATGGTGCTCATGGTCCTGGGACTGGTCTCCATCCTCGTGGCGGCCACCTTCATCATGCGCCAGCAGGAGTACAAGCGGCTGCTGGCTTACTCCTCGGTGGAGAACATGGGCATCATCGCCCTGGGCACCGGCATAGGCGGCCTGGGCGCCTACGGTGCGATGCTGTGTCTGATCCACCACAGCCTCATCAAGTCCTCCCTCTTCCTCAGCTCTGGCAACATCCTGCTGGGCTACGGCAGCCGCCTCATCTCCAAGACCGGAAACCTGGCCGGGAAAATGCCCCGGACCTGCCTGGCCTTCCTCGCCGGCTTCGTGGGCATCGCGGGCTTCCCGCCCTTCGGCCTGTTCCTCGGTGAGCTCTTCATCATCGTGGCGGCCTTCCGCACGGGCCATCCCGTCTTCGGGGGCATCCTGGTCCTCTCCCTGTGCGTCATCTTCGCCGGCTTCGCGAACCACGTAATACGCCTGGCCTACGGCCCCGCTGCCCAGGACCAGGACCAAGGCCGGGGCCAGGACCCTGAATCAAGCGGGTCAACTCCGACTCCGAATCCGACACTGTTCCAGGAGAAGGCCACCATGTTCTGGCCCCAGTACGTGCTGCTCTCGACCTCGGTGCTGCTCTGCTTCTGGATGCCCGAGACCCTCTACAAGACCATCGCCGCGGCCGTGGGCTACACCGGCGGGGGCTTCTGATGGAAACGAAATTCCACGCCATCACCAACGGCGAAGCCATCGACCGGAACGACATCCCCCACCTCCCCTTCACCGAGTTCCGCGACGAGGCCCTCGCCCTGGTGGCCGAGGGCGGAAAAGTCGTCCAGCTATTCGGCACGGCCGCCGTCGACGGCGCCCTGCCCGATGGCGCCCTGCCCGACGGCCTCCTGCCCACCATCGCGGTGATGCGCCTCGAAGACCAGCTCTGGGTGGCCGCCACCGACCTCCCCGAGACCTATGCATCCCTGACCCAGGAGGCCGAGGTCTTTCACCTCTTCGAGCGGGAGCTGGCCGAGCAGTTCGGCGTGACCCCAGAAGACCACCCCTGGCTGCGCATGGTCCGGTACCACCCCAACTACGCCGACCGCCCCGACGTCTTCGGCAACGACTACGCCGTGGACATCCCGGGGAACTACTCCTACTACGCGGTGGCCGGCGAAGAGATCCACGAAGTGGCCGTGGGACCGGTCCACGCCGGCGTCATCGAGCCGGGGCACTTCCGCTTCAACTGCATCGGCGAGCGGGTCCTCAACCTCGAAATCTCGCTGGGCTTTCAGCACCGCGGCATCGAGCCCATGCTCCCCGGCGCAACGGCGGGCCGGCGGCAGTTGCTCGTCGGGACCATCGCGGGCGACACCTCCGCCGCCCACAGCCTCTGCCACGCGCACGCCATCGAAGCCCTGGCCCTGGCCGACCTCTCGGTCTCCACGCCCGACCAGATGGTCCGTACCGCGGCCCTGGAGCTCGAGCGATTGGCCAACCACACCGGCGACCTCGGCGCCCTCTCGGGGGACGTGGCCTTCTTACCACCGGCCAACTACTGCGGGCGCATGCGGGGCGACCTGCTCAACATGACCCTGTGGTTCTGCGGCAACCGCTTCAGCCGCGGCCTCGTGGTTCCCGGCGGCGTGGGCATGGACCTCGAGCCCGTGGACTCCGAGACGGTCCTCGGGCGCCTCACCGAGCTAAAGCCCCAACTCGAGCACGTCATCGATCTGATCTTCACCACCTCCACCGTGCGAGCGCGGTTCGACGGCTGCGGCCGGGTGAGTCACGAGGACGCCCAGCACCTGGGCCTGGTGGGCCCCGCGGCCCGGGCCAGCGGCATGGACTACGACGCCCGGCGGGTCTTCCCCACCGAGCACTACACCCAAATCGACGTCCCCAAGTGCCAACCCTTCACCGGCGACGTCTACGCCCGCGCCCGCGTTCGAGCCGACGAAATCATCGCCTCCGTAGCCCTACTCCAAGACCTGCTCCCCAAAATTAAATCCACCAAATCCACCGCCGTACAAGACCACGCCCTGGCCCCCTCGTCCCTGGTAGTGACCCTGAACGAAGCCTGGCGCGGCGAAGTCTCCCACTGCGTCCTCACCGACGCCCAAGGTAAAATCGAACGCTACAAAATCAAAGACCCCTCGTTCCACAACTGGAACGGCCTAGCCATGTCCCTACGCGACACCGGCATCTCAGACTTCCCCCTGAACAACAAAAGCTTCAACCTCTCCTACTGCGGTCACGACCTGTAGTGACCTAAACCCATGTCACAACCGCAAAACAACTCGCACGTCCGTCATCCCCACATCAATGACACTCTGCATGTCCGTCATCCCCGCGAAGGCGGGGATCCATCCCTGGATTCCCGCCTCCGCGGGAATGACAATCCTACCCGGGCCACAGCCCCGGACACATCCCTATAGAAGCACCAGGAACGTCATGCTCAAAACCCTCATGAACCGCTTCGAGCAGGGCAATAGGACGTCCTCCTATCCCAAGACTCCCATCGAGATGCCGTCGCGGTACCGGGGCGTCCCCACCATCGCCCCCGAAGGCCCCGACGCCCCGGCCGACCTGGCCAAGGCCTGCGCCGAAGCCTGCCCCCAGGCGGCCTTCGACGCCGATAAGCGCACCATCGACCTGGGCCGCTGCTGCTTCTGCGGCACCTGCGAGCGCGTCTCCAAAAGCAAGCTGGTGCACTTTACCCAAAGCTTCGAGCTGTCCACCGCCAAACGCGAGCACCTGATCACCGACGGTATCGGCGCCAAAAACGGCGCCAATGACGACGCCAACGCCGGAGCCCTCCCCGACCTGGCAAACCACGCCAAACAGCACTTCAAAAAGCTCTTCGGCCGGTCCCTCCAGCTACGTCAAATCTCCGCCGCCGGCTGCAACGCCTGCGAAGCCGACCTCAACGTATTGACCACTCCCTTCTTCGATCTCTCGCGCTTCGGCATCGACTTCGTGGCCTCCCCCCGCCACGCCGACGCCGTCGTGGTCACCGGCCCCATCAGCCGCAACATGCGCACCGCCACCCTCACCACCTACGAAGCCATGCCGGCCCCCAAGGCCGTCATCGCCGTAGGCGCCTGCGCCATCTCCGGCGGCCCCTTCACCGGCAGCCCCGAAGTCAGCGAAGGCCTCGAATCCCTCCTCCCGGTAGACCTCTTCATCCCCGGCTGCCCCGCACACCCCCTAACCAACCTCCACGCCCTCCTCTCCTTCTTCAAGTAATCGCGCCGGTTTTCATGGCGCGGTCATTGAGTCCATGAGGCGGGCGGGCGATTTCCTTATCTTCATCTTCATCTTCGCGTCCAACCGGCGAATCTCTTTGGCGCAGTCTCGGCAGTCGGGCCGGCCCTTGCGTGAGCCGCAGCGGGTGCGGATCTTCCGCGTACCGGGGCGGAGGTCGTTGCGGAGGCGAAGGTCGGTGAGGTCATCGAGCTTTTTCTTGTACTCGGGAGTTCCGGGCTTCAGCGGAGTATTGGCGGGCCCGGTCTTGGTCCTGATCTTGGCCCCGGTCTTGGCCCCGGTCTTGGCCTCGGTGTCGGCCTTGGTCCGCACGGATGGCTGGGCGGTGGCAGCGGGGTGGTCGGCGCGGGGGCGTGGCTGGTTGCGCACCTCGTGCGGCGAAGAGCTGGAGCAGCCGGTGGTGCTCAAGCTCAGCACTCCAGCAGCAAGACAAACAAGCAGCGACGTCATACTTTGGGT
>JAOZUO010000067.1 GCA_029938605.1 Deltaproteobacteria bacterium | reverse complement strand
CTGCACATTCTGGAAGGTGGTCATGAATCCAACTATCGGCGGTCCCGGCCCTTGGGTCAATTGGATCCGGGCGCGATTTCCTGTCGGAGCATCTACAAATCTCCGGTGTCTTGCGTTAGGTGGTCGGGCTGTGTCATGAACGCTGGAGCCCATGGCGCTTAGGGACACATATGATTTCCGGGTCTCGGTCAAGGAGCTCGCCGGGGTGATGGGGGGCGGGCCCTCGGTGGCGGGGACTCCCATGGGGCACGGGCGGCTTGCGTTGGGGCAACGCATCCATGACGCCTACCGGGCCGGGGCGCGGCGGATCCATCCGGGGTATCGGCAGGAGGTTACGGTTCGCTGGCATGGCGAGTACCGGGACCGGCGGGTCCTGGTGGAGGGGCGCATGGACGGCCTGTACGAGGACGCCGGGCGGGTGGTGATCCAGGAGATCAAGTCCGTCATGGGGCCGGATGCGGGCGTTACCAAGACCGAAGATCAATCCGACCAGTTGGACCTCGAGGCGCTGCTTGAGGACTTTCCCGATCCGGTGATGCGGGCCTACCGGTGGCAGTGCGCGCTGTACTGTCACTTCCACGCGTTGGCGCAGGCCGCCCAGAGCCCGGATCACGGGGAGGCGGTCGGGGAGGTGGCCAAGGAGGTGGCCAAGGAGGTAGTCGGGGAGCTGGTGCTGGTGGATGTGCGGACCATGGCCAGCGAGCGGCTGCCCGTGGACTACGATCCCGAGGACTGCGCGGCCTTTGTGGATCGCCGTATTCAGAGGCTGTTGGACGAGCGGGTGGAGGCGGAGCGCCTGGCGGTGGTGAGACAGGAGGTGGCCGCCGAGGTGCGGTTCCCCTTCGATGAAATGCGCCCGCATCAGGAGGCGTTCATGGAGAACGTGGCGGGTGCCGCCGAGGGGGGTCTGGGCCTGCTCGTCTCTGCCCCCACGGGCATCGGCAAGACCGTGGCCGCCTTGGTACCCATGGTCCAGGCGTGCCTCGCGGCGGACCGCCGGCTCATGGTGGTCACGGCCAAGGTGAGTCAGCAGGAGCTGTACTTAGACACCCTGGAGAAGCTGGTGCCCGCCGGACGGGAGATTGGAGTGGCCCAGCTCGAGGCCAAGGAGCGCTCCTGCCCCCGGCGGGAGATGCACTGCTCCCAGCACGCCTGTTCCCTGCTACGACGCTGCCTGGCCCTGGAGGCCATGGACCCAGTGCAGCAGCGGCTGTTGGCCGGCGGGGTGTTCCGCGCGGCCGGGCTGCGCGAGTTGGCGGCGGAGCATAGGCTCTGTCCCTTCGAGGTGGGGCTCCTGGCCGCGGGGCTGGCCGACGTCACCGTGTGCGACTTCAACTACGCTTTCCACCCCCTGGCCACCCTGGACCGTTTCTTCGCACCCCGGGGCCGGGACCGGGTGCTGCTCATCGATGAGGCGCACAATCTGCCGTCTAGGGCCCAGGAGTTTTTGTCTCAGACCATCGTGCGAAGCCGCGTCCGGACCCTCGCCGAGGGGGCCCTCCACGGTGGCCACCCGGTGTTTCGGCGCATCCTGAAGTTTCTGCTCGATGTGGACCAGATGGTCTCCGAGGTGGAGCGATCCGTGGACGAAGGGGGGCAGCGGGGTGTGGCCGTGGCCGAAGTGTCCCTGGACCCGGATCGGGTGGCCAACCTCGAGACCGCGGCAGAGACCTGGCTGCTGGACTATCTGGCCTACGCCAAGTCCGGGGAACGGCGACCTCCGGCCTTCGTTCCTCGCACCGAGCCGGGCTCCCGACGGGTCGTCGATCCCTTCATCAACTTCTGTTACGACGTCATGCACTTCTGCCGGGCCGCCGAGGACCGGGGCGATCACATGACCAGTCTCCTGCGGCGGTCCACCACCGACACCGAGCTCAAGATCTTCTGCAAGGATCCCTCCCGGCACCTGGCCTCGAGGCACCGACGGTTCAAGGCCGTGGTGGCCATGTCGGCCACCCTGGAGCCCCTGGACTTCTACGCCGACGTGCTGGGCATCAGCCGGATGCACAACTGGACCTCCTGCGCCTTCGGTTCTCCCTTCCCCAGGGAGAACCGCCTCATCGCCGTGGACACGTCGGTGTCTACGCGCTACGCCGACCGGGACGCAATCCTACCCGAGGTGTGCCAGCGCATGGGGCGAATGGCCTCTGGCCGCCCGGGAAACTATCTGGCCTTCTTCCCCAGCTACGCCCTGGTAGGCGCCGCCGAGTTGTTTTTACAGACCGTGCGCCCGCGGATCCAGGTGGTGTGCCAGCAGTCCGGGGCCGGGGCTGCGCCCCTGCTCAAGGCCTTTGCCGACGCCGCCGCCCGCCGGGCCGACCCGGACTCCCCCGAGACGGGGAGCCTCGTGGGGTGCGCGGTCATCGGTGGTGCGCTGGCCGAGGGCGTGGACTTCGCTGACGACCTCGCCTGTGGGGCCTTCGTTTTTGGCCCGGCCCTACCGGCGGTGACCGAGGAGCGGAAGCTCATGCAAGAGTACTACCAACGGGAGATGGGCGCGGGTTTCGAGTACGCCTTTATGTACCCGGGCCTGGCGCGGGTGGTGCAGGCCGCGGGCCGCGTGATCCGCGGGCCCCGGGAGCGGGGCGTAATCGTGCTTTTTGGGCAGCGCTTTGCCGAGCCCCGCTACCGGGAGTTGCTGCCCGCCTACTGGCAGGCTGAAGCCCTCGATCGAGAAGATCCCGAGCCCGACGTACTGGCGTTCTGGAAGGGGAAAAGCAGGGACTAGCGGCGTTCGATTCACGGGAGAAGAGGCCTTCCGGGTTCTACGGCAACAGACGTTTCGCACGTTCGGCGAGAATCTCCAGGTACAGCCTTTTTGCAGTGTCGGACAGGAAGCTGTCATGTACGCGAGCTTGCCAGGTCGACTGCGCCGCGGCGAGCCGGTCGCAGATCCCCTCCACCACTTTCGGTTGAAGTCCCATGCGTTCGGCCGCCAGATAGCGGGTCCAGAGCTTTGGGCCGAGCTGTTTCTTTCGTCCTTTGAGTGGCAGCGCGGTCTCCTCGATCTCCCGGAGCGATCGACCCATGGCTCGGTAGACGATGGTGGTGTTCACGTAGTCGTAGGCCGGCGCCAGCTCGATTCGGCCCGCTCTTTGGATCAGGGAGTGATTCTTGAGGTGCATGTCTTCGTTGCCGATGAGGAAGGAAAACAGCAGCCTCTTGAAGAGCTCCGCGCGTTGCACCATGGGAAAGGTGCAGTGGTCGACCACGCCGACGAGCTGCTCGATGCTGTAGTCGTACTTGGTGTCGCGGTCCCGGCCGGCGAGCTGAGCGAAGTCCTCCACCGCGTATTTCGCTGAGCGACCGGTCCGATCGAAGCGCTTGATGAAGTACGACAATGAGCCGTCCGAACAGTGCAGGAGCCCGTGCATCGGTGTCTCGATGCCTACGTCCGCGGCGAGGCGCATGGTCAGATCCTCGTTCTCGGGGAGCTCGGGATAGGGAGGATTCTGCGGTTTCACGATGTACTGTCCGCCCCGCTCTACGAGCTCGAACCTTTGCCTGGCCACGTTCAGTCGCGCGCTCAGCTTCGGTTGCACGCCCTGGATCGAGATTTTTGCCGCTCGGATCGCGGCCTCCCGCCGCTGCGCCTGGGCCGAATAGGGGAGCACCTCGAGGGCCGTGAGTCGTGGCGAGAGTCTACGGAGACCTTGGGGCGAGTACCGGGCGTCTCCGCACTCCTTATAGGTGATCGGACATCGGCTCATTTGGGCTCCCGTACGGTGACCGCACCCACGAGGTCCTCCCCGACGCTGATCAACTGGCCGAGGTAGTCGTGGCGGTCGAGCTTGCATGTGCGGAGCAGCCCCTCGAGCATGATGCCTTCTGGGAGCAGGCCGTCGAAAAACGGCGGCAGCGAATCGAACGCAAAGGTGCGGCCGGCCACAGGCAGGCGCAGGGAGATCGGGGGACCGTCATAGTCCGCGACGTATCGTACGAACCAGCGTCCTCCATCCTCCTCCAGGGCCCCGGCGAGCACGTCGTGTACATATACCTGGGCGCTACGCATCGTCGGGCTCCCGTCTCCTCGTCTCGGCCGAGGGGTTTGTCAACGGGCTCTGGAGAGTTACCCGGATGTTGAGCACCCTGAGCACCCTCATCAGGGTGTCCATCCTCACGGTAGCCTTGCCGTGCTCGATGTCGAATACCGCTGTTTTCCCGATTCCCGCTAGATCGCCCAGCCCCTTCTGGGTCAAACCCGCTTGTTTCCGATGGAGCCGAACGATTTGGCCAACTTCTTGTGGTTTCATGGGGAACCCTCTGGTGCATGCTACCGCTTCAGCAGTAAAAATAGCCTGTTTACCCGCCTCACGCAAGCAAGCGAAGGATATGGATGGTATTTTTTGCCGCGATGACGGTAAAATTGACCGGGCTGGCGTGATTGTTGGACGTCAATGGGAATGGTTGGGTGGTTTTACTGCCTGGGCGGGAAAAACGGTCTCCCGAGAAAGCCGCTATTCGTCGAGCTGGGCGGCCAGGAGCGGGAGCACTATGTGCTCCTCGTCCTCGATCTTGTTGACGGGGCTCAGGGCGATCTCCCGTACGGCTTGGCGCCCGGCGGTGTAGAGCCAGTTGAGGAAAATATCCACCGCGTCCACCACCCTGCCGAAGATCTGTCCCACGGGTGCGGCCACCCGCATGGGCCCGATAAGGAGCACCAGACCTACGAACCACAGCACCAGGACCACGATGATGACCAGCAGCCACGCCAGAGCAAGACTCAACAGCATAGAGCGCCGCCAGAGCATCACACCGGGCACCATGTAAAGCACGGTGAGTACTTTGCGCAATGGGGTGCGCCTCACGCGGAGCTGCCGGCCCATGCGGTGTTCCACGTAGGCCGCCACGGGGTCCAAGATCAGCAGGGGCACGAGGATGATCGGGATCAGGTATTGGGCGCCGACCTCGCTGCGCAGCAGCAGGGCCAGGACACCGGGGAGAGCCATCTGAAGGCCCACGGCCACCGTCAGCAGCAGCAGCAGGATCATCTGGATGACGTAGGTGGCGCGCCAGATGGTCACCAGTCGGCGGAGTCTGGTGAGGATTTCCTCGGCGTCGCCAGCGGCGTGGAGCCCGTTCATGGCGCGGTGATAGCACAATCCCCGGACCCCGGCCAGCGGCCCCAAGGGGAAGGGCAGGGGTCTGTGGGAAGGGCAGGGGGTTGGGGCGTGGTATCAATGGCTGTACTACTAGCTGCACCCTTGGCGACTCCACGAGCCCGTTTTTTGACGATCCCTCGTGGGGCAGTGGTCAAAAGAGAAGGTGGATCAACTTGTGAAGTGGCCTCAGGACTCTGTTGCTGTCCCAGGTATTGCCGCTGTGGCGATCTACTGGGCGTTGGGTGGTCTTCTGGGGGTTGTGCTGAATGTGGGGTCCGCTGTTGGGGCGCCGTCGCGGACCGACGCTACGGCGGCGCGGCGGCGAGCGGTGGCGGCGCAGCTTCGGGGAGATCCGGCCGGCGTGGTGAAGTCCCTGGAGGGGATTGCCATCCGGTCCGCGGGCGGGGCGTTGCTCAAGGCCCAGGGACTGGCGTCGTTGGGACGCCCCCTGGCAGCGCTTCGGGTGTTGGAGCGGGCGCCCGCCGCCGGCGGCCTTGTCCAGCACGTTCTTTGGGCCCGGGCCCGACTGCTGGTGCGGATCGGACGGGTCCGAGCCGCGGTGCGGCTTCTGGCGAAGGTGGAGCGGAGCCCGGACTCTCCCCTGGCGGGTGACGCAGCGCTGGAGCGTGCGGCGCTGCTGCTCCGGGCCCATTCGCCCAGGACCGCCGCGCGCCGGTTCCGGTGGATTCGACACCGATATCCCCGGTATCCCGATACGGCTCGGCTGCTCTACGGAGAGGTCAGCGGCTTGCTCATGGCCGGCCGATTCCCGGCGGCGTCGGGCCTGGTACGCTCGCTGCTGTTGCGCTACCCGGCTGCTGCCGAGGCCGTCTCCGCCGGACGGGATTTGGGCAGACTGCGTGCCGCGGGCATTGTGGTGACACCGTTTAGCCCCGCGGAGCGAGCTCGTCGCGCTGTGCGACTCGGCCGGGCGGGGCGGGTAGTGGAGGCGCTGGCTGAGCTCGAGAACCTCGCCCGGCAGCCGGAAAAAGATGGGGGTCGGCAACCGGGTAGCCACGGGGCCCGGCTGGCCCTGCTGCAGGCCAGGATTCTCATGGCAAACTATCGCTACGCTGATGCGGTGAATCCTCTGGACAGGGCGAGGGCCCAGGGCAAGGCCGGCGTGAAGTGGGAAGCTGAGCGGCGGTTGTCCACGGCCCTGCGCCGGGCCGGCCTGCTGGATCGGCTCTGGAGGCGGAGCTCCGTCCGGGTGACCACGGCCCAGGGTCGGCCGGCGGTGGGCCCGAAGGCCTACTGGGCGGCGGCGAGGATCCAGCTCCTTCGGGGAAACCGGGTCGAGGCCGCGCGGCTGCTGGATCGCGCGGAGCCAGCCCGGCGCCGCGGGATCCTGGCGGGGTATCTCGCTTTTCGCAATCGCAAGTACCGCCGGGCTGTTCGGATCCTCACCCCGTTGGTCCAGGGCCGACGGACCCGGCGGGCGGCCCGGTATTGGCTGGCCCGGACGCGCCTGGCCCAGGGGCGTCGCCCCGGTGGCCTTCGGATGCTCCGGAAACTGGCCGTGGCGAGCCCCCTGGATTGGTACGCTGTGTTGGCCCGGTCCCGCCTGCGCCGGATCACGGGCGACGCTGGGCCCACACCGCGCCCCGTGGAGCCCCATCCCCTGCGCCGCGCCGCGCACCTGGACGCTCTGGCCGCGGCGCTGAATAATCACCGCTTGGGCCATTCCCAACCGGCCCGACTGGCGCGGGTGGTAAACCTTTTGCGCTGGGGTCTCCAGGCGCGGGGGTTGGCCGAGCTGCGGGTGGTGGCGCGGGATCATCTGCTGGCCGCGGGCGGCCGTCGGGGACGGCTGCTCCGCCCCATCTCTCGATGGGAGACCTACCGGGGCGTGAGACACCTGGCGAAGCCACGCCGGCCACGCGGGGGGCAGCCCCCCACCACGGAGGCGTCCAAGGGCGTGGCCAGGGGATTGAGCCGCGTCTTGTACCGGGCTTTTCGGCGCCTGGGAGATCCCTACATGGCCAATCGGTTCGTCCGTCGGGACGCCGGACGGCCGCGCCTGTCTGTGCAGACACCCCATCACCGATTGGTGCGCCTCCACGCCCGGAGGGCCTCCATCCAGCCGGGGTGGGTCTGGGCTGTCATGACCGTGGAGAGTGCCTACTGCGCGGAGGTTGTCTCCCAGGCAGGCGCCCTGGGCCTGCTCCAGATCATGCCCCTGACGGGCCGCCGCATCGCCCGGGCCCTCGGCGTTCGGGGCTTCCGGCTGGATCAGCTCTTCGAGCCCGCGGTGAACATCCGCTTCGGGGTGTGGTACCTCGGGCGGCTGGTGCGCAAGTTCGGGGGCCAGTTGGCCCTGGCCGCCGCCGCCTACAACGGCGGCCCTCACAACGTGCAGCAGTGGCTCCGCGCCCGGGCCGCCACCGCTGAGTTGGACGAGTTCGTAGAGGAGATCCCCATGCGGGAGACCCGTTTGTACGTGAAGAAGGTGGTGGGGCTGGCCGCCCGCTACGCCGTTTTGCTGGGCGAGCCCTATGTTGGGCTCATCCGCCTTACGCTGAGTCCCCGCACGGTGGATTGTATCGACTTCTGAGCCCACACCTGCCCGATGGATGTCGGAATATCTTACTCCAATGCTGCGTTATCCTTTTGGTGGTCTCCATGGCGCCGCGGCATTGGGCTGGGCGGCCGGGCCAATATTGATTGCATCGCGACTGCGATCGGCGTAAAACGCACAGTGCTTTGGATGAGAAAAGCCCAGGACATAGGTCTTTGGCTAAAGGTATCTATTTGATGATCAGGTTCTTGGTGGCACAGGCGGTGGTAGTTGGGATTTTCGTCCCGACCGGGGCCGCCTACGCCCAGAGCCCCGTGCACAAGGTCGGCAAGACCGATTGGGAGCAGGCACGCCCCCTGTGGTCCCTGTGCGAGCCACACACCAAGCGTCTGGTGGCGGCCATCCCCCTCAAGGGCCGGCGCCAGGGCCCCGTGGCCCCCACGGACGTGGTCGTCCCCAGTTGGAGTGATTGCGAAGGTATCGAAGGCCCGCAGCGAGCCGAGTTCGAGCCGCCCGTCAGAAGTGGTGGCGGGATGTCCAGCCAGTTCGACGACGATGACGAGGCGCCCATCTGTGATGGGGGCACCCGCTGCAGCCCGGTGCCCACCGAGGGCAGTCGGGTGGTCACGGGGTTGACCTTTGCCAAGGCCATCTTCCCCCCATCTCACGTTTTTGTCAGGCGCTCCGATCTCTTCAAGGCCCCCCCCGCCTCCATCGGGATGGCGGATGACGGATTCCCTGTTGCCCCCTTCGTACCGCCGCGCTCGGCGGTGTAGTACCCACGACACAGTTTTTCTCGCTCGGCTTTGGCCGGGTTTTTGGTCGATGTTATCGGATGCGCTTAGCGCATCCCGGGTCCAGAATCTCTGGACCCACAAGGAGAACTAATGGCTCAACACAACAAACCAGAAGGTGTACCCGTTCCCACGGTGGTGATCTCTGTGATCGCCGTATTCGTGGCCGGGCTCCTCATTGGCGGATTCGCCTTACGCTTCGGCAGCAAGGGCAAGGCGGACTGCGACGAGTGCGGCGCGCCCGGCGCGGCCTCGGCCAAGGCCGGCGGCGACAAGCGGTATCGCATCTATCCGCGACCCCACAACGCCTCCATGGGCCCTAAGGCCGCCAAGGTCACCATCGTTGAGGTGTCGGATTTCCAGTGCCCCTACTGCCGTCGCGGAGCGGGCACCATGAAGCAGATCCTCAAAGCGTTCCCCCGGGACGTACGCGTGGTGTTCATGCACAACCCGCTGCCGAACCATACGGACGCCCGGCTCGCCGCCGTGGCCTCCCAGGCGGCCCACAAGCAGAAGAAGTTCTGGCAGTACCACGACCTCCTGTTCAAGAACTCGCGCAAGCTCAAGAAGCCGCAGCTTCTTGCGTATGCCAAGAAGATTGGCCTCGACATGGGCAAGTTCACCAAGGACCTCGATGACCGGCGTCTGCAGATCCAGGTCACCCAGGACATGCAGCAGCTCCGTCGCCTCGGCGCCCGCGGAACACCGGCCTTCTTCGTCAACGGCCGCTACGTTCGGGGGGCCAAGCCCTTCGCGCACTTCAAGAAGATCGTCCAGGGCGAGATTCGCTACGCCAACAAGCTGCTCAAGACCGGTGTGGCGCGGGCCCAGCTCTATCGGCACATCATGAAGACCGCCGAGTTCAAGATCGGCGGCAAGGGTAAGGGCAAGGGCAAGGGCCGCGACGGCAAGCGTCGTCCCCCGCGGGAAGATCCCAACGCCGTGTACAAGGTGTCCATCGAGGGCCGTCCCTACAAGGGCGCCAAGCACGCCAAGGTCACCATCGTGGAGTGGTCTGAGTTCCAGTGCCCCTGGTGCAAGCGGGTCAACCCCGCCTACGCGGCTGTCATGAAGAAGTTCGGCAAGGACGTGAAGATTGTCTGGCAAGACTTCCCGCTGCGATTCCACAAGCAGGCCATGCCGGCGGCGCAGGCCATTCACGAGGTCTTCAAGCAGAAGGGCAACGCCGGGTTCTGGAAGTTCCACGACAAGGTGTTCGAGAACTCCAAGAACATCACCGACGAGAACCTGATCAAGTGGGCCAAGGAGATCGGCGCGAACGCCAAGCTGGTGGCCGCCGCCCTCAAGAGCAAGAAGCACGAGGCCGCCATCCGGGCCAGCATGCGTGCGGGCCAGACCATCGGTGTGCGCGGCACCCCCACGGTCCTGGTAAACGGTAAGAAGTACCGGGGCCGGCGTGATGCCGCCACCATGCTCAAGGTCGTCGAGGCCGAGATCAAGAAGGCCAACGCCATCATCGGCAAGGGCGGCGTGACCCTCGCTACGTACTATGCCCACATTCAGAAGAAGGGGTTGACCCGGGTCAAGTACCTGCCCGGCCAAGCCGGCGGCAAGGGCAAGGGTAAGCGTCGGCGGCCGAAGCGTCGTCAGCTGGATCCCAACGCCATCTACAATGTTGCCCTCGACGGCAAGAGCCCCTTCAAGGGCCCGAAGCACGCCCTGGTCACCATCGTTGAGTGGTCTGACTTCCAGTGCCCCTACTGCAAGTGGGCCGCCTGCATCGCCAATCAGATCCACAAGGCCTACCCGAAGGACGTCAAGCTCGTCTTCAAGCACAACCCCCTCGGGTTCCACAAGCAGGCCATGCCTGCCGCAGAGGCGACCATGGCCGCCTTCGCCCAGAAGGGCAGCAAGGGCTTTTGGGCCATGCACGACAAGATCTACCCCACCGACAAGTGCAAGGCGAAGATGCCCCATATCCGAGAGTGGCTGCGCGCGTTGCCTCGTCCCGGTCCCAAGCTGGACATGGCGCTCTTCGAGAAGTATGCCGGCGCCATCGGCATAAACGCCGCCAAGATGAAGAGTGACATCGAGAAGCATGTCAACCAGGCGCGCATCAAGTCCGAGCAGGCCCAGGCCGCCAAGCTCGGTGCCCGCGGTACACCGGCGTTCTTCATCAACGGCAAATACATCCGCGGCGTGCGTCCCTTCGATAAAATGAAGCAGATCATCGACGCCGAGATCGCCAAGGCCAAGAAGATCATGGCCGAGAAGAAGCTCCACATTTCGAAGGTGTACTCCACGATCATCGCCAAGGGCGCGACGGCTCCGGTGTACCTGGACGCGGGCAAGGGCGCCAAGCCCAACATCCGCATGCGCCGTCCCGGCCGTCCCGGCCGTCCCGGTGCTCCCGGCGCCCGCCGGATCCGCCTCAAGCCCATGGGGAGGTAGCGCCGCGGCGTGAAGCCTCTTTGTGAGTGAATCCCAAGCCCCGGTCGCCCTGTTCTGGGCGGCCGGGCACTTCGACCTTTCCCTGATTTCCTACATATTTGCATCTCCCACATGTCGCGACTGTTGTGGTATTATCGCGCTTTGCGGGTGACGAGGGGGGAGGTCTATCGAGGGAGCCCCTAATAGGGGTCTGTTGCCCGTACCCGGGGGGTGCGAGCATAGGAATTACCCAGTGCAATCCGAGGTCAAATCAATCGTAATTGCTGACTCCGCTGAGGTGCTTGAGCCCATCGAGAGGAGCCTCGCGGGGTTGGGCCTCAAGCCCGATCGCATGATCGGGGTGAGCTACCTGCCTCCTGAGCCTCTCCCACATGACTTGGTATTTTTTGCTTTTTCGGCGGATCGAGCGGAGCTGAAGGCGCTGCTCGCGATGGTCCGCAATCGGGCCCAGCTGGTGGCTCTGGTGCCCCCGGACACGGACTTGGCCACCATGGCCTTTTTCCTCGCCGATCCCCGATGCAATCACGTCCTGCAGTTGGACGACGACCGAGGCCTGGATCGACTGGTCACCACCGCGTCAAAGCTGCTTTCGGGCGACATATTTGGCATCGAGAAGCATGTTCCCCAGGCCGAGGAGGTCAACTACTTTCGTCTTACGAACTACCAGGGTCGGAGCGAGGCCATCGACCGGATTGTTGCCTTTGCCGAGGCATCCAAGGTGCGGCGTACGATCCGATCAACCATCGCCCAGGTGTGCGAGGAGCTGCTCATGAACGCGCTGTACAACGCCCCCGTGGACGAGTACGGCCGCTCCATGTTCGCCAACGTGACGCCCAAGGACCGGCTTGAGCTGGACAGTCCCCGACCGGTGTCTATCCGTTACGTCAACTCCAAGACCCACTTCGGGGTGGCCGTGCGGGACCGCTTCGGCACCCTCACAAAGGAGACCGTGCTGCGGTACCTTCACAAGTGTTTGCACAGCCGCCAGCAGATTGACGGCAAGACCCTCGGGGCCGGTCTGGGACTGTATCTCATCGCCAGCCGGACCCGGGAGTTCGTCATCAACATCGCGCCTGGGATGGCCACCGAGGTCATCGCGGTCTTTTCCAAGCGAGGCGCCGCCGTGCGCTCGCCGGGGACCCTGGGAGTGTACGTCCATCCCGGGGCGCCGGTTGAGGCCGTTTCGGTCGCTTGAGAGAGGCCTGAGCCGCTGTGATACGATCCGACGGGGAAGTTCAGGCGGGCAAACGCTTCGGACCCTATGAGTTGGTCAGACTGCTCGCCGTGGGGGGCATGGCGGAGATCTACCTGGCCAAGGCCACGGGCATTTCGGGCTTTGAGAAGTATGTCGCGCTCAAGGTGATCCACCCGAACTACTCCCAGGATGAGCACTTCATCGAGATGCTGGTGGAGGAGGCCAAGATCGTGGTGCACCTCACCCAGCCGAACATCGTACAGATATTCGACCTGGGACGCATCAACGACGTGCGCTACATCGCCATGGAGTACGTAGATGGGCCGGACCTGTACCACATCATGCGCACCATCACGTCCGTGGGTAAGCAGGTGGACTTCGACGTGGCGGCCTTCATTGCCCTGGAGACCTGCGCGGCCCTCGATTACGCCCACCGCTGCACAGATCAGGTGGGGCAGCCCCTGCGGATCATCCACCGAGATGTTAGCCCGCAGAATATCATCGTGTCCCGTTCGGGCGAGGTGAAGCTGGCCGACTTTGGCATCGCCAAAGCCACCGTGCGGGCGCGTCAGACCGCCGTGGGTGTGATCAAGGGCAAATACTACTACATGTCTCCGGAGCAGGCCTGGGGGGATACCATTGATCATCGCACGGACCTCTTCTCCACGGGGGTGGTGCTCTACGAAGTGATCGTGGGCCAGATGCTCTACCTGGAGGAGGACCTCGGCACGCTCCTGGACAAGGTGCGCAAGGCCGAGATCGTGCCGCCCTCCCATCTGCGGCCGGACGTGCCGCCGGCGCTGGAGCGCATCGTCATGAAGGCCCTGGCGCGTCGACCCGAGGATCGATTCCAATCGGCCTACGACTTCCAGACCGCTCTCACACAGTTTCTTTTCAGCCACAGTCCAAACTTCACGGTTGGACGCCTTCGCTCTTTGATCGACCGGGTTGTCGAGCTCCAGGAGCAGCGCGGCGCCGACAGCGCCGACAGCGTCGACGACTCGGATTCGGTCCTGGGTGCGGCCAGCCTGTTGCAGGACTCGCTCATGGATCAGAGCGAGTTCAGACCCCTCACCTCCCACTCCATTCTCAGCATGGACATGGTGCTGAGCGAGACCACCGAGCCCATTGAGGACCTGCCCGCTTACGATATCTACGATGACGACGAAACGCTCATCAGTGACCCGCCGATGATGGACTCCTTGTCCGGACCGGCGCCCATGCTGCCGGTACTGGCTTCTGTGCCGGGGGTTCCGCGGGTGGATCCAGACCCGGGGGTGCTGGTGGGGGTACCGGTGGGGGTACCGGTGGGGGTACCCATGTTGATCTCGGATCCGGGTAGGCCCGGTGCGCAGATCACCAATGAGTGGGATGAGATGGAGGAGCCCACCACCGTGCAGATTGGGCGGCGCGGTGGTCAGACCGAGCCTGATCGAGCGCCTCCGGCCGGCCTGGTGCAACAGCCCGTCGGCTCGGCGCCTGTAGGTCTGTCCGGCCAGGTGGACGCGCCCCAGGTCGTGCAGTGGGGACAGGCGCCTGAGGTAGTGGCGCCGCCCGGGCAGGTGATGCCCGGCCAGCCGGTGCCCGGGCAGGTGGCGGCGCCCATCTTCGCTCCCCTGGGGTCGCCCGTCGCTCCGTCGCCCGCGTACCAGCCAGTGTTCGGCACTGCACCGGGGAGTGACGAGCTGGAGTCAGACGCCGTGGAGCATTTGCTCCAGAAATCCCGGGCCCAGCGTCATCTGGTCCTGGTTGGGGTGTTGGTGTGTCTGGTGCTCATTGTCGTATCCATCTTCGTCATCACCACCCGCACCGTGACCTCGGAGACGGGGTCAGTGCGGGTGATCACCGATCCCCCCGGCGCCAAGGTGTACTACCGCGGAAAGCATGTGGGAAATACGCCTCACCGCCTGGACTCACTCACCCTGGACGAAGTCCATTGGGTTCGTCTCGAGTCGGTGCGCTGCGAGTCCAGAGCGGTCAAGCTGAACGTGGAGGCCGGCAAGACCAAGACGCAGCGGGTGAAGCTGCTAAACTGTGAAAAATAACGCTGAACCGCATATCGGCGGACCTGTCAAGACGGTGGTGCCGAGGAGAACGGCCCGCTGGGAATTCACGAGGCAAAAAAATGTCAGACCAAGCAAGTCAAGCCGTACCGAGCCCCGACGATGGCCAGATCGCCACCCTGCTTGGGCGGGGAAGTGAGTTCTCGGGCAAGTTGACGTTCGAAGGCACCGTGCGCATCGACGGGCGATTCTCCGGAGAGATCTTTTCCGAGGGTACGCTGGTGGTGGGCGAGGGGGCCCAGATCAGCGCCGACATCGAGGTGAAGAAGCTGCTCGTCAAGGGTGTCGTGGAGGGCAACCTCACGGCCCAGGAGTCCATCGAGATCCACACCCCGGCGCGGGTGCGTGGCAAGCTCACATGCCCGGAGCTGGAGATCCAGAAAGGCGTGCACTTTGACGGTAGCTGCGAGATGTCTGAAAAGCCGGCGAAGGAGCCGCAGGAGCTGAAGAAGAAGCCGAAAAAGGAGCCGAAAAAGGAGCCGAAGAAGGATCCAACCCCGAAGGAGCCGACCTCGAAGGAGTCGACGGGAGGCTGACCCTTAGGGTCCTTTGTCCCCTCAGGGACGGTTGTAAAAGAGGGTGATCGTCAGGCAGTGAAACTCCTTGTCGGAGCTCTGGGTCACCTTGGCGTTGACGATCTCGCAGTCGACGTTTTCGCGGTCGCGGATCCAGCGCGTTACGCTCTCCCCCAGGCCAACGCGATCCCGCGCCTTCGTGGCTGTGAATACCTTGATCGAGTTGTACACCATGTCTCCGCTCCTTCACCGCTCGGCCACCCTGCGAAGAAGTCCGCAGGCTTTTGGGCTCGTTATTTGCGTTTGCCTATAGATTCAGCACCGCAAGGTCCTTGCTCTCATACCACTTCTGATTCGCCGGAGCAAGGGCCCGTTGGTGCAGAATTGAACACCTATGAAATATTTTGGGGCAGTATCCGATCTCGAATCGCTTTAGTCTGTTGAGCTCTTTTTGTAGACATATCGCCAAGTACAGAGCACCAATGGTGTTGTATCCCCCCGCCGATTGTGGTCAAATGTTGGCTCAAACGAGTGAGTACTCTTTAGAGATGCTATAGATTCGCTAGAGGAGTTCAGGTCCAATGCGTAGCCATGGAATTTGTGTTTTGGCCCTTTCTGTGTTGTTCGCGGCGGGCTGTGGTGGCGGTGCGGGCGTAAACGCTGGATATTGTGGGGATACCACCGTCGGAGTGGGCGAGGTGTGCGACGGCAGCGACTTGGCTGACACCCGGTGTACGGACCTGGGATTCTACGGTGGGGACCTGGCATGTGACTCCGACTGCGAAGGTTTCGATACCTCGGGGTGCGTGGGTTCCTGCGGCGATGGCCTGATCAATGGCTCGGAGCTATGCGACTCCGCGGATGTGTCTGGAGAGAGTTGCGAGAATCAGGGGTATTACAGCGGGCAGCTCCTGTGCAACTCCTCCTGCGATGGATACGACTTCGCCGCCTGCGGCGGTACCTGCGGCGACAATCAGGTCAACGGCGCGGAGAGCTGCGACGGCGCTGACTTCGGTGCTGATAGCTGCGGTGGGCGGGGCTTTTATAGCGGAACGTTGACCTGCGCGAGCAACTGCCTGGACATAGACGAATCCGGCTGCAGTGGCTTTTGTGGCGACGGCGAGATCAATGGCACCGAGGTCTGTGACGGCGCGGACCTGGACGAGTTCACCTGCACCAACGGTGCCGTGGCGCGGTGTGTGCCTGATTGCTCGGAGATTCTGTGCAACCACACGACGGTGCTGATCGTGGAGATCGGTACCGGAAATCCGGACTGGGTGGAGCTGCTGAATGTGTCCGGCGGCCCGGTGAACCTGCAGGACTGGGCCGTGCAGTGGCATGGCCTCAACCAGGGGACCCCGGCCAGCGGCCTGTTCGTGTTGCCTGACTATCCGCTGCTCGCCGGCGAGCGGGTGGTGGTCTTCGATGAATACGGCGGTGGCGGCGAATCGCCCACGGTGTTGACCGGGGAGATCCAGTTCCACAGCAACATTCCGTGGACCGATACCCCGGGCGCGGTGTTGCTTACCGACGACGCGAGCACGCTTACGGACTTTGTGCGTTGGGGGGGCACGGACTTCGATCCCCCCGCCGGCATGGCCTGGTCTGACGGTCCGGAGTATCTACAGTCCTTCGACAACGACAATCGGACTCTGACCCGCAATCCCGAGAGCGTGGACACCGACTCCATGGGGGATTTCTGCGTGACTGTCGCGAGCTGGGGCGCTGCCAACGAGGCCTGCCCGGTGATCCCGCCGCCGGGCACCTTGCTGATCACGGAGATTGACACGGGACAGCCCATCGATCGCATCGAGCTGTACAACAACAGCAACGCCACTGTAGACCTCGCCGATTTCCTTATTGTCTGGGACATTGGTTGGGGCGACGATACCCCGCTGCCCTCCTTCACCCTCGCCGCCGGAGACTATGTGGCCATCATCGACGACTGCCAGGCGGGATGCCCCACGGTGGACAACGCCGGGATCCACGTGGAGAACATCAACTGGGGTAGTGACGCCGGCGGCTTCTGCGCCCTGGTGGAACCCTTCTCCTGGGCGGGTGTGGACTTCGTGCGGTGGGGCTCAAACGCCCAAGACGCCTTCGCGCCTGACGCCTGGTCGGATGGCTCGGGCATGCCGCCGGCCATGCCCAACACCGTGGTCATCGGCCGGTCCAGCCTGACCGATACGGACTCGGGCGACGACTGGTGCGTCATGCAGACCGCCACCTTTGGTGCGGCCAACGCCGCCTGCCAGTAGGACCCTGTGGATAGTGAACCCGACACGCTGGTGAAGCTGGAGCTGACCGTGCCCGCCGTTGCCACGGAGGCAGCCGTGGTGGCCCTGGCCCAGATCAGCCCCCAGGGCTTTGAGGAGCACGGTGAGGACGGACCCCCGCCCACGGTGCGTTTTGTGGTCTATGGCGAGCCGGGTTCGGCGGCCGGGCTGCGCGCTGCCATGGACGATCTCGTGGCGGCACTCGGCGCCGACCACGTAGATGGGGTACGTCTCGTTTCTTCGGAGATCCCCCAGCAGAACTGGCGTGAGGCCTGGAAGGTGCACTTCACCCTCCAGCGGGTGGAACCCTTCGTGATCCGGCCTAGCTGGATCGACTACACGCCCGCCGCCGGCGAGCATCTGATCCATCTGGATCCCGGGAGCGCCTTTGGCACGGGCATCCACGAGACCACGCGCCTGTGCCTGCGGGCGTTGGCGGCCCTGGATGCGCAGGGGCGTGTGCCCCGGGACGTGCTTGATTTTGGTTGTGGCACGGGGATCCTCTCCATCGGCGCGTGTCTCCTGTGGGCCTGTGACGTGGTGGCCGTGGACGACGATCCCTACGCGATCTCCGCCTGCGAGGAGAACGCCGAGCGCAATGGGCTCGTCCACCGTATCCGAGCTACCAGGGAGCTCCCCGCCACCGGCCAATACGAGGTCGTGCTGGCCAACGTGAGCTGCCCGGTGCTCGTGGATTTCGCCGGACCTCTGGCCGACAAGTTGGCGCCCGGCGGGAGGTTGGTGCTGTCGGGCTTGCTGGTCACGGATCGGGAGGCCATCGGCGAGGCCTACCGGAAGGTGGGGCTCGAGATCCTCGGCGAGACGCAGGAGACCGACTGGCTCTGTCTGGTGCTGGGGAGGAGCGGGTGAGTCGGCCTCGGGCCTTCGTGGAGACCGCCGCGCTACAGGGCGATCGCGTTACTCTCACCGGTGACGGGTATCATCACGCGCGGCGGGTTCTGCGCCTGGGCCCCGGAGACGAGCTTGAGCTCTTCGACGGTGCCGGGCTCGTGGCCCGGGCGATCATCGACGGAGCCCCCCACCGGGCGCTGAACCTGCGCATCGCCGAGCGTCACCTCCAACCGCCCCCGGCCGGCCCCACCGTGACTCTGGTGTGTGCCGAGCTCAAGGGCGACAAGATGGACCTCGTGCTGCAGAAGGCCACCGAGTTGGGCGTGGATTGCATGGTGCCCGTGACCACTGTGCGCAGCGTACCGCGTCCAGCGGCCGACGCCCGCAAGCGCCGCCACGCCCGGCGCCGCAAGGTGATCCGGGAGGCCTGCCGCCAGTGTGGCCGCGCCTATCTGCCCGAGGTGTCACCGTCGCGCCCGCTGGCCGAGGACCTGGCCACCCACGCCGGGGACGAGGCGTTTGTCCTGTGGGAGTCCACCGAAGCGGGGGGGCTGGCTGCGGCGCTGGCCGGGTCTACGGCCCAGTCGGGGATCGTGCTGCTGGTAGGCCCCGAGGGCGGCTTTACGGTGGAGGAGGTGGACACGGCCCGGGAACACGGCTTCGGGGAGGTCACCCTGGGCCCAAACATCCTGCGGGCCGACACCGCCGCCCTGGCCGCGGTCACCCTAGCCAGCGCACACCTCGGACGCCTGGGCTAAGGTTCTTCCCTCTCCCCCTCCGTCTCCGTTTCCGTTTCCGTCTCCGTCTCCCCCTCCCGCTCCAGCTCCTGGCGGACGAGCTGCATGTAGAGCTTGCAGCTCTTGTTGTCCGGCTCCATCTCCAGCACATCCTCCCACTCCTTGAGCGCGTCTTCCCACCGCTTGACGGAGTAGTAGGTGATGCCGAGATGCACCCGGGCCTGGCTGTAGTTGGGGTTGGTCTTTTTTACCTTCGTGAACTCGTCGATGGCCTCGTCGTAGGCGCCCTTGTCGCGAAGGACGTTGCCCAGCTTGGTGCGGATGTCCACGAAGGTAGGGCAGAGCTCCAGGGCATTGTTGTACTCTCGAACGGCCTCGTCGAAGAACCCGATACCGTGGTAGGCCGAGCCGAGGTTGGCGTGCATGTTGGCGATCTTGCCCTTGGCGAAAGGGTCCAGGGATCGCGGCTCGGACTTGGACCGGGACATGGCGTTGGAGTAGATCTTCCGTGCCTCGGCGTATTTGCCCAGATCGTTGTAGGTCACGCTCAGGTTCAACGCCGCCTCGGTGTACTGCGGGTTAATGGACAGCGCCTCTTCGAAGCATTCTTCGGCCTGGGAGAACTTGCTCTGGGCGTGGTAGATGACGCCTAGCATGTTGTGGATGTCGGCGAAGCCCCGGTTCTCCTCGACGATCTGGGAGAGCACCTCCTCGGCCCGAGGAAAGTCCCCGCTCTCGTAGTGCTCTTTGCCCACGGCGAGCATCCGTCTGATTCTCTCGTCCATTGTGCCGTCCCTATTTCAGCCCGAACTCCTTGGAGATGTGCGCCACGTAGCGCTGGGCTTTCTTCGCGTTGTAGTTTTGGGGGTATTTTTTGATGATCGACTTGAACACCACCAGGGCCCGCTTGCGCTTCTTCAGGCCGAGGTAGGTCCTACCCAGCAAGAACAATACCTGGGGCTCCAGCCCAGCGTCAGGATATTTCTTGATCAGGTACTTGAGGCGGAAGATGGCGCCCTTGGGTTTTTTTCGGCTCAAGTAGAATCGGGCCACGTACATCTCGTGGGCAGCCAGGCGCCGCAGCGCCTTTTTATAGTATTGCTTGGCTTTCTTTTTATGAGGCGAGTCCGGGAAGCGCTTGAGGAAGCGCTTGAAGGCGACCATGGCCGCCTCCGAGGAGGTCTGATCCTTCTCTTCGGAGGGGGGCATGATGAAGAAGTCTCCGGGCGTCAGCTTCCAAAAGGACATGCCGATGTGGAAGGCGGCGTAGCCGGACTCCACCATGGGATGGGTGGGGTGCTCCTTGATGAACGTCTTGTAGGCATCGATGGCGGCGATGAACTTCTCGGAGTCCCTCAGCACGTCGGCCAGACGCAGCTCGCCCAGGGTGGCCCATTTAGAGAAGGGATACCGTGCCTTGACGAACTTGAAGTACTTGGTGGCGTCTTCGAAGTTCTTGCCCTTGAGGGCCTTGGTGCCCTTCTTGTAGTTCTGCCGGGCCGTGGCGCTATAGGAGACCTTGGTGCCCGTGAGCTGGGCTTGGGCGCTGCATCCGGACAGGCCGGTAGCGACAGCGCCCAGGACCAGTAGCACCAGGGGGACCAAGCGACTCATCCGTGGGTTCGCAAATAGGGGTTTGGCGCCGAGGCGCCCTCGTGGGTCTGAAATGTTCACCATATTCATCGGAGTCCCTTTCGGGTATTTTGACCATAAACTGCCCCCTATAGGTTGTCAACGCAACCTGAAAATACTATTATTGTGCGGCTTTTTGGTCCTTGCGGTCGTCGTCTGGGAGGGCGATGGCACGACGCAGGGAAGCCACCTGAGGGGAAGGCATGTCGCAGCCAACGGAACCAGACGGTGCACGCCCCTCCCCGCTGCCCACAGAGGGTATCGCGGCAAAGCGTCCTCCCCGACACATGAGCCCGAATTTGCTGGCCGCCCGGGCCCACCAGGTGTCTACGTCGGACGAGTCCGTCCAGATTAAGGAAGGCACGCTCATCGGGGACTATTCCGTGCAGAAGCGGCTCGATGAGGGCGGTATGGGCACGGTGTACTCTGCGGTGCATCCGGTCATCGATAAGAAGGTGGCCATCAAGGTGCTGCACCCCCATGTGGCCCGCCAGGAGGAGGCGGTGGCGCGGTTTATCCAGGAGGCGCGGGCGGTCAACGCCATCGGTCACCCGGGCATCGTGGACATCTTCGGCTTCGGTCGCTTCGTGGATGGGCGGCACTACATCACCATGGAGTACCTGGAGGGTCAGCAGTTGTTGGCCTACCTCAATGAGCACGGCCCCATCCCACCGTTGGACGTGCTTCCCCTGGCACATCAGCTTGCCGAGTCCCTGGCGGCGGCTCATGACAAGGGCGTGGTCCACCGGGACATGAAGCCCGAGAACGTGTTTTTGGGCGTTACTCCGGGGAACAAGGACCACCAGAACTGGCCACCGACGACCAAGATCCTCGACTTCGGACTGGCCAAGCTCATCGAGGCGGAGTTCTCCGACAGCAAGCCCCGGACCCGGGCAGGGGTCACCGTGGGCACGCCCTACTACATGTCCCCTGAGCAGTGCCGCGGGAAGGCCATCGATCGCCGGGCAGATGTCTACGCGCTCGGGGTCATGATGTACGAGATGCTCACCGGCCGGGTGCCTTTCTATGCCGCCGAGTCGGTGGACGTGCTGTACATGCACCTCACCCAGGAGCCCGAGGCGCCGAGCAGCCACCGCCCCGTGCCTCCGGAGATCGAGGCGCTGGTCCTGCGTTGCATGGCCAAGTCGTCCATGGATCGTCCCCAGAATATGCACGAGCTCCTCGATGAGCTGGACGTGGTGATGGCGAACCTCATGCCCAACGAGTTGCTCATCGAGCGGCCGGATCACGAGCTACTGCAGGAGGCCGAGGCATTCTTCGGCGGTGGAGATGACGCTCTGTCGCCGTCGCCGTCGCCGTCGCCGGGGGTGGCGAAGGCGGATCCGGAGGCGGAGGCGGATCCGGAGGCGGATCCGGTGGCTCTTGCCTCGAAAAAGGCTCGGATCACCGTCCCCATGTCCAGGGAGTCCCTGGCCGTGCCGGCCGAGCCCTTGCCTGACGATCCGGTGGAGCCTGACGCCACGTTCGAGTCAGGGCCCGCGCTCAAGGTCGAGTCTAAGCCCGCAACCGTCTCTGAGCCTGAGCCTGAGCCCGAGCCCGAGCCTGAGCCCGAGCCCAAGCCTGAGCCTGAGTCTGAGCTTGAGCCTGAGCTTGAGCCTGAGCCCGAGGCGGCCTCTGAGCCCAAGCCCGAGCCTAAGGCTACCTCAGAGCCTGAGCTCAAGCCTGAGCCTGAGCCTGAGCCTGCACGCGACGTCGGGTCCCCGACGCCGAACAGCAGGACGCTACCGCGGCAGGGTTTCGACGGCGGTTCTTCCGCCATGGACCCTTTCAAGACGGCCATCACCGCGGTGCCTCCCAGGTACCGTTCCGGGTCGCGGGCGCTTTGGGTCGCGGTGATCTCCCTCGGCGTCGCCGTAGTGGTGCTCGGGGTGCTGCTGTTGGTTCGGCCCAACGGTCCGGCCTCCTCCGCCAAGCAAGCGGTGGCCCAGAAGGCGGATCTGGGGAGTGTGGAGCTGATCAGCAACTTGCCGGTGGATGTGTACCTTGACGGGCAAGTCCTCGCGCGGAAGGTGCGGCGGATCCTGGTGGCCCGACTCCCGGCAGGGAGCAGGCAAGTGTTTGTAATCAAACGGGCAGATGGCTCTGTTTACCGTGCCACGGTGCGGATCCCGGCGGCTCGGGCCCTGTCGGTACTGATCCCCCCGGGCGAAGAATCCACTGTCCGGCCCTAAGAATCCACCGTCCGGCCCCAAGGAATCTTGGGGCTTGCCTGTCCAATACTCATGACGGACAGAGACATTTCCGGCTCCATGGATCCCATGGATCCCATGGAGTCCCCTGGCGGTGACCTCTCTCCCCAGGGGCGCCCTCCGGAACGTGAGCGAACCTATAGGTCTCCATTGTTGTTTGATCTTACGCTGTTACAGGAAGATCAGGAGGAGATCCGGACCCCGCCCACCGTGTACTACTTGGCTGCTCTGGTGCCATCGGCGTCTGCGACGTCTGCGTGGCGGACCGCCGCGGGCTTCGGTGGAGTGATCCTCGCCGGAGTTGGGCTGGGCCTGCTGCTGGCCGTCCTGCTACTCTGATTCGTTCCCCTGAAGTCGACCGCAGCCCTCCAGCTTGGAGTACAGGTCCATGAGCTGTTCGCGCTCCGGAGTGCCGGTGTTGGCCCCGACCGTGTCGGCACCGACCTGGGCTTGGGCTTGGGCTTGGGCGGACAGGGCCCCCGCGGGGGATGAAAGCTCCCTGGTTCGCGCGTTCTGAATCATGAGCTTGTTCCGTTCGATCATGTAGGTATAGCCGTCCACGTGCATCTCCCTGTGTGGTATTGGCGGTGGAGCTCCGGGGGTGTTTGAACGTTGTCATGGACCCGGGCAACCACCTACGCCATTGGCCGAGTCTACTAGGCTGGAGTCGACCCCGGCAAGGGCGAATGTGCTTGACTGGCCCAATGAACCAGGGTATGCGAAACCTCCAATTATCAAACGGAGTTCCGGTTCAACTCATGGCTAATTTCCATCCCCGCGCTTTCTCGATTCTGGTGCTCGTTGGGCTGGTGTCAGGTGGGCTGCTTTGGCCAACCGCCGCTCGGGCTGAGGTGGTGACGCTGCTGGACAACACGCGCATCTACGGCAAGCTCGTGCACTACTTCGACGGTGAGGTCACCATCCAGACAGCCAGGGGCGCGCGGGTGAAGATGCCGTCGGCCAAGATCAAGTCGATCCGGTTCAAGTTGCCCAAGGCACGCAAGGCTTTTTCCACGCCCACCAAGACGTTCAATCGCTGGAAGCAGTCCCTGCTCAAGGGTAAGCTCAAAGAGCACATCGACTGCTACGCGATGATGTACCAGATGATGATGACCAATCTCATCGGGGGCATGAATCGTGCTGAGTTCAAAAAGATGGTCGACGGGCATAAGAAGACCCGGTATGTGATCAAATCTACCCGGAAGAAGGGGAAGAATATGGCCTTCTTGAAGGTCTCTGCCCGTCTACCCGGTCAGACGAGATCCCAGGCGGGCGAGCTGTTGTTCGTCCGGGAGAACGGCGAGTGGAAGCTGGTTCCGCCGCAGTTCCAGCGGCCCCAGGGCCAAGGCCAGGGGAAACCCTGAGGTCTTGGCGATAACGCGCCCCTATCCTACAACCCCCAAGAGGAATCCTAGAGGAAACCAAGTCGTTGCTTAGGGCCCCGCTCCAGATAACCTCTGCTGTGTTCGCGCTCGGGCTTATGGCCTCGGTGGCGACCGAGGCGAGGGCGGATACCACATCGCTGCTGGGCCGGTCCCACCAGACGGTCGGCGGTAGCTATTGGGGTCCTTTGCAGTCGCCGAGCGCCCCTCTGTCGACCGGGCTTTCGGCCCTCCCGGCCTTTTCCCCGTTGGGTGCGGTCCCGAGCGCGAGCCCCGTGGCTGGACCGATCGTGGCCCGGGCTGCCCGGCCCAATCCTCGCGCCAAGCCCCGTACCAAGCCCCGTACCAAGCCTGGCGCCAAGCCCCGCCCCTCCCTCGTCAGCACCGTCAAAGTGGGTGCGAAGTGCTCGTCCCACCGGCAGTGTGGCAAGTGGGGCGTGTGCGAGGAGAACAAGTGCCAGGTGATGCGGTGCAAGTCCGACCTCGCCTGTCCGGCCGGGGCCGTCTGTCACGGAACGTTCAAGGTCTGCAAGGTGGTCAAGCGCCGCCCCATCAATATCCTGTGGCTGTACTTCCGATCCGGCGACCGCCGCATGACCTCCGTATTGGGTCTGTACCACCACCGTAAGGGCCGCAAGGGCTATCGGGTGGTGGCGCCCATATACTGGCACTTCTGGGGCCGCAAGGGCGAGACCCGGGTGGTGGCGCCCCTGTACTGGAGCGTGCACAACAAAGTAAAACGGACTCAGCACCACTTCTTCCTGATGTTCCACTACTTCCGTGGGCAGAAGCCCCGGCAGACCGAGTTCAACATCTGGCCGCTGTTTTTCGCCACCAGTTACGGCAAGCGCGGTGGCGCCTTCACGCTCTTTCCGGTGTTTCATTACAGCCGCCTGGGCAAGCGTTCCCTGGGGCTCTCCCTGCTCCCCGTGCCTTGGATGTACTACAAGCGCCCCGGCAAGGTTGCCTGGGCCGTTCTCCCCTTGACCGCGGGCGTGCGCACCCCCGACAAGAGCTTCGTTTGGGCGCTGCCCCTGAACTTCTACTGGCGCAAGAAGCACAAGCGGCACTGGACATTTTTTCCGCTGTACTACGGAGTCACCGACACCAAAGCCCAGCGCCACGACTCGGTGCTGTTCCCGCTGTTTTACTACAGCCGCGTCGGGCGTCATCGCCACCGCTTCATGTCGCTGCTGGCGACCTACTCCCGGGATCGCAAGGAGGGGTGGTGGTACTTCCTGTGGACCGCGCCGCCCATCTTTTTCTCGCGGGATCGGGAGAAAGAGGTGGATCTGGTCTTCCCGTTGTATCTGCGGTACCACGACCGGCTCCGCAGATCCTCGCTCTACGTGGTGCCGCCGGTGGCCTACTACAAGGATCACCGCCAGCAAAATCTGGGCATCTTTCCGCTGTTCTTCTACTTTAGCGACAAGCGGACCAAGTCCTACTCCACCCTGCTGTTCCCGCTTTTCTACCGCCATCGCACCGCGGACGGTGAGCGTGTCACCGTGGTGGGGCCGTGGTACCTGCGCCAACGCAAGACAGGCTGGGCGTCGGGGCTCTTCCCGGTAGCCTTCTTCGGCAGCCACAAAAAGTCCTCCTACGCGGTGGTGTTCCCGCTGCTTTGGCATCTGCGGAACAAGCGCAAGGGGCGCACCTTCACCCTTTTCGGCAACGTCTATGCCACCACCGGACCGCGTAGTTGGTCCTTTGGCATCGTCCCGCTGATCTTCGCCGGGCGGTCTCCCACCACCAGCCACCAGGTCATCTTCCCGCTGGTGTGGTGGTACAAGAATCGCGTGACCAGGCGGGAGTTTGGTGTGGTGGGGCCGGCCTTCTGGTGGAAGAACGGTGACAGCTTTGGCCACGGCGTCTTCCCCCTGTTCTGGTTTAAGCGACGCTACCTGCCCTCGGGGCATGTGGTCTCTTCGTTGCTCCTGTTCCCGCTGGCGTATCACCTGAATACGCCTCGCCACCGGGCGTTGATCACGCCCCTGGGCGGTTTCATCGAGGATCGCGCCAAGCGCACCAAGACGCATGTCTGGGGCCCGGCCTTCTCCCACACCTCGCCCACCACGCGCAGTTTTGGTGTGCTGCCCTTCTTCGCCACCCACGAGAACCGGGTCGCCAAGACCCGCACCCACTTCGTCTTCCCGCTCAACATTTACCACCGAAGCCCCAAGGGCTCGGCGCTGGTGCTGTTCCCGCTGGTCTGGAACTTCCGCCGCCCCGGATCCCACTCCCTGGTCGTCGCGCCGCTGTACTGGCATCTGCGTCAGAAGAAGGGGTGGAACGCCGACGTGGTCTTCCCGATCTTCTGGCACCTACGCAAGGGCAACGCGCGCACCGTGGTGGCCGGACCCATCTACTGGAACCGCACCCCCTCGGGAACCCGCCGCTTTGGGTTGGCGCCCCTGCTCCACGTGGGCTGGGACAAAAAGTCCACCTACGCGCATCTCTTCCCGTTCTTCTGGCACTACCGGAACCACGAGAAAGGGACCGGGCTGACCATCGCCGGTCCGTACTTCGACTCGCGCCGAGCCCACCGGGCCGACGCCGGGGTCTTGCCCCTGTTTTACTGGGGGCGGTCCGGGCCCAAGGACCAGCCCAAGCAGAAACGCTACCTGGTGGGCTTCCCGCTGCTGTGGCACTTCTCCGACGCGAAGAAACAGGCTGCCACGACCTTCCTGGGTCCGGTGTTCTGGCACCGCCGGGGCAAGGTCACCGGCGGCGGCGTATTTCCCCTGTTGTGGGTGCAGCGGGGCCCCAAGCGCCTCCAGGTCACCTTGGCGCCTCTGTTCCACTACGCCCGCAAGGCCGAGCAGTGGGACTTCTGGACGCCCCTGATGGGATTCGGCGGGGATCGGGCCCTGAACAAGAGCTACGGTTATGTAGGCCCCGTCTACTGGGAGTCCTCCCCCAAGCGGAAGGCCCAGGTGGTGTTCCCCCTGTTCTGGCGCTTCGCCCACCCAGAAAAGAACACCTCCACCACGGTGCTTTTCCCCCTGTACTACGGCAGCAAGAGTCGGGAGTCCCGCCTGGACGTGATCTTCCCCTTCGTGTGGTTGAGCCGGACGGTGACCTCCCGGACGGTGTTCGTGCTGCCCCTCTTTTACGATCGCCTGGATCGGGACGAAGCCCGCACCACCGCGCTGTTCCCGCTGTTCTACCGCCGCCGGGTCTTCCACAAAAAGGAGACCACCTGGCTCTTTCCCCCGGCCCTGTATATCCGCAAGGCCCCCGCTGAGACCGACGTCGTCCTGTTCCCGCTGCTATGGCACTTCGGCCGGCAGAACCGCTCCACCTCCGTTGGCTTCCCCCTGTACTGGGACTTCAAGCGTCCAGGCAAACGCGCCACGGTCTTGTTCCCACTCTTCTGGCGCTTCGAAAAGGGCAGCAAGGTCAAGATGCTCGTCCTGAACACCTGGGTGAGCTACGACCGCTCCGACAAGACCTACCAGGTCGTCTTCTTCCCCCTGGTCGAGGTCGCCCGCAAACGCCCCGGCGACTTCAAGCTCAGCTTCCTCGGCGGACTCTTCGCCTACGAACGCATAGGCCGCAACCGATACATCCGCCTGTTCTTCATCCCCATAGAGCTAGCCCCAACCCCAGCCGGAACCACTACCTCCTCCGGCGCCCCCTCCGGAACCACCCCCGGCGGCCCCTCCCGTCCCTCCCGTCCCTCGACCCTCAATACCTCCTTCTATCCCATCTAACTAACCCTGGTTCTGATTCACTTGGTATACTTGTCCAAGGATCCCCGAGCACGAAAACTGAGTCCACAACCACAGATGGTCTCGGATTCGTGGCGGTGCCTCTGCCTCTGCTACGCCATGGACACCCGAATTCTAATCGTTGATGACGAGCCCTGGATCGCCGACATGTTGGTGCGCAGGTTAGAGCGAAGGAACAGGCGTTGGGTCGCCCCTTGACGAGGGCGGAGATTTCTCAAGTAAAGAGAAACACGCCGGCCGTTGCTTCGCCCCGAACAGTGCACCAAAGAACGAGTCCCACATATGGCGGGCGAAACACCCAAGCGCGTGTTGCTGAGGATGCGGCGGATCTTGCTAGAGCGCGCGCTCGAGACAGGGCTGCTTATGATAAGGCCATGAAAGAACGGTAGGGATACTAATGATACTGACCGAATACCTAGGCAACCAAGTTTCAAGAATACTAGAGAGTGACCCGTTTAAACACTGGCCAGTCGCAACATATACAGAGGACAATCTGGATGAGGAAATATTACATTATATTTTTTCCGATCATGGGTTGGAGTTGCGATGTGACGCCTATTGCAGCGTTTGTGCCATATTTATTTTCTCCCAGGAGTATGGTGGATTTGATGAGTCTCTTTTTGAGATTCCGTTTTCATTGAAACGTGAACAGGTTCTGGAGCACTTTGGCGAACCATCTAAAACTGGAGAGAGATTCAGCGATCCGATTCTTGGGGAATATGGCGCTTGGGATCGTTTTCGACGTCCAGGCATTGCGATACATGTCGAATATCGGGCAGACGCGGATGAAATCAGCAAAATCACTCTGATGCGGAGCGACATTATTCCGTGAACTCGGAATTTCTTCGGGGCTCATCCTGGGGGGGGGAGCCAGGTCTTTAGAATTAAGTTTGGTAACCGTTCAGACCACCGGACGGTGGTTCGTGGCTATGCGTGAGCGGGTTGGGGCAGGAGTGAAGGCGACGGAGCGCCACGCAGATGAGCTTCGCAGGATTCGACCAGATGCTGCAGCACAAGACGTTTTTGCCGCCTGAGCGTCATCACAACGGTGAGGATGCGCTCCACGAAGCGGCTCCCCTTCTCGCTCTGCGTTCCGAAGCTCGTCTTCCTCCAAATCACGGCGTGTCGCAGCGACTGCTCGGCAGTGTTGTTCGTAGGCTCGACGCCTTCCCTCCGGACAAATGTCCAGAGCGCCTTGGACATCAGGTAGAGGTTACAGCACGAATTCTCGAGACTGCTTTCTCCGTCGCTGACCAACTGCTCTACATTCGCGATCGCCAGGAAAAGCTCGGATGGGGCGCGAAGGTGGTCGAGCAACTCTCAACCGATCTGCGGCGCGCCTTCCCGGAGATGAAGGGCTTTTCCTCCCGCAACCTGCTGTTCATGCGGCGTTTTGCCCAGACATGGTCCGACGAGACAATAGTGAAACAGCTCGTTTCACTATTGCCGTGGGGCCACAACATTCGCCTCATCCAGAAGGTAGCCGAGCCTGAACTTCGCCTGTGGTATCTGCGCAAGGCCGTGGCGCACGGCTGGAGCCGGGACATTCTGGTTCTGCAGATAGACTCGGAGCTGCACAGCCGCGAGGGCGCTGCCCCCACGAACTTCGATTTGAGGAACGATTCGATGTCGACTAGACACAATCTTTTTGACAAGCGCTGCGAAAACGATCGACACAGGCCATTTCGCCGCTGTCGGCCCATTCCCCGCGTCATTCAGGAGATGGAAGGGAGAGGTTAGAGGTAGATCGGGACGGATCAACTTGGGAGGGGGGAGTTTGGGGAGGGGGGAGTTGGGAGGGGAGTTTGGGAAAGGCGGAAAAGGGAAGGTCGTTACAGCATAATTCGGACTTGCTCGTCGGGGAAGTCCTGGGTGTCGGGGTCGAAGGTGCAGGGGGTGTTGGGATCTACGAGCTGGGTTGCGGGGTCCAGGGTTCCGGTGCAGTCCGGCATGTCGGCGGGGATGGCGCAGGTGGCGGGGTTGCCGTCCAAGGTGTAGTCCACGCACATGCGAAGGGGTCTGGAGATGCCGATGTTGCCGGCGTTGTCCACGGCGCGCACTGCCACGCAGACCCAGCCCTCGGGGATGTTACTGGCGTAGTTGTCGAACTGATGACCGGTGCAAAACAGTGCGTCGGATCCGTCGATCTGGGGCAGGGACCAGATGGCCGGCTCGGAGTCGTCCACTGTGTAGAAGATGGCTCTGGTCATCATCTCCGGCAGGGTCGCCGAGCAGAGCTCCTTCGGCGGCTCGAGCTCCTCTCCAGACGCGTCACAAATCAATGGCAGGGGGTTGGGGTCGCCGAACCGGAAGTCGGCAGTCCCCGTGGGCGAGATGGGCTCGAGGTTGAGCGCCAGGATTTCGTTGGAACCCTGGGGATTGGTGGACGGGGTAAGCTCGGGGTTGATCTCGTCGCAGATGCCGTCATCGTCGGTGTCCACCACCAGGGCCTGGCTCGTATCGGTGAGCCAGAAGACCCGTGGGGTCGAATAGTTCACCAGCGACAGCGTCTCCTGCAATAGGCCGACGGCCTGGTTGCCCTGGTCCTCGATGCGAACTCGCATGAAGTGTACTTGGGGCACCGTGTCGCCGTCGTTGGGGTTGGCAGCGCCCACGGGGTCGAACCAGTGAGAGCACTCGATCAAGCCGGATTCTTTTTTTCCCATGCGCATGTTGGCGGGCGGGTCCAGCGAGATGACGGGGGAGGTGTTGTCCAGGGCGAGCAAGAAGCCCACGTTGCTCTCATTGTTCAGCATGTCGGCTGCGCGTATGGAGATGGGGGGGAAGATGTAGTTGCTGGGGAACTGCGTGGTGTCGAAGGATCCCACGAAGAGGCCGGCGACGGACGTAAGCTCGACGATGTACTCATCGGCGTTTCCGCCGAGCACCGCCACCACGGAGGTGTTCAACACGCCGGCGTCGTCGACGACCTCGGCCTCGATGTTGATGATCCCTCCGACGATTTCACCCGGCACGGGGCTCAACACCGTGATCACAGGGCCCTCGTCGTCCACCACAAAGGTCACGGTGGACTCCGAGGAGACGTGGTTAGCGATGTTCTCCGCGGTGACGATGACTTGGTGGGTGGACTGCAGCGGTGGCACGAACATGGGGTCATCGAAGATGATCTCCCCGGTGAAACGGATCCAGGTCGGTGTGGCGCCGTTCTCTGTGTCCTCGGACTGCTTAGTGATGTCCAGGACTACTGAGCCCACCTCGGCCACCACCGAGGACTCCAGCACTCCGTTGGGATCCGACACCCGAAAGCTCACGTTTACCGAGCCGGCGTACCGCTCCTGGTCCTCGGGCGTAATGAACTCCACGATGGGCCCCGTGTCGCGCTTGACCTGCACGTCGGCGGAGTTCCAGGTGCCCAGGAGATCGGCCGCCTCCACGAAGAGGTACATGCTGTCGGTGGTGGGGATCTCCGAGAGGTCGACGATGCCAGAATACTGGTCGTCCACGGTGCCCGAGCGGCTGAGTGTGAAGGTGGCCCCGCCGGGGATCACCGCGCGCACCGTGGAGACGTTTACCCCATCGGGGTCGGTGACCGTGACCACCACCTCGGCCTGGTTGGTCGCGAGCACGTCCATGGGCTGGGGAGACTCGATGACGATGGTTGGGCCATCGGGGTTGATGATCCGGTCCGGCAGGTCAGCCACATCCACGATGGCGATTGCGTCTTGCTGGACGTCGCCGTCAGGCCCGCCGTCCGTGCCGGTGGGAGGATCCTTATAGCCGTCGTCTGAGCAGGCCATGACCAGCCCGGCCAACAGGGCCGCCATCGTGTAGAGGGTCAGTCTCCGCATGGGCTTTGTCTCCTTATGATACGCCGAATTGCTGCTTTACTATATCATCACCCGTCTAGGGCCGGGGACCGCGACGTTAGGGCCGGGGGCCGCGACGTCCGGGGCGCTTTGCTTTCGGGCCTTTGGGGCGCTTGTGGGGGCGAATCTTCGACCGAGTGCTCCGGGCCCGGGTCGCCCAGCGGGCCCGGGTATGGCGGAAGGTGACGAACAGGTAGTACCAGCCCTGTAGCCGAACCACCCGGGTACGGGCCGTCACGGACTTTTTTAAAAGCACGGTCATCCGTGTGGACTTGCCGCGCTTTCGCACCCGGGCGTAGCGCACCGGCGTGGGGAAGTACTGGGTGTACAGGGGCCGGGTGTTGTTCCAGTTGGCCACACGGCATCCGGACAGATCGATGGTCAACGAGGTGCCACGGACCTTCTTTTTCACGGCGGGCCTTTTGTTGAATTGCAGAAACAGGCGGGAGCCCGTGGGCAACAGCTGAAACCCCGTCCAGGTCAGGTAGCAGCGTTTCTTCGCATTTCGGGGCAGGTGAATACGGGGCATGGTGGGCAGCCCGGGGGTGACGCCCTGGTAGCCGGCAGTGGGGGCGCCATGGGTCACGGTGCGGTTTGTCAGCAACAGCCGCTGGCGGGGACGGGGCCGCGCCGGGACCGCTCGTCGTGGTTGTGTGGCCCTGGCGCGCTTCCGGACGAGGTCCGGCGGAGTTTCGCGCGCGGGGGCTGCGTGGGCCTCGGGCCAAATCAGGATCAGCCCGAGCAATGACATCAGTGTGGGTCTCAGGAGCGTCATGACTTCACCTGTTGCAGATTTCTTCAACCATTCAACCAATATAGCTCTCACTTGGTTTCATGACAAATAGTTTGGTTTCAGGCCCAAGAGGGGCCGTGGTGCCGCAGGTGTGGGTACGACAATTTGATCGGGAGGGACAGGCGGACTAAAATCAGTGCTATGGCCTCAGATGACGACACGCCCCGTGGCCGGGGTTCGGGCGATGATGAGAAGCGGAGTGGTCCTGATCCCAAGCCTTCGCGTCGGCGCCGGTTTGGATTCGGGCGGCGAGACAGCGAGGCTCGTGAAGACGACCCGGACGAGCCAGACGAGCCAGACGAGAAAGTCCGCCGCCGGGTGGCCGGCTTGACTGGAGACAACCGACAAGACGACCGGGACGATTACCGGGACGACGACCGGGGCGATGACCGGGACGATGACCGGGACGGTGAACGGGACGACGACTTCGACGATCGGGACGACGACCTCGACGATCGGGACGACTTCGACGACCGGGACGACCTGTCTGATCTGCCCGATCCGCCGCGGTTTCGTCGGCCTCCCTGGTGGATGCTGTTGGGGGGGCTCATTTTACTGCTCATCGTGAGCTCCGTCCTCTACGGGGAGTTCAACACCGAGCGCTACTACCTGGTTTGCTCGGGGTCTAAGGCCGAGGCCCACCAGGGTCGGGGCTTTCCGTGGCCCTTTGGACACCAGGCCATGGTCGGCTCCCAGTACCGCTCCATACCCCTGGGGGGGGATGCCCAGTGTCAGACCCAGGAGCTCGATAGCGAGGCGGAGCTACAGCACGCCCTGCTCAAGCTCCTGCTCGTCGAAGCCCAACGCCTCAGTCATAAGACGCGATCGGGCGACCTCGCCAAGGCCCGACAAATGATCAACCAGGGGTTTGGGTTCGCGCAAAACTACAAAAAGGAGCGCCTCCAACTCGAAGGGCTGCGGGCCACGCTGGATTTCCAACGGGCCCGGGTGGTGATGCGCGAGCTGGAGACCACCCTGGGGGAGGCGCGCCGCCTGTTTACCCGGGCGCGGCGTCAGTCCAAGCAGCACGACAAGGAGGGGAAGGCCTGGATCCTCGTGCTGGACCGGATGTCGATTCTGCTCCGTCGTCGTATCGCCGGAGATCCCGTGGCGCCCAAGCGGGTGGGAGCGCCCCCGGCCGTTGTGAATCCGACCGCCATGTCTCCGGAGCCGGCTCGGCCCATGGCCCCCGTCTCGGGCAGTGGTGCGCCCGATGGCATGAAACCCACTGAGTCCACGGAGCCTCGTCGGGTGTCTCCGCAGGCTCCTGTAGACGCAGGTGTCTCCGGCGGCGGAATTCTTCTGTAGCAGTCAGGAGGGGAAGTTGGAGAGATTCCTCGACTCGCCTTCGGTTCGCTCGGAATGACAAGCAGTCTAAATGACAACCGTTTTGGAATGACAACCGCCCGATGCCGCCAGGCCGATGCCGTTGGGTCGATGTGGTTAGCCGTTCTTCCTCGCGTCCATCTCAAATTTCGCCTTCTCGACGGCCTTGTTGATCTCGGCGAACTTTTTCAAAAAGTCGAATTGGTTGGTGCGGAAGGACTGTAGATACCTGCGCTCCTGGGCCTTGGACTTGAAGGCGTCCCGGATCTCGTCGAGCTTGCCCGCAAGCTGGGCCGTCTCGGTGAAGTCCTCCACCAGCGGGATCGTTCGTTCGGCCTCCTTGACCTCCACCGTCGCTCCGGGCTCGCCGGGGGTGCCGTAGTTCAGATAGATGGTCTCCGGAGACTGGGCGCGGAGGGTGGAGATGACCATGGAGCCCGGCAGGTCGGGTAGCTGATCCTTGATCAGCGCGACGTGGTACTTCTCGCGGCCGCCGATGTCCAGGGCCTCGCCGCCGGACTGCACCTGGGAAAAGATCCACCCGTCGTCGCGGTTCTCAAAGGCCTTGGAGATCTCGTCGTATACCGCGGGGGACTCGTCCACCACGAGCACCCGACACTCGGGTAGTTTGAAGGAGGCCATGATGTCCCGGCCCTGGAGCCGGTCCTGGATGTCCACCACGACCTTGTACATCTCGCGCATGCGCTTGAGGAAATCGTCATGCACCTCGGACATCTGTAGGAGCAGCTCGTCGCGGTTGCGTTGGCGCTTCCACTCCTTGGCGGCCTTGGCCACCCGCTCCTTGAGATACTCGATCTGCTCGGGGGCCTTGATGAGGATTTCCGAGGCGCCCGCCCGGAAGGCGGCCACGGCGGCATCCCACCCCTTACGGGAGGTCAAGACGATGGGCGTGGTGGCGGGGCTGTGCTCCACGCAGGCCTCCACCACCTCGATACCGCCTTCGGTGATGGGCGTGTCCAGGTCACACAACACCACGGCGAAGAATTTCGCGCGGATCATCTCCACGCCTTCTTCCACCTCCCCGGTGACGCAGGGGATGAACCCCATCTCGGTGAACAGGTCTGACAGACCCTTGCGCACGCTCGGATCGCCGTCCACCACGAGAATCTCGATTCCGACGTACTCGTTGTTCCGATGCATGTCCTCTCCGTGCCTGGTGGACATCCATTCTGCCCCAGGGTCCGCTCAGAAACAAGTTGGTCTGATCGGAGTCACCACCGGGACGACCCTTCACTTTTTTCGGGGCGCGAAATGGAAGGGGTAGCGGAGGGTGACCTTGCCACCCGGGGGGTTGGGAAATACCGTGGATAGAAAGACGCCGGAGATGCAGCTGCCCAGGGTCCTGGACCGGGTGGTGTTGCGGCTGGCCCGGGCGTGGGTGACCCGACCGCCGGCGCCGACCACGAACTCGATATCCACGAACCCCTTGACGTTTTTGAACAGTCGAAGGGTCTGCCGATAGCAGTCGTGAATCGCTTTGCGTTGGCGCCGAATCCTTTGGGGGACGTCCTTGAGAAATCGGTCCCGGGCGGCGACGATCCGCGCCAGGCGTTTCGCCTGGGCCACGGCGGCGGGATCACCTTTCTCCGGGTCCATGGTGGCCGTGGTGGCCATGGGGTCCATGGGGTCCACGGTAGTCACTGGGTCCACGGGACGGGACATGGCTGTGACGCTCGCGTCCGCCAGACCGCTTGTGGGGGACATGGGCCCCACGGGTTGCGGGGCCATTGTGGGCCCGACGCCTCCATTGGTCGATTGTCGGGCTACGACGAAGGCCGCCAGCACCGGCCCCGTGGCGATGCGGGCGGGCTGTCCGTTGTCATTCCAGTCCACGTAACCCCGGGTGCCTGGAGAGGATGTGTACGAGAGATCCGTGTAGGTTCGGCCCCTGGGAAGCATCGCCCAGGAGATGATCAGGTAGGCCCCCACGGCCAGTAGGCAGGCGTCTGCGATCATCAGCACGGCCAGCCGGGATCGCCCTGGGTGGAGGGCATGCTCCAAGAGAAAGGCGGTGTCTACGTCGTACCCTTCGGCGGTGGACTGCGGGTCCACATGCAACTGCCTGGGAGGAGGCTTTTGCCGTGTGCTCTCGGAGTCGCTCGGTGCGGTGGAGGAACGGTTGGTGTCTGAGTCCGGGCGGAGCTTGCTGGTATCTGAGTCCGGGCGGAGCTTGCTGGTGTCGTCGGGCTCGCCCCGCACCGCCCGCAACAGGTTCGAATCCGGCGACATCTTCCGGGTGGCGCCCGGATCTCCTCCGGCAGCGCGGATGAGCTCGGAGTTTGGGCGCACCTTCCGGGTGTCATCACTGGGGCCCGCGGCCAGGCGGGGCTTACCGTCGCTTTCGCCGCCCCGCCGGGGCGTGCCCTTCCAGCCCACAACACGCCGTCCACAGGCTCCGCAGAATACGGCCTCCGACGGGATCTTGCGATGGCAATGTGGACAGATCATTTGGTTGGCGGAACGTTACCAGCCGGCCTTTTGGCCGTCAAGGCGCCCCTGGTGCGGACACCCGTGAAATTATCGGATGCCCAGTGGGTGCGAAATGGTGGATGGACAGGGAGTAACTTATTGTTATTGATTCGTTTATGTCGCTAGCCGTGGCCTATGGATGCGGCCCTGGGAATATGGTACTGTGCGCGAATGACACAGGTTCTCGATCGGGTGCTCGGCGCGGCTCGGCAGCTCGGCGCCTCCGACGTACATCTGAAGGTGGGGCTCCCGCCGATCTTTCGGGTCAAGGGGGAGCTGCGCGGGGTCAAGGAGGTGAGCATCCTCACTGCCGAGGTGCTGGAGTCCTTTGCCCAGGCCATGATGAACCCCCTTCAGGCGGAGCGGTTTGCGACCCAGTACGAGACGGACCTGGCCTACTCCACGAGTGAAGGAGCCCGGTACCGCGTCAACGTGTTCCGGCAGCGGGGCAACGTCGGCATGGTGCTGCGGGTCATCCCGACCGAGGTGCCCGACTTCGAGTCTTTGCGGCTGCCCCAGTCGGTGCTCACCATGGCCGAGTCGCCCCGGGGCCTGGTGCTCGCCACCGGCATCACCGGCTCGGGCAAGTCCACTACGTTGGCGGTGATGCTGGACTACATCAACAAGATGCGCGCTGGACACATCGTGACGGTGGAGGATCCCATTGAGTACGTGTTCCGGGATCGCCGGAGTGTGATCAACCAACGGGAGCTTGGGCTCGACACCCTGTCTTTCGGCTCTGCCTTACGCTCGGCCCTCAGACAGGATCCGGATGTGATCCTCGTGGGGGAGATGCGCGACCTGGAGACCATCGAGACGGCCCTCACGGCCGCTGAGACCGGCCACCTGGTCCTTTCCACTTTGCATACGGTGGACGCCGTGGAGACGGTGAACCGCATCATCAGCGTGTTCCCTCCCCACCAGCAGGCCCAGGTTCGGATCCAGCTGGCGGCGGTCCTGGTGGGCGCCATCTCCCAGCGGCTTCTCCCCCGAGCCGATGGCAAAGGGCGCGTGCCCGCCGTGGAGGTGCTCATCAATACGCCTCGGGTCCGGGAGCTCATCGTGGACCCCCAGCGTACCCGGGAGATCCGGGACGCCATCGCCGAGGGCAAGCACCCTTACGGCATGGTCAGCTTTGACCAATGCCTGACCGACTTGGTGAACGAGGGACTTGTAACCTACGAATCTGCGCTTCAGAATGCCTCCAATTCCGACGAGTTCGCCCTACACTTCCAGGGCGTGTCGGCCGGTGGCGGTACAGATGAGGTTTGGGATTCTGGTGAGTACTTCAGTGTGGGTAACGAGAAACTCGATCTGGATCGGAAGCCGAGGCGCTAGCAAGATGAGTACCTCGACAGTCGGTCGTTTTGTTTTCGGGGTTTTGGGCGTCACGCTCCTGCTGGCAGCGGGCCCAGATCCGGTGCAGGCCGCGGATCGGTATGTGGGCGTGTTGAACGTTCGCGGGCCCGGGGCCAAGCGTGTGCGGCGATTTCTCGAGGAGCAGATCGATCGACGGTGGAATCTGGTGAGCCGTCGGGATTTCTTAGACGCCGCCGAGGACCTCGAGATCAGTAAGAAGCGCATGACCAAGCGGCGGAATCTCCGACGCATCGCCCGCAAGGCCAAGGCCGACGCCGTCGTCACGGGCTATGTCTACCGAGCCCGGCGGCGGTGGTGGCTCGCGTTGCAGGTACGGGATGGCGGCACCGGAAGAATCATCAAGGGCACGGTGGTGCGCTACGCGTTTTTTCGGTTGAACAAGTGGACCAAGCGGGCCCTGCTCAAGGCCCTCCGGCTGGGGGTGCGGCGCTGCGAAGGGGTAGAGCACCAGCGGCGGCGGCGGGTGGTGGAGGAGGATGAGCCACGTCGGGTGGCCCCGGTCAAGCCCCCGGTGAAAAATCCCCAGGTGCAGCGTGCCCCATGGGTCACCGGCATCGAGCTCAGCGCGGGCATCGAGATCTGGGGCCGGCGGCTTTCTTTCAACAACCTGGAGGCAGAGCCGGGGAGTCGACTGCTGTACGAGACCAACTCTCCGATTATGCCTCTCTCCTTCGCGCTGGAGGTCTTTCCGGGCGCCTTTGTCACTCAGAACAGTATCGTGGCAAACATCGGTCTGGGGGTGTACTACCAGCAGGCCGTGGGGGTCGTGTCTCAGCGCGAGAATGATCCCACCAAGATTGTTACTACCATCCAGCGGGTGGGGGGACGGATCCTATACCGTTGGAGCGTCAAGTCCTCCCCCGAGAGTGTGGTCCTCAAGTTCCACTTTGGTGTGGAGTCAATGAAGTATAAGTTTGGTGAGGATCTGGCGCTTGTTCCGAGCGTGACCTACATCAACTTCAGGGCGGGGATGAAGGCTCAGATCCCCCTTGGGGCGGAGCGGGTGAAGCTAGGCCTGCGTTTCGCGGGTCTAGCGACGGTGCAGCTCGGACAGATGGCCGACGCCTATCACTACGGTAGCGCCAAGGCCGGCGGCGTCGAAGCGGGAGTTGAGCTCGACGTGCGCCTGTACTGGAAGGTCCACCTGGTGGCAGGGGCCTTCACGACATGGTTTTTTGTTAAGTTTGCCCAGATTTCCCAGGGCGTTACTTATGGCATCATCGCTGATTCGGCGAGAGACGGATATTTTGGCGGCTATCTGCTCGCGGCTGTTCACTACTGAGGGTCCCGGATCCCCGGTGGGGCGTGAGTACAGAAGAATGAGATCGGACAAGGTGTCGCTTTGAGCACAACCGATAAGCGTGGCAACAAACGAATGGCGGGTATCCGGCGCTTCAGACTGAAGTACCAGGATGTGGACGTCTTCGTTCAGAAGTACGCCGCGAACGTTTCCAAGGGAGGAATTTTCATTATCAGCAGGCAGCCCCAGCCCAAGGGCACTGTGCTGAGATTTGAAATGTTGCTCACCGATGACACCAAGCTCCTCTCGGGCGAGGGCAAGGTTGTCTGGATCAAGGAGTTCGACTCCGACAATCCTGCCAAGCCCCACGGCATGGGGATCAAGTTCACCAAGCTGGATGCGAGCAGTAAGGCGTTGATAGAGCGCATCGTGGCTTTCAAGGCCGAAAAGGCAAAGGCGGATGGGAAGGCGAAGAGTAGTGGGGATGTTAAGGTAGCGCCGAAGGCGGAGCCGGAAGCCGAGCCCCAGCCTGAGCCCAAGCCTGAGCCCAAGCCTGAGCCCAAGCCTGAGCCCAAGCCTGAGCCTGAACCCGAACCCGAGCCTGAGCCCGATCCCGAACCTGAGCCTGAGCCCAAGCCTGAACCTGAGCCTGAACCCGAACCCGAGCCTGAGCCCGGACCCGAACCCGAACCTGAGCCTGAGCCTGAACCTGAGCCCGAACCTGAGCCCGAACCCGAACCTGAGCCCGAACCCGAACCTGAGCCTGAGCCTGAGCCTGAGCCCGAATCCGACTCTGAACCCAAGGCGCCTGCTGGAACGGCGGAACCCGGGGTTCTCGATGGTCTGCAGGACATAGATGACGACAAGGTCAACGCGACCCTGGCCCGGATCAGGCTGAAGAAGAAGGCCGTCCGTAAGGTGGACCTCGACGGTTTGCTGGCCGATACCCGGACTCCTACGCCGAAATCCCAGCAGCCTGCCGATGCTGCGGCGAGTCTGGCGGCGTTGCTGGGCCGCAAACCCAAGAGTGGAGTGTCGCGGTCAGCGTCGAAGGCGGAGGCGGAGGCGGGCGGGCCGGCCGACGAGATCGATGTAGTCGTTGTTGCCGAGCCCGTGCCGCCAGCGACCCAGGGAACGGCTGCGGAGGTCGTCGGCGACCCGGGCCCCGAAGGTGAGTCCGGAGCGGAGCCGGAAGGCCGGGGTGCGGATGGACTGCCGGATCTGGACGCGGCGGCCTTGGCTGCGGATGAGCTTAGCGCCGATGAGTTGTTGGCTACTCCGCGAGAGCTGGATGAGCCGGCTCCCCTGAGAAGGGGACACGGCGATGACGCAGCGACAAGTGGTGAGCCTGCGGTAGACGACGGTTTCCTGGATCTGGATCGGGTGGACGACGAGGCGGGTTTCGTGCCCTCCTCCGAGGAGCCGACGGAGCCCGAGCCCGAGGCCGACATCGAGGCCAAGCCCGAGTCCGAGCCCGAGCCCGAGCCCGAGCCCGAGCCCGAGCC
>JAOZUO010000329.1 GCA_029938605.1 Deltaproteobacteria bacterium | reverse complement strand
CCTCTTTTTGCCGTAGATGTACTCGGCGTTCTCCGAGCGGTCCCCCAGGGCGGCGGCCTCGGACACCTGCTGTACCACCACCGGGCGCTCGTAGCTCCACAGTTGCTCGATCTCTTTCAAGATGGCGTCGTAACCTTCTCGGGTCATGTGGCGGGCCATAGGTCGCTCCAGGCGCCGTTCGGCGCGAACGAGCAAAGTACAATGTTCGGGTCGAATTGCCGAACTTCTTTTTGGACCCGGGATGGTGATCAGTATAGCGTAGGGCATACTTGACCGACACCATGAGCCTGAAGAACCATAGTCACCGCATTGGCGTACAGGAGGATAGTGCGTGAGCTCCATACTGCTGCTGCGGGACGGAATACCGCGGCTCAAGCTGCCGGTGGGGGACTCTTGCCGCGTGGGGCGCTCGTCGGAGTGCGACCTTCAGCTCCTGGACCACCAGCTCTCTCGGGTGCACGCCCGGATCGAGCGTCGAGGCGACGTCTATTGGCTGGAGGACCTGGGCAGCCGGAACGGCACCTTCCTGGCGGGGGTGCGGGTCTCCGTGCCCGTGCGGCTGGCGGCGGGGGATGAGATCTCCCTGGGCGGTCTGTCGGTGATCTTTGATCCGCCGCTGGAGCTGCTGCACGAGCGCGGCGGGGACAAGACCCTGTACCTGGTGGATGATGACGTGGGGAGCCCGAAACCCGGGGAGGCGGGAGCCGACGATCGGGGCCAAGCCCAAGGCCAGGCCCGAGGCCAGGCCCGAGATCAGGAGTTGCATCTGGCTCCGTCGACGTTGGTGGCCCTCCACCGATTGACCTGTGAGCTGGTGGGGGAGCTGGATCCCGAGGCGCTGGTGGTCGGGTTGATGGATCGGCTGCTGGATTTCTTCGAGGCGGATCGTGGCTTCGTGCTGTTGCACAGCGAGCGCACCGGTCGGCTTATGCCGGCGGTGATCCGCACCGAGCGCGAGGCGGTGGCCATCAGTCGTTCCCTGGTGGATTACGCCCTGCGGGAGCGGGTACCGGTGTTGGTGACCGACGCCATAGAGGACGTCACCTTCGAGGGGGCCAAGAGCGTCATCGCCCACCAGCTCCGCTCGGTGATGCTGGCGCCGTTGCTGGTGGAGGGGAAGGGGAAGGGGAAGGGGGAGGTCATCGGACTCGTGCAGGTGGATCGGCGGGAGCGCAACACCTACGATCAAGACCGCCTGGCGCAGCTCGGTTTGTTGGCCCGGGCCGCGGCGGTGGCGCTGACCAACGCGCGACGTTTCGAGCGAGCGCGACGCCAGATAGTCGAGGCGGGCGCACCGGATCCCCTGGGGACCGGCGGGGAGCCTCAGACCCGGTTCATCAGCGCCGACCCGCGCATGGAGCGTCTCCTGCAGACCACGCGCAAGGCCGCCCTCGCGGGGTCCCGGGTGCTCATCACCGGGGAGAGCGGAACGGGCAAGGAGCTCATCGCGCGTCTGGTCCACGAGCAGTCCAACCGGGCCCAAGGCCCCTGGGTGGCCATCAACTGCGCGGCGGTGCCCGAGGCGCTGATCGAGAGCGAGCTCTTCGGCCACGAGAAGGGCGCCTTCTCCGGGGCGGGGCGTCGCAAACGCGGCTGCTTCGAGCTCGCGGACGAGGGGACGTTGTTTCTCGACGAGGTGGGCGAGCTGCCCCTGCAGCTCCAGGTGAAGCTGCTTAGGGCGATTCAGGAGCTGACCTTCTTCCGGGTGGGCGGCGAGAAGCCGGTGGTCGTGGACGTGCGCATCGTCGCGGCCACCAATCGGCAGCTCGCCGAGCGCGTGCGGGAGGGGCTCTTTCGGGAGGACCTCTTCTACCGGTTGGCGGTGCTGACCCTGGAGCTGCCGCCCTTGCGGGAGCGGTCCGGGGACGTGGTGCTGCTCATGGAGCGGTTCCTTCAGCGTTTCGCCCGGACCATGGGGAAGCCCTTGCCCGCCCTCGCGCCCGCCGCTCGCCAGGCTTTGGAGCGGTACCGGTGGCCCGGCAACGTGCGGGAGCTCAAGAACGTGGCCGAGCGACTGGTGGTTCTGGCCGAGAGCGCTACGATTGAAGTTGTGGATCTACCGGCGGAGATCTCCTTCGGAGGCGCGGCGGGGCGGTCGTCGCCGCGGAGCAAGCTTCGGGAGGCGCTGGCCGAGACCGAGCGGGAGCACATAGCGCAGGCCCTCGTGGAGGCCGGAGGCAAGAAGGTGGAGGCCTGCCGGATCCTGGGGATCTCGCGACCGACCCTGGACAAGAAGATCGCCGACTACAACCTAGAGCTGTAACCGCGAGCCGTTATCCGGACCCTGTTTCGGAGGCAGCAGGGCCAGTAGCGTACGGTCATCCGGCGGGTGTCACTGCAGGTACGCACACTTGCCCGGGTCTACATAGATGTCGAAGTCGGAGTAGGTCGGAAACAGGGCCTCCAGGGCGAGGTACATGCCATGGGTGCCGGCATAGAAGTCGAAGTGATCGCCCTGGATGCCGCCGCCGATGTCGTCGGCGCGGAAGCACCCGTCGTGCACAAAGCCCCCCAACCCATCGATACTCGGGATGGTCACGCCGTCCCACTGCTCGGCGTAGATCAGCGTACCGTGTGCAATGACAGAGTTGTCCACCGCCCAGGAGATCAGGGGCTCGAGCGGGTTGCTGGCCGAGCCCATGCCCCAGGGGTACTGTACCGGATCGAGCACCACGTAACAGATGATCGGATTCGACCCGTAGGGACATGGACGACCGCAGTTGCAGGTGCTGGCGTAGTTGATCACTGTGCTGTCGTTCAGGATACCGCTCCCCTCGATGCACACGCTGTCCGAGAAGGACGCGGGCACCTGGGCGATGGGGTTGCAGCTGGCGTCGTACAGCGTGGTATCGTCCGGACCCGAATGGTCCGCCTCGTTGGCGAGGTAGTAGTAGGTGTTCCACATGGACATGAGGTAGGTGCCGATGTCGCCGCTGACCGCGGTGATGGTGATGGTGTCTGTGGCCACCTCGGTCCCCGGGATGGCGGGGCCGTCGTAGCCCCGGAGCACGATGGTGCGCGCGGAGCCCAGCTCGGTGAAAGAGTAGGTCAGCGTGTCGGTGACCGTGGGGTCCCAGGGATCGCCCAGGGGCCAATCGTCGGCGAGCAGCTCCACGGTGGACACACCGGTGGCCGCCACGCGAAAGGTGACCGGGTTCTCCACGGTGTCCCCGTCGCTCGGCTCGAGGATCGTCACCGAGGGTGCGGGGTGGGCATCCGGCGCCGCGCCATCATCACCCTGGGCGTCGTCCGCAGGCGTTGCGGCGTCGGAGAGGTTCCCGGAAGGATCACCGCAACTCAGGCTGGTGAGGCCCAACGCAAGGGCCAATCCGTAACACGCGCAAAGTCTGGCTCCGAGTCTGGAATATCGGGTCATGTCTCTGGTTCTCCCGAGCGCATTTGTATAATGATTCATCGGCTGTGGTACGCCGGTGCCTCGGCTGCCTTTTACCATAAACCGGTATGCCCTATGATCGATTTCGGGCCGATTTGCATCCGCTTGACCCCCTACCTGCAGCCCTTCATACTTAGCCAAATGTCCCAAAGTCAGCATGAAAGTGCTAACAGACAACCACCGCTGCGTACTACCCGAACCTTGAGTTAAGAGACAGAGTCGCAGGTGATGTTCGTTTCACGCGAAATAGTCGATGCGAATTTGCTTGGATCGAGTTCCCGTACACGACGGGCCCTTGTCGCTTTCGCCCTCCCGTTGGTGCT
>JAOZUO010000009.1:47190-84285 GCA_029938605.1 Deltaproteobacteria bacterium | reverse complement strand
GCTGGCGCTTGTTGCCGTTCGCTCAGCCCCCGTTACGGATGTTCCCCTTGCCGCTCCAGCGGGACGCTGCAAGAGCGGCTGCGTTGAAATCCTCCACGGGGGCACCGCTCACTAGTCGGCAGTAGGGGGCGATGGGGGTGGGGAGAGGAAAGGATGGAGAGAGGAGGGAGGGGGGAGAGCTTAGTTGCAGGTTACTGAAAGGTCGAAGGCGCCGGCGTCTCCGTCCCAGCCGTCTATGATGATGTAGTAGGTGGTGCCGGCGGTGGCGTCGAAAGTGATGCTCTCCGGATTGCCGGTGGTCTGGCTTATGCTCAGACAGGCTCCGCTCGGGGCACAGTCACCGCTCAACTCGCCCACCAGCAACAGCTCGAGATCATTGCCGGAACCATTGATGTCGAGCTGGATGTCCACTGAGCCGCTGGTGGTAGGCGTAAAGACATAGTAGGCCTCCGGACCCGAGGAGAGGTAGCCGCCGGAGCACCAGATATCCCAGTCCTCGAGACTGTTGATGCCTCCGGAGGTGTTCCCCGAGAGGTTGTCGCCGCAGGCAATCGTCGTGACGGGGGTACATACGGGGCAGGATGCGTGACCGGCGCAGTCGCTGTCGTCGCAGTCCACATCGCCGTCGCTATCATCGTCCACGCTGTTGTCGCAGATCTCCACCGGACCGCTGCAGGCAGGGTCCGAATCGCAGTCGTCATCGTCGCAATCCACCAGGCAGTCCAGGTCGTCGTCGGCACCATCGGTGCAGTTGGTCTCCGCGGAGGGGGCCAACAGGCAACCTATATCCAGCAGGCAGCTAAAGAAGTCCTGGCAGTCACAGCCAAACATGCCGTCGTCATCGATGCCGTTGTCGCAGATCTCGGCGCCGGTGGTCTGGCAGGAGGGATCGCTGTTGCAGTCCACCTGGTCATCGCAGTCGATGAGCCCATCCTGATCATCATCCACGCCATTGGTGCAGTTCTCCGGCGAGCCGCCGCAGGCCGGGTCGGACGAACAGTCCAGGTCGTTACAGTCCACGGCCAGGTCGCCATCGTCGTCCACGCCGTTGGTGCAGTTCTCCGCGGTCTCCGTGCAGCCCGAGGTGTCCCGGATGCAGGTGGTCGAACAGACCAGGTTGCCACCGGCGAAGCCCAGGGCCGCGCAGGAGACGCCATTTAGGTCGTCGCCGTCGCACTCCTCGGTCCCTTCGCGGATCCCGTTGCCGCAGACGATTCCCTCGGTGCAGGCGTCGGTGTTGTACAGACAATTGGCCGTGTCACAGGCGAGCTCTCCACCGTTGAACCCCTCGCCGAGGGTGGCGCAGCTCTGGCCGTTCAAGTTGAACCCGTCGCACTGCTCGGGCCCCTCCACCACGCCGTTGCCACACACCGCGCTGCTCGAGCAGCCGGAGGTGTCGTAGACGCAGTCCGCCAAACACCCCAGCGACCCCGTTCCGAGGTTCAGGGTGTCACAGGTTTGACCCCCCAGATCGAACCCATCGCAGTACTCTGTCCCCTCCACCGTGCCGTTGCCGCACACGCTGGAGTTGGGGCACGCGCTCAGGTCGAAGGTGCAATCCAGATTGCACTTGAGCGGTCCGGCGCCCAGGCCCAGAGCCATGCAGTCGACCTGGGTGAGCATCGCGCCGTCGCACTGCTCGTCGCCATCGATGCGCCCATTGCCGCAGTCGGTGCCGCTACTCTTGGCGCAACCCGCCATCAGACCCAGAGCGACCCCCAGGGCCGCCAAAGTAAAGTGTTTCCCTTCGCGCTGCATGGACTGTGCTCCTCGCTGACTGATTGATTTTCGAATACCGCGAATTCCGGTGGTCCGTCAAGGAACCAAACGGAAAACCGGACTTAACCAGCGGTTTTTTCGATGGATTTACCCGGCTACAACGCCGCCGGGTGGCGGGGAGCTCAGCGCCGTCGTCGAGCGACTACTGGCAGACGCCGTAGGTAGTGCTGCTAATGAGATCCTGGCAGGTACCCGAAGCACAGCCGGACCCATCGGAAAGGAGGCAGACCTCAATGCAGGTCCAACCGGTACCGGGGTCGAAGCAGGACGAGCCCGCCACGCAGCCCGAGGGGCTTTCGTCTTCGCAGGGAGATCCCGGGGCCCCGGGATTGGCCGTTGTCTCCGCACAGGACGCGCCCGTGGCGACGATGTAGCAGGCATCGGGGGCGGTGCAGCCGGTGTTCTCCACCGGATCGCACTCGTCGGAAGGCTCGAGGCACAGACCGATGGTCGCATGATCCTGAACCGCCGCGGAGCACACACCCGTGCCGGGGCAAGTGGGTGTACCCTGGATGTCGCAGTAGGGCAGGCAGTTGAACACGGTTCCGTCGAAGGACATGCAGCCGGTGGAGGCGCCACAGTCCGTGGGGGCAGTGCAGACGGCGTAGTCGGCCACCGAGCCGGTGGCACGACATGCAGCCCCGGTCTGGCCGACATCGCAGGTTTCACCCGTGCCGCAGCCGTTGTCGGCCAGGACGTCACTGTCAGCCAGGCACTCGTCGCTGCCGGCGCAGTCATTCGGGCAGTTCGTTACGGTCTCGCCGGCGTCGCAGGTGCCGTCGTTGTTGCAGGGGTTTACGGGGCAGTCGGCCGGGCAACTCGTGGAGTCCTCGCCGGCGTCACAGTTACCATCGCCGCAGACCGGAGCGGTCCCGCAGTCGTTGGCGCAGTTGGTGGCGTTCTCGCCCAGGGCCGGCTCACACAGGTTGTTGTTGTTACAGACCGTCTGGCAGGCCTGATTGCTGTCGCAGTCGCTGTCGGCGCAGTCGGTGTAGCCATCCCCGTCATTGTCGACCTGGTCCGTACAGTTGGTCTCGCCGCCGTCATCGCCACAGCTTACGACGGATCCGAGCGCGAAGATTGCGGTGCAAACGACTACAAGTCTAAGGTTCCTCATTCCTGAATTCCTCCTATGTGCCCCGCTGGGCGCATGGTTTCGCGGCACCGAGTATCGGACTTCAGTGGCCCGCCTGTGCCTGATAGGGATTATCGACTCATCGACTATTTCCAATAACGCGGCGTCTTGGCACCTGTCAAGAACATTGCCCTAGTCAGACCCGTTGGCCGACCCCTTGACAGACGCATGCCTCGGGCCAAACTGATGGACTATATGGCAAGCCTCGGCTACATCCAGATCACTCGGGAGTGCAACCAGCTCTGTCGGTTCTGTTCCAACCCTCCGTCGGGACGCAGCGCCTCGTTGACGGAGCTCCAGGGTCGCGTGGACGATCTCCTGGACGGGGGCTCTGACGGGGTGATCCTCACCGGCGGTGAGCCCACCCTCTCCCCGGATCTGGTGGAACTGGTGGCCTACGTCACCTCTAAGGGAGCGCCCTGCCGCATCATCACCAACGGCCAGCGCCTCGCCGAAGGTCCGTTGCTGGACCGCCTGGTGACCGCCGGGTTACGCCATCTGCATGTGTCACTGTACTCCCACCGGGAGTCGGTTCAGGACATGCTCACCCGCAACCCCGGGGGCTGGCGCAAGGTAATGCGCGCCCTGGAGCGCCTGGGATCCCATGGATCCCACCTCGCCGTGGATCTGAACGTGGTCATCAACCACTACAATGCCGACCACTTAAACGATATCGCCCGCTTCGTAATCGGACGTTTTCCCTTTGTACGCCACCTGGTGTTCAACCACCTGGACCCCTCCATGAACCGCACCCAGGGCTTTCCAGACACCATTCCCAAGCTGTGGGAGCTGGAGGTGTCCCTGCACCAGGCCCTGCGGTCGCTGGAGGCCGCGGGCCTCACCTTCCGGGTGGAGCGGGTTCCATTGTGCTACATGGTGGAGTTCGCCCATGTGTCCACCGAGACCCGGAAGATCGTCAAGGAAGAGTCGCGGGTGATCCACTTTCTGGACGAAAAAAGCAGGGTCAGCCAACACGACCCCAGCGCCTGGCTGCGGGGCAAGGGGGACGCCTGTACCCGGTGCCGCCTGGATCCCATCTGCGCCGGCCTCGACTCCATGGACGTGCACTACGACTCGTCCGAGCTCTATCCGGTCTTCGTGAACCCGGCCCACATCGTCAAACGCATCCGCGGGTAGCGGGGATGGTCACCGGCGACGACGACGACGACGACGACGACGGCGCATGGGCCTTTTCCTGGGCTTGGTCCTCGGCGCCATGGCGCGGGGACGGGCAACGGGCTCCGGATACTTACCCTCGGTGTCCAGGGCCTCAAGCACCGTGACGGCCGCCTTCGCCTCGGCGTCGATACACTGGTTGAGCACCTTGCGCCGAGAGTATTTGGCGTTCCACACGGGAGTCGCGACAATCATCCGCATCAACGGCAGAAACGCCGGATCCTTGCGCCGCAGCACATCCTGCAAGTGTTGCTTACGCTTGGCACAGCTCGGCTCGTGGCGGAACACCAGCTCATATGCGTGGGGATAGTTCACTTTGTCGGCTGCGTTGAGCTTGGTGAGAAAGGCGATGGCCCGCCACACGTTCTTGCGCTCCCACCAGGTGTTCGCGTATCGGGTGAGCATGGTCTTGGCGCCGGCGTCCAGGTACCGCTCCACGAAATCCATGGCCTCGCGCCGCAGCTTCCATCCACGACCCTTGAGCGTGGTGAGGTAGTCGTACAGGGCGTGGAGTAGCTGCGCGTTGGATCGCATCCCCTTGTCCAGTCGCACCGCCTCCTTGAGGCTGCGCAAACACTCCACGGACTTCTTGCTCAAAAAATGCGCACGCGCCATGAGCAGGTGGACCCGGGCGTCGGTGGGGTACTGGTCCGCCATCCGATCGAGCATGTCCTTGGCGTCCCTGAGGCTCTTGGGACTTCCGGCCACCAGCTTGGCCTGGATCCCTTGGAGCTGCGCGTTGGGCACCCGCTTGCCCACGGAGTCCTGCGTCGACTGGGGCGCCCCGGAGATGCCCGGGCTCGAGCCCCAGCGCCCGGTGAACGCCAGCACCCCCACCACAGCCAAAGCGGCGAAGATACCCAACAGACCGCCCAGCATCAACGCCCTGCGACCCCTACGACGCCGGCTCGGCAGGGGCACGGGCTGGACGTTGGTCATGGTGAGGGTGTTGGTCGGCCACAGGGCCAAGGGGCCCGTCTGCACGGACTCCAGGCCGGAGACCGTCTGGAAAAGCTCCGCCGCGCTCTGGATGCGCTCGTCGGGCCGCTTGACCAGCAGGTGCAACACCACCTCGTCGAGCTCCTCCGGGATCTTCTGGTCCGGCGCCCGCTTGCGCAGGGACTCAGGCTCCTCGTTGATGTGCTTGCCAATGAGCTCGAGCTTGGTGGGCCCCTTGAAGGGGCGCGAGCCGGTGAGCAGCTCGTACATGATCACACCAAGGGAGTACAAGTCCGCCCGGGCGTCAGCCGTCTGCCCCGCGGCCTGCTCCGGCGACAGGTACTCCGGCGTGCCAAAGACCATACCCACCTCGGTGAGAGAGTCAGCCGCCCCGTCCCCCTGGGTGATCTTGGCAATGCCGAAGTCGAGAATCTTCACCACGTCATCGCGATCGTTCTTCTCCACCATCATCACGTTGTCAGGCTTGAGATCCCGGTGCACCACACCCTCGGAGTGCGCGTGATCCAGGGCCAGACAAAGCTGCATGGCGATGCGCACCGCCCGATCCACGGGCAGCGGCGCTTCTTTCTTGATGACCTCGGTCAGATCCTTCCCCGACAAAAACTCCATGGCGATGAAGAGCAGCCCGTCGTCGGTCTCGCCGAAATCGTTAATATGGGTGATGCCCGGGTGATCCAGCCGACTCGAAGACTGGGCCTCCCGATGGAAGCGCTTCTTGATGCCCTCAAAGTTGCCGTACTGAGGCAGCAGCACCTTCACCGCCATCTCTTTACGCATGAGGGTGTGCTCAGCCCGGTACACCACGCCCATGCCGCCCACGCCTAGCTTCTCCTTGATCAGGTAGCGCTGCTCCAGCAGCTTCCCGGTCAGTGGGCCCCGCCGGTCAATGGGCACCGACTCGATATCGAAATCCGCGACAATGTCGCTGCCCGAGGGTTTGGAGTCTTCGACGAGAATATCCGACGACTCGCTCTGGGCACCAATGACGTCCTTGGTGGTCGCCTGCGCCCGGGCGGGTTTTTTCGAAGGGCTCGAGCCCGAATCGTTATCCGCTGTCATATCGATCTTGGTCCAATGGACTCGCGCGGCCTACCAATACAATCGTGGCACCCATTCAGCGCCCCTGACGAACATCTTACTGCCCGTCAGGATGCCCCGTAGGAGCCACGATGGCAACCACCTCTTTTCGCGGCGCCAGAAAACTCCGCGAAATTCGATACAAATCCTTGGACGTCACCGCCCGGATGGCCTGAGGATACCGCAAGTATTCCTCGTATCCCAGCCCATATAAATTATTGAAGGCAAGACTGGAGGCCACCGTAGAACGCTGCTGCAGGGCAATGTCGTGGTTGCCCACCAGGTACCGCTTGGCCCTGGCGAGCTCCGCCGAACCCACCGGGGTCGTGCGCAGTCGCTTGAGCTCGGCACGGATGGAGCTCACGAGTCGCTCCACCTTGTCCGGCGACGTGGCCCCATACACGGCGAAGTAGCCGGGGTCCAGCCCCTCCAGGGTAAAGGCCGAGATTTGGTAGACGAGCCCCTGCTGATCCCGGATGGACATGAACAGTCGACCGCCCTGACCCGACAGCACAGCCGCAAGCACCGCCAGGCAGTGACGGTCGGCGTGTCGCACGCTCATGCCTCCGAATCCCACGAGTACGTGGGCCTGCTGCTTGTCCAGGGCCCGAACCACCCGCACGGATTTTTTTCGGCCGGCCTCCACCGCCACACGGGGCGGCGCGGACGCCGGTCGCCCCGCCTCGAAGAGCCGCTCCACCTCCCGCACCACCCCGGAAGGGTCTACGTCACCTACGATGGAGAGGGTCATGCCGTCCACCCGGTGATACTTTCGCCAGTGCCGCACCAGCTGGTCCCGGGAGAGGGACTCCACCGAGGAGGTCTCCCCGAGGAGATTGAACCGGTAGGGGTGGCGCGAAAACATCTTTTTCTGGAAGAGGCGGAACACGACCCCGGTGGGGTTGTCGTCCCTGGTGGCGATCTCCTGAAGAGCCAACATCCTCTCCCGCTCGAGCTCAGGAGCAGAGAAGACGGGATGCAACAGACAGTCTGCGGCCACCTCCAAGCAGGTATTGAAGTGTTTCGAGGAGGTCTCCAGCCGCAAACCCAGGCTGTTTCTGCCCGTAAACCCTCCTAGGGAGCCCGCCAGGGACTCGATGGTGGTGGCGATCTCGTCGCCCGTGCGGCTCTCGGTTCCCCGGGACAGGAGGCAGGCCAGCAGGTTGTTAATCCCGTTGGTGCGGGGAGTCTCGTACCGCAAACCGCCGCACCAGACGCCACGCACGGCCACCAGGGGCACGCTGGACTCCTGCTTAACGAGCAGGGTCAATCCGGAATCGAGCTTCGCCCGGACCACGCCTCCGGGGCCGGGTCGATAGGTCCGCACCTTCTGCTGCTTCCGGAGCCGAGCGTAGCTGGCCCGCACCAGGGGAGTCAGCTCCCGACGTAGGGTCGCGGGTTTGGTGGCGCCCTCCGGGATCACCGCCGACAGGCAGAGGTTGTTCGGCGTGAGATACCGCGCCATTACCCGCCGGAGATCGGCGGGGGTGACCTCGGCCAGGAGCCGCAGATACTGCTCTTCGTACCCCGGATCACCCAGGGCATAGGCGTAGTAGCCGATCTTGCGCGCCTGACCCTGCACCGTCTCCCGCTGCAGCACCGTGTTGCTCTCGAGCAGCACAAAGGCCTTGTGGAGCTCATCGTCGGAGACCTCCTCGAAGGCGAGTCGATAGGCTTCGGCCAGCACCCCATCCACGGCTTCGGCCAAACGGGGGGGAGCGGCCGTAGCCCCAATGGTCAGGAGCCCCTCATCATGGGGCGTATAGGCGAAGGCCGACACTTCGGTCACCAGCTGGCGGTCCCGGAGCACGCGCTGGTTCAGCCGGGAGCTCTCCCCCTGTCCCAGTATGGTGGCGGCAAGATCCAGCGCCGGGGCGTCCTGATGACCGATGCCCGGCACATGAAATCCCAGCAGCAGATAGGTGTCGGACACCGCGGCGTTGGAAATAGCCAGGCGCGGTCGCTGCTGGGCCGGCTCCACAAGACGGGGCCGCTTGGGAACCGGGCGACGCTTGGTGCGGAAGGCCCGCCGGATCTGCTTCATGACTCGGTCGGGGTCGATGTCGCCCACCACGATGAAGCGCATGTTGTTTGGAGCGTACCAGCGACGATGAAAGTCCCGCAGATCCTTGCGCGAAAAGCCGAGCACCGTGTCCCGTCGCCCGATGACCGGCTTGCCGTAGGGATGCTTCCGGAAGGCCAGGTCAAACAGCTGGTGGAAGTTGACCCGGTGGGGACTGTCCTCCCCCTGCTGCATCTCCTCAAGGACCACCTGCCGCTCCCGATCCAGCTCCTGGGCGTCAAAGCTCGAGTGCTGCAGGGCGTCAGCCAGCACGTCCAGCCCCGTGTCGAAATAGCGGCTGGCGATCACCACATGGTAGGCCGTGTTGTTGAACTCGGTCCAGGCGTTAATGTCTCCCCCCGCGGCCTCGATCTCCAAGGCGATCTCTCCCACCCCGCGACGACGCGTCCCCTTGAAGAGCATATGCTCCAACACGTGGGAGATGCCCGCCTCCGACTCGGATTCCAAGGCGCTCCCCACGCGGATCCAGGCCTGCAAGGCCACCACCGGGACGTCTTTGCAAGGCGCAAGATATACAGTCAGACCATTGGGCAGCACGTGTTTTTGCAAAGAGAGCCTCCGAAACGATTGGGGAGTTGAACCGACGAGCGAACGGACCGTGGCACCGTTTAAAATGCCACAGCCCGATGGTCTTGGTCAACGACTAGGTCCTGGGATATGTCTACGGGATTGGTATGGCTAGAAATGATTGATGCGTCTCCTGGGAAATGCTACTGTCCCGCTGCCGATTTATGCACTTAGCTCAAGGGCTTGCCTCGTAAGCCAACCCCCGGGGATCCGGGAAGGCGAAATCCTTGAGCGAGCGTATAGGGGACTGGCGAAGCGCCTCTTTTTGAGGTGCCCCACTCAGGGAGTATTGCCGTGGCACGGAGCGAAGCCGAACTGAAAGAAGCCTTCCAGAAAGATCCCAACCAGGTGGACTCGTTCATCGCCCTGCGACGGATCTTTCAACAACAGAAGCGCTTCGACGATCTGGCGCAACTGTACGAGGCCCGAGCCGCAGCCATGTCCGAAGGACTCAAGGCGGCAGAGCTCTACAACCGGGCCGCGGACATCCACTTCGAGAAGCTCCAAGACGAGGAGGGGGGCACCCGCTGCCTCCTGCTCGCCGTACGCGCAGACAGCTCTCAGCGCCGCCCCGTAGAGAAGCTCAAGACGATCCTCAAGGAGCAGAGCCGCTGGGAGGAGTATCTCCAGCTGCTCGGCACCCTGGCCGAGGCCCGGGCCGGTGATCCCGCCCAGGCCCGGAACGTAGCCCGGCTCAACCTGGAAATGGGGACCTTGTACGAGGAGCACTTCTCCCGCGCCGACAAGGCCATGTACCACTACCAGACGGCCTGTCGTATGGACCCCTCCCTGGTGCCTGCGCTCCAGGCCGCCCGGCGCATCTACCGTCAGACGGGGGATTGGCCCATGGTGTGCCGGCTCATGGAGGGCGAGCTCGCCGCCACCACCGGGGCCAAAGCGCGATTCGAGCTGCTCCTGGCCCTGGCGCAGATCCAGTCCGGACGACTGCACGACCTGGCCGGCGCCGGTCGCAGCCTGCAGGAGGCGTTGGCCGCCCGGCCGGGGGAGATCCGCGCCTTAGAGGCCCTGGCCAACATCTTCGTGAACCCGGAATGGCCCCAGGAGGGAGGACAGCACCAGGCGGCGAAGATCTTCGTCCAGATCGCGCAGATCCACCGTGCCGGCAAGCAGCTCGAGGAGTCCACCGCCAACCTGCAGCGCGCCCTTCGGGCGGATCCCACCAACCGGGAGGCCTTCCGACTCATCGAGGAGCTGTACAAACGCACTCGCAAGCACCGGGAGCTGGAGCAGCTCTACGGCGAGCGGCTACAGGCCGCTGCCGGAGCTGAGGTCATCGACCTGCTCATGAAGCGCGCCTCCCTGCTCGAAGAGCATCTGGGAGAGCGCGCCGAGGCCGTGGTCTGCTACGAGGCCATCCTGCCCCACGAGGCCCCGGGGGGCGCCGCGGCGGCATTGGTCGCCGAGCTGTATTATGCCCAGGGGGAGTTCAAAAAGCTTACGGCCCTCAAGGAGGGCGAGCTGGAGTCCGTGGACGACGTGTCCGAGCGCATCGCCCGCATGATGGAGCTGGCTCTGATCTACCGGGACGAGCTCAAGGACGACGACAAAACGGGCCAGTATCTGCACGGCGTGCTGCAGATGGATCCCAACAACCCCGAAGCCCTGGACTACTACCGGGAGCACTTCCGCAACCGCGGAGACTATCGCGGGCTGGCGGACCTCATCGCTTTCTCCATCGATGGCGCCATCGAGTCCCGGGTGAGGCGATCGGTCATCGTCACCCAGCTCAAGGAGCTGGCGGAGATCGGCGAGCGGCCCCTGGGCGACCTGCCCCGGGCCATGGACGCCTGGCGCCGCATCCAGGAGGTGGACCCCACCCAGCTCGAGGCCCGGGACGCCATACGGCGCCTGGCCAAAAAAGAGCACATGTGGGTCTCCCTGCTGGCCGCCCTGGAGCGGGATCTCCAGATGGCCCAGACCCAGGAACAACAGGTGGACGCCCTGCTCCGCATGGGTCAAGCCTACCACGACAAGGGCATCGACCCCTTGCGAGGTATCGAGATCCTCGAAGAGGTGCTCCGCAGCTATCCGGGGGAGCCCACGGCGTTGGCATTGCTGCGCGATCTATATGACCGGGAAGGGAACCTGGAGGGGCTGGCGTCTGTGTATCGACGTCAGCTCGACATCGTACACGATCCCACCGAGCAGATCGCCATCCTGCGAGACCTGGCACAGCTGTACCACGAGCGGCTCAAGCAGCTGCGCGAGACAGGCTGGGCCTGTACCCAGATCCTGGACATGATTCCGGGCGACCAGGACGCCCTGCGGCGACTCACGGACGTGCTCCAAGACATGGAGGACTGGCCCAAGCTGATCAAGACCCTGCGGTACCACGCCCAGACCGCCGACACCTACGAAGATCGCGTCGAGAGCTACCGGCGCATGGCCGACATCGCCAAGGACGAGCTCCAGGATGCCAACCTGGCGGCGGAGTCCTGGGAGGGCATCCGCAGCCTTTTCCCCGATGATAAGGAAGCCCTGCGTCAACTGCTCAATATCTACGAGGGGCTGGGACGCTGGGAGGATCTCGCCGACCTGCTGGAGGTCATGGCCGAGGATCTGCCCCAAGGCGACGATCAACTACACCAGGCGCACTTGCGCCGACTCGCCCGGGTGGCCGACACCCGGCTGGGAGACGCGAACCGGGCCCTGGAGGCCTGGCGAGCCGTGTCGGAGATGATCCCCCAGGACCAAGAGGCCCTGGCTGCCCTCGCTCGCCTCTACTACACCCAGGAAGACTGGGACAACCTCGCCGAGGTCATGGAGCGGCAGATCCCCCTCACTGAGGACGACCAGAAGGCGGTGAACCTCTGCTTCCGCCTCGCCGAGATCCTCCACGGCAAGCTGGATCGGCCCAAGGAAGCCATCGACGCCCTCCAGAATGTGCTGGACAGCTACGACCCGGGCAATGTGGAGGCCCTGGAGCAACTCCGGCAGCTCTACGCCACCATCGGGGAAACAGCCAAGTCCGTACGCGTCGCCGAGCAGCAGCTCCTGCTGGTGGAAGGCGACGAAAAAATCCGGCTCTCCCTGGACATCGCTGCCGCCTGGCGAGACGACGTAGGGGACGACGAGCAGGCCATAGGGGCCTACGAAAACGTGTTGGAGATCGACCCCTCCAACCCCGACGCCCTGTCGGCCCTGGTGGTGCTCTACACGCGCAGTGGGCGATGGGCCGAGCTCATAGCCACCAACCAGCTGCTGTTTGATTTCGCTGACAACGACCGCGAGCGGCTCCGGCTGCTGTACCAGATAGCCGAAGTCTACGAGGAACGGCTGGACGAGCCGGCCCTGGCCTTTTCCTGGTATCGCAAGGCCTACCAGCTCTATCCGCAAGACCGGGGAACCCTGACCAGCCTGTCCAGGGCCGCGGCTGAGCACGGCCTCTGGGAGGAGCTCATCGAGGTCTACGAAGAGGTGCGGGCCCAAGCCCAGCAGCCGGCGGATCACCTGGAGGCCGCCAGCCGCATCGCCGAGATCTGTGAGCACAAGCTGGACGACCCCCAACGCGCCTTCGATGTCCTGAGAGGCGCCCTGGTGGTGGACCTCACCGGAGAGGAGCTCCTGCCTGAGCTGGAGCGCCTGGCCGAGGAGGTGGATCTATGGGACGGCATCGTGGAGGTGTACGAGCGGGTGCTCAAGCACCAGCGGGAGCCAGCCACCAAGTTGTCCATCCTGCACCGCTGCGCTCGGATCCTGGAAGACCACCTCGGAGATCAAAAGGGCGCCCTGCTCCGGCTACGCCGGTCCTTCCAGACCGACCCCAACGACGACGACACCCAGACCTGGCTGCTCCGGGTCGCCGAGGATCAAGCGTCCTGGCAGGACGTCCTGGACGTCTACGCCGCCCAGTACACCGAGGCCAACACCATCGAAGACAAGCTGGAGCTCGTGCGGCTGTCGGCACCGGTGGTGGAGGATCGCGTAGGCGACAAGGTCAAGGCCTTCCGAGCCTGGCTGCACGCCTTTCTCATGGCCCACGAGGACGAGGAGATCCTGGCGGAAGTGTGGCGCCTCGCCCGCGAGGTGGGGGAATACGGCGACGACGTTCGAGCGAATGACGAGCGGGCCCGTAAGACCGCGCGGCAGGCTGAACAGAGGGCCGCCGAAGCTGTCGTTGCAGCAGAACGACGGGAGCGCACGGGACCCATCTCCCGGCTGGGGCACGCGGAATTCTCCGAGCAGATGCCCCGCCTCGCCCTGGACGACGTCCGGCCGGACGTCACCCAGGAACTCAACATCGAGGAACTGGAGTTTGTAGACGACGGTCCCCAGACGCCCCCGCGCCAGGATCCCACCATGGAGCTCAGGCTCTCCGATCTGGTGGACATCCAGTCCGTACGCACGGGCAAGGTGGAGCGACTGGAAACCACCCTGGAGCACCAGCTCGTAGACCTCATGGACATCTCCGGAGACCGTCCGCTGACCAACCCCCGGGCGCGCCAGCCCGAGTTCCGGACCGAATCCTCGGCCCCGCCGGCCAGCGACTACGACCTTCCGCCGCCCAAGTCCGCCTGGGAGGAGTTCTCCCGGGCCTGGGCCATGCTGCCGGCCCCGGATGTGATTACCAAAATCCAGCACTGCCAGGAGATCGCCCGCATCTGGCGCGAAGGCCCCGCTGACCTGGATCGCGCCTTCTGGGCCCTGCGCAAGGGACTGGAGCTCGAGCCCCTGCATGAGGGCACCCAGAAAATCATCGAAGAGGTCGCCGCCGAAGCCGACGCCTTGGAGCAACTCGCCGAGGCCTACCTGGAAATCCTCGGTGAGTCCCACGGCGTGGACCTGATCGTCGCCCTGAACCTGTTGGCGGCCGATCTGTTCACCAAGGCGGACAAGCCCGTGCGATCGGAGACCCGGTACAAGGAGATCCTCTCCATCAAGCCGGACCACAACGACTCCTTCGAGGCGCTCCAGCAGATGTATCGCGACCAGGAGCGCTGGTCCGAGCTGGCCGAGCTGGACGAGCGCCAGATGGACGACATGGTCGATCAGCTACCCGCCGGCCCGGAGCGCCAAGCCAAGTTGCGAGAGCTGGCCACCCTGTACGAGGAGAAGCTGGACCAGCCCTACGAGGCGCTGTCGGTGCTGCATCGGCTCATCGCTGAATTGCCCGATGACCTGGACTGTTGGCGCGCAGTGTCCCGCCTGGCAGCCAAAACCGAAGGGTGGGCCAAGGCCGTCGAGGCCATGGGCAAGGTCGAGGAGTACACCGACGACGACGACGAGGCGCACCAGGTACGCCAGCGAGTAGCCGCCATCTACCGAAATGATCTGGAGCTGCCAGACCGCGCCATCGACTGCTACCGCGCCCTGGCGGAAGAAAATCCCTCCGACGATGAGGCTCTGCTTGCCCTCCAGGAGCTACTCGAAGAGCACGAGAGCTGGGAGGATCTGGAGGAGGCGCTGTCCCGACGGGCAGAGCTGGCCTCGGGCCAGGACTGGATCGACCTCATCCGCCACCGGGCACGCATCTTGGACGAACACCTGTCCTCCCCAGCCGAGGCGGCGGTTTGTCTGCGCGAGCTCTACGAGGAGCACGCCTACGATGACGACCTCGCCTCTGAGTTGATTCGCCTTCTCCGCAACGCCCAACAGTTTGATGACGCAGCCGCCCTGCTGCGCGAGCGCATCGAAAACAGCGAAGGCGCCGGTGCCCCTCCCGGAGAAATCGCCGCCCTGCTGGTACGACTGGCGGTGGTCCTTTCCCACGATCTCGGCGAGACCGAAGCGGCACGCAACGCCTTGGATCGCGCCCTCGAGACGGTGCCGGACTACCCGTCCGCCCTCGGAGAGCTCGCCCGACTGCACAAGCACGACGAGGATTGGGATAGCTATGCCGAGGCGCGCATGCGCGAGGCCGAGGCGGCCCCGGATCGCGAGACCAAGCTGTCGGCGCTGCTGGAGGCGGCGCAGGTCTACCGCGACAAGCTCCAAAACAGGGAGGAGGCCAAGGCCTGCTTCGACAAGGCCCTTTCCCTGGATCCCAAGCACTTCGACGCTCTGGGTGGGCTCGCCGGCCTGGCCAAAGACGCAGGGTACCGAGCGCAGGCCATCAAGCTTCACCGGCGTCAGCTCGACCTGGTGCAGGACCCGACCCACCGCGCCTCCCTCCTGACCACCATGGGAACCCTAACCATCGAGGGAGGCCAGGACGAGGACCAGGCTGCCGCGCTGTTCCGTCAAGCCCTGCAGGAGAAGAACGACGACGTTCCAGCGGTCATCGCCCTGGCCGACATCTCCTACCGCCACGAGCGGTGGGACGAGGCCGAGGAGCTGCTAACCTCCGCCTTGCCAAGGCTCGGCGGACAGCCAGAAATGGCCGCCCGCCTGGCCCACCGGCTGGGCGGCATCTACCTGCGCCTGGACAAGGTGGACGAAGGCAAGAAGGTCCTTGCGGATATCGACCGCAAGAACCCAAACCAGATCCTCATCAAGCTCGCCCTGGGTCTGAACCGGTTCGAGGCGCGCCGCTGGCGTGAGGCCGCCCGGGTCCTCTCAGCTCTGGCCGAGCACGACGAAGCGGATCAGTTCCCCGAGGAGGTGGCCGAGGCCTGCTGCATCGCGGCTGAGGCCGAGACGCGCCAACGCCGTCCCACCAAGGCCCCGCCCCTGTGGGAGGCAGCCCTCCAACTCAAGCCGGATCACATGCCGGCCATCAACGCCCTGGTGAGCTACCACACCGAGCGGGGGGCCACCCCAGACGCGGCGCGATATCTCCGAGCCCAGGCAGACGCCACCGAGGACTCGTCGGCCAAGGTCCAGTTGCTCGACTCCCTGGGAGACCTGTACATGGACAACCTCGAGGATGACGCCGAGGCCATGGTCTGCTTCCGGGAAGCCCTGGAGGCAGCCGAGCCTGTGGAGTCCCGGCACATGTCCATCCTGGAGAAGCTGTTCCCCCTGTGTCGCTCCCTGGGAGACGACGCGGAGGCCGCCCGGGTCATCGGACTCACCCTGGCCTTTACGGAGGACGACGATTTACGCATGCCCAGGGAGATCCAGGCCGCCGATGCCTACCTCGCCCTGGGGGAGGTGGAGCGAGCCCAGGAACACCTGCAGTCCGCCTTGCACATCGATCCCTCCAACGAGCAGGCCACCGTGGCGCTGGTGGATCTCTATGAGCAGACGGGCCAATACAAGGAGCTGGCGGATCTGCTCAGCGCCTACTTGGAAAGCCTGGAGGAGGCCTCCGAGGAGGCCGAGTGGTCCCGGCGTGCGATCCTATTCGAACGGCTCGCAGAGACCTACCGTCACGGGCTGGAGCATCCCCAGGGCGCCATCACCGCTCTGGAGCAGGCGCTGGAGCTCGATCCCACCCGCACCTCCTGTCGGGAGATCCTGGCAGAGCTTTATGGCGCTGCCCCCGAATACGAGGACAAGGCCTTTTTAAACAACCTCTACCTGGTCTCCACGGACGTGAAACGGCCCTTGGCCCTGCGCTCCCTGGCCGACGTGTACAGTCGCCGGGGGGAGGTGGACCGAGCCTACAGCGTCTATCGTCTGCTGGACGTCATGGGTCAAGCGGACCTGGAGGAGTTGGGCTACATCGCCCAGAACTCGCCCCCTGACCTGGCTCCGGATGAGATCCCCCCGGGCGCGCTTCGGGAGGAAGACCGGCAGGAGTGGCTCGCGCACCCCGACACCAAAATCATGGTGGAGGTATTTACCACCCTTTGGGAGGGCGCCCCGGCGCTCTTTGGCCAGGGGCTCGAGGCCCTTGGAATTTCAGCCCAGGACCGGATTTCACCGGTGGCGGATATGGATCTGGCCCGGGTCTATGGCGCCGCGGCACGGGTCCTCGGAAATCGCCACACCGGCCTGTACCTCAACTGGGAAGGTGACACCGACGAGGTGCACATCGCCTGCCACGCGCCGCCGGTGATCATCTGTGGTCCGGACGTGGAGCAGCACACCCTGGGCGAGCTGCGGTTCCTGCTGGGGCGCGCTCTGGAGCTCACCCGACCCGAGTACATCATCGTCTCAGGCCTGGAGCGAGGGGAGTTCAGCCAGCTCTTCGCCGCGGTGCTTCGGGCCTTCCATCCGCGCCACGCCCGGCGACGCAGCGATGACACGGATCCTCACGCTCGCCGCGCCGCGCAGCTCAAAAAGGACCTGCCCTACCGGGTCAGCCGCAAGCTGGTGGATCTCTTCGGGGCCAAGGCCCATGTGGAGTTCAACAGCGCCCTGTGGCGCCAGGCCGTGCAGCACAGCGGCAACCGCGCCGGGCTCCTGGTATCCGGCGATCTGCGCGCTGGCTGCCGGACCATCCTGGGCGAGGAGCTCGAGCTCGAGGGCGAGGCGCAGACCGAGTGGTCCGCCGAAAACTTCGCTGACTACCTCGATCGGTCCGAGCAGCTCCGCGAGCTCTGCGCCTTCGCCGTCAGCGAGGAGTACTTCCAGGCCCGCCAGGCCCTGGGCGTCACCGCCCAACCCGAAGAAGAAGAATAGCCCAAGAAGGGCACCGTCATCCCCGCGAAAGCGGGGACCGTCCTGTTTTCACCATTGCCTGATATAGACGATCCCCGCTTTCGCGGGGATGACGGTGCCATTTTCTACAGCTGCGAAGGTGCGAAAACGGGGACAGTGCTGTTTTCAATAGGGCGGGATTTAGAAAAAGGCGGTGAGGGAGAGCTGGAAGTACCAGAAGCCGGGGAGAAATATTCCGGTGTCGAATTTCATGGAGAGGTGGCGGAAGAAGTCGTAGCGCAGGCCGATGACACCGCTGACGGCGGGCAGCACCGGAGGGATTTTCTCCTGCTCCCGCAACGGATGGTTCGCCAGGGATTCGCGGGTGCAGGTGGTGCCGTCACAGTCCGCGGGGACGGGCGCGCAAAGGCGGGTGTCGTGGTAGTTGTCCGCGGTGCAGCCACTGGACGGGGTGGAGTAGGCCTTGCCCATGACCCAGCCTATGCCAATACCTACGCCGTAGGCGAGATAGAACCTTTTGGCGAGGCGGGTGTGCCAGGTCCAGGTGATGTCGGCCCACAGGAAGTTCATGTTGTGAAACTCCATGTAGTCCGTCTCGGAAAAGTCGTGATTGGCCCCCAGCCAGTTGCCGTCCGAGATGCCGTAGTGACCGAACATCACCCGTACGGTCATGTCGAGCAGCTTCTTGCGCCGCACGAAGTGCAACCCTCCGGACATGGGATAGACGTGGTACTTGCTGTTCACGGCCGCCTCGGTGAAGGCTCCCAGGAGGAACTGCGGCACGATGTTCATCATGAAGCTGGCCCCGAGGCCGTACATCACCGTGGGCCATTTTTTCGGGCCGGGTTTGAAAGGATCGCCCGCTCCGGGGAGTTGGCCCCCATCCTTGGGTGGAGTCGTGCTGTCGGCTGGAGGCTGGTCGTCCGCCGCGGGCTTGTCATCTCCAGCTCCCGTGCTCGGCGGTGCTTCCGAGTCGCCGGGAGCCGCCAGAGCAGCCGTCGAGGTGAGCAGAAAGACCGAGGCGGCGACGATGGTGGCTAGACGCTTCACAGTGAACCTCCGCTACATGCTAGTAGATTGTACCCGGTAGGATTATCGCCGACGCGCCCCCCCAATGGCAACAAAACTCTGCGCTGTCTCTTTGCCAGAGGCTAGGCCTGTTGGTCGTCTGTCTTGCCTGTGCCGGGGGTGATCCCGAAAGCCCGCATCTTTTTGTACAGGTGGCTACGCTCCAGGCCCAGTGACCGCGCCGTGGCCGCCACGTTGCCATCCTGATCCGACAGGGCCTCCACCAGGAGCTGCCGCTCCGCGACCGCGAGCTGGTCCTTGAGGCTCAGCCCCGCCGTGGTCCGCTGCCGCCTGGGCGCTGCCGCCTGGGGGAGAACGATCTGTACGTCCTGTTCGGTGATCTCCGAGGCCGTGGACAAGATGGCCAACCGCTCGATGACGTTGCGTAACTCCCGCACATTGCCGGGCCAGGGGCGCTGCATGAGCAGGCCGATGGCGCCCTCGGTGATGGCCATCTCTCGAAAACCGTTCTGCTGGCACACCAACCGCAGAAAATGCCGACACAGGGCCCCGATGTCATCCTTGCGCTCCTCCAGGGTCGGCAAGTCGATGGGCACTACCGCCAGCCGATAGTACAGATCCTCACGGAAGGCCCCTCTTTCGATCTCGGCCAGCAGATCCTTATTCGTGGCGGCCACCACCCGCACATCCACCCTCAGGGTCTCGGCGCCCCCCACCCGCTCGAGCTCCGACTCCTGGAGCACCCGCAACACTTTGGCCTGGGCAGACAGGCTCATGTCACCGATCTCGTCCAGAAAGAGTGTCCCCGTGTCCGCCAGCTCGAACTTGCCCCGCCGCATACGCACCGCGCCCGAAAAGGCGCCCTTTTCGTGACCGAAGAGCTCGCTCTCGATGAGCTCCGACGGAATGGCTGCGCAGTTGAGCTTCACGAATGGCGCCCCCGCCCGGCCCGAGCCCTCATGGATGGCGCGGGCCACCAGCTCCTTGCCGGTGCCGTTGGCGCCGGTGATCAGCACCCGCCCCTGGCTGGGGGCGATCTTGCCGATCATGGCCGAGATGGCTTTCATGCGCCCGCTGGTGCCGATCATCTCCCCGGCGGCCCGGGCCTGGAGCGCGAGCTCGGCGTGCTCCCGGGAGAGGCGGGCGAACCGCAGGGCATTGGATACGGTGATCAGCAGCTTGTCCGTGGACAGGGGCTTCTCCAGGAAGTCCAGGGCCCCGAGCCGCGTGGCCTTCACCGCGCTCTCGATGCTGGCGTTGCCGCTCATCATCACCACCGGCAGGTCGGGAAGCTCCTCCCGCAGGGATCCCAGGGCGCCCAGACCGTCGAGCTCGGGCATGAGCACGTCCATGAGCACCAGATCCACGGCCGCCTGCCGCACTACCTCCAAGGCCTCCTTGCCGTTCTTGGCTTGTACGATCTTGTAGCCCTCCAGGGAGAGGACTCGGGCCAGTGATTTCCGGATATTGGGCTCGTCATCAGCGATGAGAATGGTAAGCATGGCCTCCATAGGAAAACCGCACCTCCGGGTAAAAGGCAAGGGTCGCCTACTGGGGGTAGGATCTAAGGGGTATGATCCAGGGGGAAGATCTAAGGGGTCCGGGACGTTCCAATGGGTACGGGTGTGCCTCACTTGACAGCCTTCGAGCCGCGGCATAGCGTGCGCCTCAGGGACCGCTGAACCCCTTTCCCAAAGGGGTCAGCCTAGCAGGAGGTTTTTGATATGAAACGATTCGCGCTGCTATTGGGCTTTTTTGCCCTGAGCTTGAGCTTGTCCGGTTGTCCCACGAAAAAACCAGGAAGCTGCACCAAGGACTCCGACTGCAAAAAGGGGGAGAAGTGCGTCAAGGGTAAGTGTCAACAGTGCGCCACGGACAAGGACTGTGGACCCGGCAAGCAGTGCGTCAACGGCGTCTGCCGAAAAAAGCCGGGCTACTGCGACACCAACAAGGACTGCCCCGACGGTAAGGTCTGCCGCGATCACATGTGCCAGGCTTGCGCCAAAGACGCCGAGTGCCCCAGCGGCAAGTGCGTCAAGGGCCGCTGCGCCGAGGCCATGGCCGGCTCCTGCAAGGAGGACGACGACTGTAAGGACGAGGAGGTGTGTAAGGACGGCCGCTGCGTACCGGCGCCCAAACCCTACACCGGGCCGGCCCTGTGTGCCTTGAAGAACGTACACTTCGTCTTTAACAAGGCCGTGGTCAGGCCTGATGATCAGAAACACCTGGAGGCCAACGCCAAGTGCATCCAGTCCGTGAAGAAGCGCAAGGTGCACCTGAACGGTCACTGCGATTCCCGGGGCACCGAGGAGTACAACCTCGCCCTGTCTAACCAGCGGGCCCAAGCGGTCAAGCGGTATCTGGAGTCCCTTGGGGTGTCCGGCAGCCGGCTGCACATCGTCCCCAAGGGGGAGCTAGAGGCCACGGGCACCAACGACACGGGCTGGTTCAATGACCGCAAGGTTGAGTTTGTCTGGTACTAGCAACGAATATGAGTACGTCTATGGTTCCCACGATCATTGGTCGGCTGCTACTGCCGGCGCTGCTGCTCATTGCCTCCGGGCCGGGGTGCATGTTCTTCATGACCAAAGCGGAGGGGTCTCGGCTCCAACAGGAGGTCAAGTCCATGCGCGACCGGGTCTCCCTGATGAAAAAGCGCGAGCAGGAGACTCTCACCGCCCTCAAGAAGGCCAAGGGGGAGCTGATTGAGCTCAAGGGACTCTTACCCCGGGCCCGGGCCGTTCTGCTGCGAAACTCCGCTCGGTTCGGCGCCCGGCTGGACCGGCTGGCCACCACCGTCGCCAAGTTGCAGGGCCGCCTGGAGAATGTGGAGACCGACCAGGGCAGCTCCACCAAGACGGGCAAAGGGGTGCGAGCGAAGCTGGCCAAAGTTACCGAGACCCTGGCCCGTATCAAGACCGAGGTGACCCGGCTCATGGCCGAGGTGCGCGCCAAGCCGAAGCCCCGGCCCGGCCCCAAAACCGCCGCCGAGTTCTGGGCAGCGGCCAACGTGGCCCGGCTCACCGGGCGCGGAGCCAAGGCCCGGCGGCTATACGCGGCGATCATCCGACGATACGCCCGCCATGGGCGGGCCGAGGCGGCGTACTACTACACCGCCAAGACGTACTTCGACGCCTACGACTACCGCAACGCCGTGGTGGCGCTCTCTCGCCAGCTCAAGACCCACCCCAAGGGACGGTTCGCCGCCCGGGGACGCCTGCTGTCGGCCCGGAGCTACTTTGAACTGAAGCGGTGTAAAACCGCCGCCCGCATCCTGGCCCGCCTCCTGCGGATATTCCCCCACGCCGCGGTAACTCCCACAGCCCGCAAGCTACTCACCCGGGTGCAGCGCCTGCGCTCGGTCTCCCGCTACTGCCGCAGGTAAGGGCCCACCGCCCTTGACAGGCGGGGAGGACGGAGCAATTGTCCTCCCCACAAGGAGGCCTCAATGCAGTTCTTTATCGATACAGCCAATGTGGATGAAATCCGACAGGCCAACGACATGGGTCTGGTGGACGGTGTCACCACCAACCCCTCTCTGATCGCTCAAACCGGGCGTCCCTTCAAGGAAGTCATCGCGGAAATCTGCGAGATCATCGATGGCCCCATCAGCGCCGAAGCGGTGAGTCTGACGTACGACGAGATGCTGGTCGAGGCCCGGGATCTAGCCAAAATCCACAAGAACATCGTGGTGAAAATCCCGCTGGTGGCCGACGGCCTCAAGTGCGTGCGAACCTGCGCCGCGGAAGGAATCAAGACCAACGTCACGCTCTGCTTCTCCGCCACCCAGGCCCTCCTCGCGGCCAAGGCCGGGGCCACCTATATCAGCCCCTTCGTGGGACGCCTCGATGACATCTCCTTTCAGGGAATGGACCTCATCGGCGAGATCCTCGAAATCTACTCCGCCTATGACTTCGACACCCAGGTGCTGGTGGCCTCCATCCGCAATCCCCTGCACGTGCTGGAGTCAGCGCGTATGGGCGCCCATGTGGCCACCATCCCCCTCAAGGTCATGCTGCAGCTCATTAAGCATCCGCTCACCGACCGGGGCATCGAAGGCTTCATGAAGGACTGGGAAAAGGTTCCCAAGTAGAGGCTGACGAGCGCACCCGCTCCTGAGAAAAAAAGCGCCTGAACCATGGGACGTCGACGCCGGATCCGACACCACGTCAACCCGCTGTCGGTGCACCACATGGACACGGGCGCGAGCCGCTTGTCTCTACCCCCGGGCCTTCCTGTGGAAGTGGAGCTAGGCTGCGCCGAAGGATCCTTCCTCTTTGCCCGGGCCCACGTGGCGCCTGAGCGAACCTATGTCGGTGTGGAGATACGGGAAGCCCTGGTGGAACGCGTCAACCTGCGGGCAGCCCAGGAGTCGGTCCCGGTGCAGGCGGTGTACGCCAACCTGAACCTCGATCTGGAAACCCTCTTCGCGCCCGGCTCGGTGGACCTGTGCCACGTAAACTTCCCCGACCCCTGCTTCAAGCGGAGCCAGCACAAGAGGCGTTTCTTCACCTTGGACCTGGCGGGCACCATTGCCCAGGTGCTCACCCCAGATGGAGTGTTGGCCGTTCAAACAGACATCTGGGATCTGGGCCTCGAAGCCCTCGAAATTCTGGAGCTCAGCGACGAATTCGAAAATCTCTGCGGAGAGTGGACGTTTGCCCCCACAAACGTCTTCGGAGCGCAGACCCGACGGGAGGGTTTCTGCCTGGAAAATGGCGAGAAAGTCTGGCGACTACGGTTTGCCAAGGTCCGGTCGACCCAACGGCTGAATCTCTATTAATTGGTGTCAGGAAACATCAACGGGCGAAGAGGTCCCGCTGCTCGAGCCTGTGAATGAGGTCGCGCAGATCGGCGGCCTTTTCGAAGTCCAGCTTGTCGGCGGCGGCCTTCATCTCGACGCGTAGCTCGGCCACCCTCGCCGCCAACTCGCTCCCAAATATCTCCACCCCCTCCGGCGACTCCTCGGCTGCCAGGGGAACATCGTGGTACTCCGCCTCGAAGGGGCTCCCCGCCAGGTCCAAAATAGCCCGCTTCACGGTCTCGGGAGTGATATCGTGCTTCCTGTTGTACTCGGCCTGAATGGTCCGCCGCCGGTCGGTCTCATCCATGGCTTTCTTCATGGAACGGGTGATCTTATCGGCGTACATGATCACCTTGCCGTGGACATTTCTCGCCGCACGGCCAGAGGTCTGGATCAGAGATCTGTCAGATCGGAGAAACCCCTCCTTGTCCGCGTCCAGAATCGCCACCAGGGACACCTCGGGTAGATCCAATCCCTCTCGCAGCAGGTTGATCCCCACCAGCACATCGAAGGTGCCCCTGCGAAGATCTCGAATGATCTCCACACGATCTAGCGTCTTCACCTCACTGTGCAGGTACTGCGCCTCGACCCCCACTTCTTGATAGTACTCGGTGAGATCCTCTGCCATGCGCTTGGTCAAAGTGGTCACCAGCACCCGCTCCTTCGCCTCCACCCTGGAGCGGATCTCCGCGAGGAGATCGTCTACCTGGGTAGACGCAGGGCGCACCTCGATCTCCGGATCCAACAGCCCCGTGGGCCGGATGACCTGCTGCACCACCTCTCCGGAGGTGAGCTCTAACTCATAGTCTCCAGGGGTGGCGGAGACATAGACGCGCTGCACAGGTCGCTGCTCGAATTCGTCAAACTTCAAGGGGCGGTTATCCAGCGCCGAAGGCAGGCGGAACCCGAACTCCACCAAGGTCTCCTTTCGGGAGCGGTCCCCACGATACATGGCCCTCACCTGCGGTATGGTCTGGTGGCTCTCATCGAGAACCATGAGGTAGTCCTCAGGGAAATAGTCCATCAGCGTTGGTGGAGGCTCTCCCGGCGCTCTTCCGGAAAAGTGCCGGGAGTAGTTCTCGATACCGGTGCAATATCCCAGCTGATCCAACATCTCCAGATCGAAGAGAGTTCTTTGCTCCAGACGCTGCATCTCGAGGAGCTTGCCCTCGCGCTCCAACTCACCGAGCCTCTCCCGAAGCTCCACCTTGATCCCCTCCATGGCCCGCACCAACTGGAGAGCGTCGGTTACGTAGTGGCTGCCTGGGTGGATTCGAATCTCTTCCACCTGCTCCAACGTGCGGCCTCGTAACGGATCGATATACCCAATGGATTCAATCTCGTCTCCAAACCACTCCACCCTGATGGCCCGCTCATGCTCGTAGCTTGGAAATATCTCTACCACATCTCCGCGTACCCGGAAGGTGCCTCGGTGGAAATCAAAGTCGTTTCTTTCGTACCGTATTTCCACCAACCGTCTCAACACATTGTCCCGGTCCACCTCCACGCCCCGAGCCAGGTTCACCGTCATGGAATCGTAGTGTTTTGAAGAGCCTATGCCGAAGATACAGCTCACCGAAGCCACGATGATCACGTCGGGGCGGGTTAGCAACGCCTGGGTCGCCGCATGGCGCATGCGGTCGATCTCCTCGTTCACGACGGCATCTTTTTCGATGTACGTGTCCGAGGTGGGCATGTACGCCTCAGGTTGATAGTAGTCGTAGTAACTGACGAAATAGTGGACCGCGCTTTTGGGAAACAGGTCGTGGAACTCTCCGTAGAGCTGGGCGGCGAGGGTTTTATTGTGCGCCAGGATCAACGTCGGGCGCCCGAGGTCGGCGATGACGTTGGCGATGGTAAAGGTCTTACCGGACCCGGTGATGCCCAGCAGGACCGTATCCTTCTCCTCGGCTCGCAACCTGGCCGAGAGCTCTTTGATGGCGGTAGGCTGGTCGCCGGTTGGCTTGAAGGTACTGCTCAGCTGAAATGCCTGGCTCATAGCGTCTCAAGACCTCTCTTTTGAACACACGAAACTATCTCCGAAGTGTACCGGTATCCGCAACCACCCGCCTCGTAAAAAACTCTTGCCGCGGTTACTATGACCCACTCATTGGATGCTGGAGCTCTATTTTCCATGAAGACCGTCTATTTCATCTGTTTCGGAAATATCTGCCGCAGCCCCTTCGCCGAAAAGTACGCCGTGATTGCCGCCGCCAAACTAGGCCTCGAGGGCTGGGCTTTTGATGGGGCAGGCATCGGTGCGACCCGCGGTCATCCCTGCCCCAAGCCCGCCATCGCCGCGGCCCGGGAGTTGGACGTAGATCTCACTACCCACCTGGCAAAGCACACCGAGGAGATCCACCCCGGTCCGACCGACAGGGTCATCGCCATGGATCGGTTCGTCTTCGGCTCGTTGGCCAATACCCTCGGCGCACCCCTGTCCGACGTCAAGGGTCCGGGTGGCTCCAAACTGGAGCTGATGATGCAGTCTCTGGCGGACCACCCGGCCGCCCAGGGTGTCGGATTCGATGTACCGGATCCCATGGGTCAGTCCATCGCCTCCTACCGTGAGTGCTACAAGCTGCTACAAGTCGCCGTGGACCGGTTCCTGGAGCGGATCACTATCTAACGACCCAGCAAAGGATCTCCTAACCCGGTCGCCCGGGCCCAGCGTCGAAGCTTTCCAAGGGCACGTTTCTCAAGCTGCTCTACTCGCTGCCGTGAGATCCCGAAGCGGGATCCGATCTCGGCCAGGGTCATGGGATCGTCGTTGTCCCATCCCATACGCATGAAGACGATGGTGCGCTCCCGACCCTCGAGCCGCTCGGCCAGCTTTCGCACCAGATCTTTCCGCTCGGCGCTCTCGAGCTCCTGATCAGGAGTAAGCCCTCGGTCGGCCAGGATATCTCCGTAGGTAGCCGATCCGGAGTCATCGGGATCCAAAGGACGATCAATGCTCGAGACTCGGCCGAAGGACTGTAGCGTATGACGTAGCTTTGGGATATCGATGCCGCTGGCTTCGGCCAACTCCTCCTTGGAGGGAACCCGCCCGTGCTGCTGCAAGAGCTCATTTTCAACTGCCAGGATCTTACTCATCTGCTGTCGAATGTGAGGCGGTACGTACACCGTTCGGCTCTGGGTATGAATGGTGCGAATCATGGCGTGGCGAACCCAATGCCCTGCAAAGGTGCTGAAACGATTCCCACGGTCCGGGTCAAACAGCTCCACCGCTCGCATTAGACCCAGATTACCTGCCGAGATCAGGTCCGCGACCTCCATCCCGGATCCCCCTAGGCGGCGGCCGTAATAGCGAGCCGATGACAGGACCAGACGCTGGGCACTCAGGATCAGTGCGTCCCTCGCTCGCTGGGATTTGAGCACCCCCGCGCGATAGCGCAACACGGCCCGATGGAGCCCTCCGAAGTCCATTCCCGCCTGCTTCTCCATGCGACGGATCCGTCGCTTGAGGTTCTTGTGCTCGCGATCCAGAACGTCCAGATCCACTCCACGAGGCGCCTCCATCTCTTCGTGCCGGATCTGCCGTACGGCGCGGTCGATCCTCGCAACCTCGACGCCGAGCTGAGAGGCCAACCCCTCGCGCTGGCTCTTGGCCTCCTCGAGGCGTTTGTGCAACGCCATCATGGTGGCGGCAATTTCGTCTAGGAACTTCTGCTCAAAAGGGATCCCCACTAGCAGATCCGTAATCTTTGTGCGTATGGTTTTCAGCTTGGCGGAAAGTGACTTGGCCTCCTCTACCGACACTCCTCGACGACCCAGCTTCGACAGTACCCTTCTCTCCTCCTTTTGACGCTTGGCCAGGTTCTGGGCCATTTCGTGTAGCTGCGTTACCGCCGCCTCTTGTGCCCCTTCTTCATTGGTCCGGTGGCGATCCACCACCTCCCAAACCTTTTTTGGCGTTTTGCGTATCCTCGTAGCGGCCATGAGCACCTGGCCCACAAACATTCTCGCATCCACCACCGCACGCATGGCGCGAACGACTCCTTCCCGATACGCCCGAGCGTAGAGAATCTCCTCCTCTCGATCGAAATTTACCAGGGAATTGATCTCCCTTAGATAGGACGAAAGAGCGTCAGAAGCCGCCACAGTAGAGTAGGAGGCGGATTTGCGTGCACGCGCCAACCGCTCGCCCTCCTGGATGGAATCGACAACGGGGACCTTATGGCGCTGCAGGTACACCAACAGGTCGTCCAACTCATCCACAAGATCGGAATGCAGTACGCCGAATATCTCCGTGTAGGTCAGATACCCCTGTTTCGCGCCCCTGGTAGCCAACGTCTGCACATCCAAGTTGGAGATGAGCTTGGAATTTGTCATCCTTCGTATCCCTCACGCAGGTCCGGACATTCTACAGTACCCCGAACGGCTACTGTTGGAGCAAAAAGGCCCTATGGTCTACAAAAGTATGTCAAGTGGGGGCGCGGGCCAAGGTCTAGGCAAAAAAAAACCCTCTATCCAGCGCCTTGGCGACTGAATGGAGGGCCTATTCAAACACCGCATTAACACGAGAACCAACGCATTCCGAGAGCCGAAGCTCCAATGGGTCGCCGACTATTGCCGGCGATTGCGATTCGTTCTACCGGTGGCCAGAACTCCGATGGTTTCCACAAGCACGCCCACTACCAACCCGCCTCAAACTCCTGTCGACCCCCGAAGGGGACAGGGTGCCAAATGGATCCACGACCCTCAGCCACTAGAGGTTAATGCTAAATGTGTAAGATCGTCTGTTTCATCTCCGTGATTGCTTTGCGCGACTCTCAAGTTCTCGCGACGCAATATCTCAACGGGCTTGTATTTTTCCTTACCCGTTATAAAAATCTATATACACTGATCCTGGTGTTGTCAAGTTGCATTAAAAAAATACACCCCCGCCACTCTGCTTTTCGTGAGAAAGCTGAAATTCCCCCATACCATCCAGAAGTCCCTTGGACCGATCGGTGCTCTACAAAAAAACCTCTAGTATCCCACCGAGATAGAGCGTTCTGAATACCTTGAGCGGCCGCTTTGCGGGGCCCTTAATGGGTATTCCATCCATACCGAACCTAGAATGTCCGAAATTTATACAGCGAAGCTCCTTCGACGAATGGTGGTACGCCAAAGGCTTTCCGCGGTGGGTGCATAATCCCGACAGAGCGAGATACTGCGCCTCGGATGGATGAACGATGATAATCCGCTCTTTCAGCTTCGGGTGAACGATCTTGGCCGAGCCGCCCAATTTTTGGAGCACACTCACCTGCTTGACGTCCACCACTACACGATCAGGTTTAATTACAAGCGCTTTCGCCGGTATTTCGGTCGTCTTGTCTTTCTTAAGACACCCGGAAACCATGCAGACACAGAGGCCCGCGGTCGCCAGACCGACCACTCCCAGGGACATGGCGTGTTCTAAAAACCCACGTCGGGAGATCTTTGTATCCATTCGATTTCACACGCTTTCGTAGAAATCCACTACCCAAAAACTACCACCTGAATTACATCAGTTTCGTATACTACCATTTCCCCAATGGGCTACACAACCCATGAAAACAACAAAAAAAACAGCGAAAACACCTCTCGGGCCGTCGAGTCGATACTATCGGCCTTTCAGACAATGTGGCTCCCAAATAACCTGTTGGTGGTCTCGACAACCAGGCAAAGAACTGCTCTTCTCCGGCTCAATCCCCTGTATTCGACTTGGTTGAGGTCTCTGGGATCCGGTGGTTGCCTAAAAAAGTAGCGGACCGGAGGCGTAGGTCAGTGATCAGATTCTATGCCGGGAATTTCGATGCTACCGGCGTCGGCCACAATAGCCGGACGCTCCATTCGCTTCTCCACGGCAGACATCAACCCCTCGTAGTCGTACTCCGCCACCGGTGCAGCCTCCCCAGCTACCTCGGACAGGGTGTCATCGGGACAAGACAAATGAGCTAGAAACCCTGAGACTTGTTGAGTAAATAGCGCTTCCCACAGGGGCACCTGCCCATGACAGTAGGAGCACTCAGCGAACACATCTCGACCTTCGCCGACCATCTTCGCCACATCCTTGCATCGCTCAACCAAATCGCCGAGCTTCTCTTGAATTTCTATTTCAGGCGCGTCCACGAAGGCTCCTACCAGACAAAGTTGGACGATTCAACATAATCATATCTCTCATATATTGAAACCTCACAAACTTCATCACAATCTACCGCGGTTTCTACCAGCGGACCGGGGCCCCAAAGAGGTGCGTAAATATGCCCTTTAAACCCCGTGGACCGCTTCCCATGGGGATTCCTTCTACTCCGCACATGGCCCGGAATCCCCCACGAGTAAGAAGTCCATTTTTCCCATCACTCCCGGCTCGACCTCCACATCCGTCTGCTCCAACACCGCATCAACCCGCCCCTGAGGGGTGCATACACTGACCGTGTCACCGGTGGATGTTACAAAACGTAGCACCACCTTATGATAGGACCGCGCCGTCACCGCGAGGCCAATCATGGTCCATCCGGCGGCCGTCGCTTCGCAATCCGTTGTCGCCACATCGTGCGGTACTACATCTCCAGAATTCGCGAAAAACCTCAACTCCACCTGTTCTGCACCAAAATCGGCGCAGGCCTTGGAAATTCCGGTCGGGGTTTCCAAACGGATCGTCACCTGAAGCGCACCCAGTGTTTCGCCACCGCATCCCACCGCTGCCACAATCACAACAAATACCATTACAAGCCAAGACCCTATCCTTGCACAGGAGTGACATCCGACCTTGATGTGATATGCGGCGTATTGTGACAAGGAATCGTCAGCCTGGCATTCGGTTATTTTCTGATTTCCGTGATGAAAAACTCTATGCGACGATTCAGGCGCCGGCAGCGACGAGACCGACTCTTGCACTTCGGGCTCGAGCCACCCGCGCCGATGGCGCTCAACCGCGCGGCGGGAACACCCTGGCGCATGAGGTAGCTACGTACAGTGTCGGCCCACGCCTGACTCACGGCTTTGCCGCCCGAGAGACCCGGCTCCACAAAGCCCATGATGACGATCTTTCGTAGGGGCTTGTAGGCCTGCATGCGGAGCATGTGCGCTAGCTGCTTCAATGTGCTCTCACCCTTGCGCGACAAGGTCGTGGACGTCCCCTTGAACCACGCGCGAATCCGACGGGTGAGGAATCGCCCCTGGTAGCCCTTACCCGCCACTGCGGACAGAGACACCGACGGACGACCACGGTCCGGGCAACCGTCATTGTCCCGCTTACCGTTCACGGTCTCCGCGGACTTGGGACACCTGTCAGCGCCGATGCACTGACCACGGTACTTGGCCAGGTTTTGTTGGATGGCCGCGTTTTTGTCACACACCCCGTCGCCATCGTTGTCCGGATCCGGACAGCCGTCGCTGTCCTGGTAGCCATCCTTGTCCTCCGGCTGGTTTTTGCACTTGTCATGCTCGTCGGGGATGCCGTCCTTGTCATTGTCCAGGTCCGGGCAACCGTCGCCATCTTCGAAGCCGTCCTTGTCCTCGGGCTTCTGCGGACACTTGTCCCGCACGTTTGGTAGGCCGTCGCCGTCATCGTCCAACATCGACGGCGGGCAGCCCTTATCCTTGGCCGCGCCCTTGTGCATGGGGCAGTTGTCCTGCTTGTCCAGTACGCCGTCGCCGTCGTTGTCGTCCTCGGGACAGCCGTCATCGTCCTGGTACTTGTCGAAGTCCTCTTTCTTGTTCGGACACTTGTCGTTGGCGTCGTCGATTCCGTCCTTGTCGTTGTCGGGCTCGGGACAGCCATCCCCGTCCTGGAAGCCGTCTCGGTCCTCCTTCTGATCGGGACACTTGTCGTTGGCGTCAGTCACGCCGTCGCCATCGGTGTCCTTGAAGCTCGGCGACCAACGAATGCCGAAAAAGCCACGGAAGTCCGGCGCGCCGATGCCGGCGAGCAACCCCGCCGAACCGCCCAACACCAGGTGGATCCCCTTGGGTAGCTCGTAGCCCAATCCACCGCCCAACTCCATGGGGCTGCCGTCCACCAATCCCGAGAAGTCCGTGCGTCCATAGTATTCGACAAAGATTTTGAGCGGGATCTTCCGCGATGGCCGAAGGGCCACAGCCACCCCGTAGGTGAATTGTTGTCCAACGCGGAAGTTGTCGTTGTAGAAGGTCGACTCTGTGATACGAAACACTCCCCCCAGATTCACCGCCGCCGAAAGCGGGCCCTGGCGCAACTCCGCAATGAATCGCGGGCGGAAGGTCGGAAGCTCGTCTCCCACGAAGTGTTCAGAATATCGCCCCGTGGGTGCGGTGATGGAGAGTTGTGCGCCGAAGGAGAGCCCGGCCTTCTGGACGGTGTAGATGTGCCCTTTGACATGCAACGCTACGTCTCCCCAGGCAAAGGCGCTCAATCCATCGCCGATGGGATTCCCCAGATCGTCGGTCTCGGTCCCGGTCATGTACAGGGCCAAGGGCATGGAGACCCCAATGGCGATGTGCTTGAACAGGCCCAGGTATCCGTACAGCTCCACAGCGAGAAAATCCTTCACCACGGCCGTTTGAATGTCCCCGCGATCTCCATTGCTGTCCACGTTGTAGATGGAGAATGGATTGCGCTGGTAGTTAAACAGTGCCCCCATCCCAAAGGCGAGGTGATCCGGCACCCGGGCTCCGTGCTGGGTGATGTAGACATTCTTGCCCACAGCGGCGTCGAAGGTCTGGATGTTCATTTTGTCGGGCGGTGGCGCCTGGGCCACCGCGGAAGCGGATAGCGCCAGCGTAAGCATTGTAAACGCGAGCACAAAACAACGAAATCGTGGCATGAAATCCCTCATTGCGTACAGTGCCGGCATTATTTCACAACCGGCCGTCACGAACAATGCCGAAACTTTCGTGGGCATTACCACGCGTATAGTTCCCCTGAACCTCATACCATCCGTATTCAGAGTAACGGTTGGATCACTGCTCCAAACGGAAAGTGTACCTGTACCGGAGCTTGTACACCATGGGCTTACCATCTGATCCCATGGCCGGCTTGAACCGCGCCCGCTTCAGGGCCCGTACGGCCGCTTCGTCCAGACCGTACCCCAGCCGTTTCAGGACCCGCACCCGCAGAACCCGGCCGTCCTTGCCCACAATCACCTCCAGCTTCACCGTCCCCTCGATGCTGGCCCGCTTGGCAGCCCGGGGATAGGGCACCTGGGGTACCGTGAGAGGTACCGGCGTTTGCGTAACGTACACCACGACTCTACGCCGGGGCGGTGGAGGCGGACGCATGGGCGCCACCCGCATGGGTCGCAGTCGGGGCCGCATGGGCGCCACCGTGGGATCGCCGAACCCCGTCGAGCCGATCTGCACTGTTCCTTCACCGTTGGCGGCGGTCAGCTCGGGGTTCACCCCGGCGCCCATGGGGTTATTCGTCAAGTCCAACGGCGCCTGCATGGGAGGCGTCATGGGAGGCGTCATGGGAGGCGTCATGGGAGGCCGCACCGCGCGCAACCGACGCTGTCGCATGGGCGGTGCCATCACCGCCACGCGCATGGGCGGGATCCGGGGTTTGAGCAACCGCACCTTGCGTCGCTTCTTGCGCTGGACCTTCTTCTTCCGCTCTTTGATGATCTCATCGGTGGGCCGCTCTGACACCTGGGGCTTACGAATGCGCTTGAGCACGGCGTACGCCACGCTATGCAGACCCACCGAGCCCACGATGCACAGCAGCACGATCATCAGACCTCGGTTGGAAGACGACGGACGGTAGGCGCCGTGACTCATTGCGCCCTCACCCAACCGGGATACGAGAAAATCCAGACCATGACCTATTTCTTAGGCCATCTACGGGCCCGGGGCAAGGGACCTATGGTCTCATCGCCTCAAATGGAGTCTTGGTAATCTCCCGGAGGATCACCGTCGCATAGGCCCCCGGGGGCAGCGCGAATCGGATCTCCAGCCCGCTGTCTATCTCCCGCACCCCGGGATCGGAGGGCCAGATGAGCAGCGGTCGGCGGCTCCCCGGTGCGATTCGCTTCCAAGGGTCAAAAACCGCCAGCTCCAGACCGGCGTCAGCCAGGACTCGATCCTCCAAGACCCTGGACGCGGTCCCCACCTCGGGACGGCGCATCTTCGGCCCGAAGATCGGACCGGTGATCACCACCTCCCGGCGCGCCATGCGATCGCCCACTTCCTGCGCATCCTCCACGGCGAAGAGTCCTCCGCTGTCGGTCTTCTGGACGAGCTCTCCCGCCCAGGGATCGGCCAGGGGCGCAGGTGGAAGTCCATCCCCAGACGCCCCTCCCTGGGCTCCGACCCGGGCCTCCAGGTAGGCGTTGAACAGCTCTGACTGCAGGGCGCTGAGCACCAATCTCCGCTGTCGCCGGTCCCGGATCCGCACGTCCCCGGTGAGCAGGCCACGCCCCCGCTGGGCGTTGTCTCCCCTCGAGCCGAACCTCTGGGGTCCAAAAACGTGAAACCCACCCTCCCGGGCCAGGTGGTTCAGGATCGCCTCGGCCCGCGCCGCTGCCCCCTCGTCCACATCGTACAGGCGCACCACGAAGCGGTTGCCCGCCAGGTGTCCCGTGCGGAGCTTGTGTCCGTGGCGAACCGCCTCCAGGATCTCCACCTCGGGTATCTCCAAGGCGAGGGCGGCCAAGGGATCCACATCCGGCACTGAGAGCCATTGCTCTGCTACCGCCCGCCGATCCTTGATCCCCGCCAGACCTACATCTCCAGGGCGCCGATCCAAGGCCCGGGCCAGGCGGCCCGCCGCCTCCCAGGAGGTGATGTCACGCTTGCGGATCCGCACAAAGCAGTGATCCCCTTCGCCGGTGGCGGGGTAACGCGCCAGCTCGGTGACCAGGAAGTCCTCGGGTTCGGATCCCATGTGTCCCCCCGTCCCCGGGAGGGTCGGAGTCGCCAGGATCGGGTCCAATCGTTTCTCCATTACCTCACCCGGAAAATGTAGACGTGGGGATCGGGCTCACATCGCTTGGATTGGCTTCGATTGGGCTTGTTGGCCGCCCCGGGATGCTTACATATGGCCCCGGTGGGGCAGTCTTTGTTTGTCGAGCACACGAGGCAGTCTCCCCTACGAAGACAATCCTGGTAGCGCTGCCGCACCTCAGAGGGTGGATAGACCTGCTCTGCTTCGGTCTCCCGGGTCAGCTGGTTCCGGAAAGCCCCAAAGTCCCCGGTGCAGTAAACGTAGTCGGCCTTGAAGAAGCCCCGCAGGGTCTGAAGTGGATCTTGGTCCTTGGCGTGGGTGAGCTTATCCCACCGATGCCAGACATCGGGTCGCCAAACGTACATGAAGTTGGGGTCCAAAAACACCGTGTAGAAGTGCTTGTGGCTGTAAAAAAAAACGTAGGGCGCGTCGTCCCAATCGCAGGTCAGCACCTGCTTGCCCTTCGGAATATGATCCCGCACAAACCTGGCTGAAGGCCCGTAGGTAGTATCCCCGCATCGGTTGACCTGCTTGAAGGAGTCGTAGTGGCTTCGCACGAAGGTTCCCCCCATGGCCACCACCAGCCCCACCAGGAACAGCACCCCACCGGCCCTGGCGACCGCGGCGAAGCGAGCCGACCGCTGGGGTCCACCCCGCAGGGCCACAATGGCCAGCCACACCAGGGTCAGGGGGAAAAGCACCGCGGCCACGACGCAGCCGATGAGGGTCCGCTCGGCGAAAAAGCGGTAGATCGACTTCACCGGGTCCCACCCCTTTAGCAGGGGAGAAAAGAAGAATGCGCAAAACAGTAATGTTACCGGGATCCAGTACTCGGCAAAGCGTTTCGTGAACAGGGTCAGGATCAGGTACAGGGTGGAGGCAGCAAACAAAAACGCTGTCTTCGAGCTCACCGGGGGGCGCTTAATGAGCCCATAGGTGAAGGCCAACCACAGGGGTACCAGGGTGGCGGTGTTGACACCGAGCAGGCTGCGGGTCGTCATGGGGTTGAGCTCGCCCCCCATGTTCAGGTTCACCTTGGGCGCCCACTGGTTGATGATGACCAGGACGTTCTGCAAAAAGAACCCGGACACGTTGTTCGGGAAGTTCGGGTGCACCACCCAGCCCAGGAGCATGCCGCAAAGAGCCCACACGAAGATCTTCCAGGGGAGGCGGCGCTCCATCAGATAGATCACGCCCACATAGCCCAGCGCCAAGCCCACGTACTGGTAGTGCCCGGTGTACGACAGAGAGTACACAAGAGAGATCAGCCCAACGATCCAGTACCGCTCATTGATCAGGAAATGTAGTCCCACCAGCAGAATGAGCACGGAAAAGACCTGAGGCCGGGTGACATTCATGCGGAAGAGGAAGTATCCGCCCGAGGAGATGAGCAGGATCCACCAAAGCCAGGCCCAGTTCACTCGGTTGAGCCGCATCACCAGCATGAAGACCGTGAAGATGGACGTGCCCAGGATCACGTTGGCCACCTTGGCGCCCACCATCAGGTCGCCCCCGGTGAACAGTGAAAGGTAGAGGTGGTAAAGCACCTCCTTGTCGAAGAAGGCGTCTCTCCAGGAAGACCACTGCGCCCATGGAAAATCGAGAATCGGACCATGAACGCGGGTAAGTTGGGCGAACTTGATGTGGTAATAGGGGTCCGTACCGCAAAGATGCGTGGAAGCGAACTGATAGTAGATGAAGAACGCCGCCGAGAGCACCGCCGCACCCAGGAGGTCGATGACAAGAACGCGGCGGGATAGCTCTGACGGCCCCTGGGTCTCGGTCATGGGCGGAGGATAGCCAGGCACGCCGACCCCGTCAATGCCGTGGACTCCCAGTGATTTTTCTTGACTCCAGGAGGGGCCCTTGCGATGTGATGCACCTATGCCCTCGGTTTCAGCCCAAGCGCTCCCCGGTGAGCTGACGATCACAGCGACGCCTATACCGGCGCGCTCCTGGCGTCGGCTAGCCGCCTTCTCCATCGACGTTGGGGTGCTGGGTCCACTGTTGGGATTGCTGACCTGGGTCTGGGTCAAACTGTTCGAGGTGGCCTTGCCCTCGGCGGCGCTTCCCCTGTACGACTACCTGGTGCAGCTCCACCTTCGGGGCGACCCCTTGGTAGTCGGTGGCCTGATCTTCGGGGCTGCGGTGGCCAGCGTCTACTTTCTGATATCCCACCTGCTCTGGTCTACGACCGTAGGCATGCATGCCATGGGTTTGGTGGTGGTTAACAGCAGCGGAGAAAGCCCCGGAGCGGGCGCCTGCGTAACAAGAATTCTGGGGGCTAGCCTCTGTGCGGCCTACTTCGGACTGGGATTCATCTGGATCGCTTTTGATGGCCGCCGACAAGGTCTACATGACAAGATCGCCGACACACTCGTCATACAGAGGAAAACACGGTAATTGTTTGACATATTACTACTGCTTTGGTAACCCTCAACGGGGCGGTATGCCATGTCAAGTAAGCTGAGTTCGCTCCTAGTACAGTACGGTATCGTGACAGTCAAACGGATGGAGGAGGCCTTTCAACGTCAGGTCATCTTCGGCGGTAGTCTGGACACCATCCTGCTGGAAATGAATGTCCTCGATGAGCTCACGCTCCTGCGCTATCTCTACGCCACCTCAGGCATTCCACCGGCCGATCTCACAGTGTTGGATTTCGCCCGTGCCCAGGACCAGACGAAGATTTTCCCACAAAAACTTGCGGAGAAGTACCTGATCGTACCGGTCAACGCCACGCCGGATTCTCTGCATGTGCTGGTTACCGATCCTCCGGACCGTGGTCGCCTCGATGAAATCGGCTTCATGCTGGGGGTGACCATTATCCCCGGGGTAGTGCCCGAGTTCCGGCTGTACGAAAGCTTAGAACAGATCTACGGCGTCAAGATGCCGCTGCGCTACGCCGGGCTGGTCAAGCGGTTGGGCAAGCCCGAGCCGCCGATCCTCCCAGTGGATCAAGACGGAACGGCGCCCGAGGCGTTCCCCGACGAGATGAGCGGTTCTGCCTCCCCGCCTGAGTCCAGCGCTCCGGCCGAGTCCGACGCCCCAGCCGAGTCTGACGCCCAGGCCGAGTCCAACGCCCAGGCCGAGTCCGACGCCCAGGCCGAGTCCGACGCCCAGGCCGAGTCCGACGCCCAGGCCGAGTCCGA
>JAOZUO010000009.1:0-47090 GCA_029938605.1 Deltaproteobacteria bacterium | reverse complement strand
CGCCCAGGCCGGGTCCGACGCCCAGGCCGGGTCCGACGCCCAAGCCGAGTCCGACGCCCAGGCCGCCACCGAAGCCCCGGCCGAGTCCGACACCCCGGCCACCACCGAAGCCCAGACACCGTCCGGCCCAGAAGAGATGGCGGAGATCCAATCGCTCCCAAACGACGTGGCTGGTTCAGCATGGGACGATCCCTTTGCCGGAGGTAAGGCCGAGACCTTGGTGGGTATGCCCGTTGCGGAAAACAAGCCGCCGCTGACACAGCCCAACCATGTGCCGCCACCCCAGGACCTCCCGCCCACAGAGCCCTTCGGACAGTCAACGACCCATCCCAACCCTTACACTCCCATGGCTCAAACCGCGGCGGGTGAAATCGGCGGTGGGTCAGCAACGGACGCGCCCGATCACGCGCCGGAGCCCTCGGCCGATAGATCGACTCAGACTGCAGCCGGCGAGATCGATCTCTCTGCTCAGGCACAAGACGACCCCAATAGCGACACGACGCCTGGCGTAAAACAGACAGCTCTCGGCATGCCTGCTTTTGACATTCCGGATCTCCCGGAGCAGGAGCAGGAACCCGAACCGGAGCCAGTGCCGGAGCCAGTGCCGGAGCCAGTGCCGGAGCCAGTGACCGCACCAGTGCCAGAGCCGGAGCCAGTGACTGCACCAGTGCCGGAGCAGGAGCCAGTGACCGCACCAGTGCCGGAGCAGGAGCCGGAGCCGGAGCAGGAGCTAGACGACGCCCCGGAGGCTCCCTTTGATTCATCCCCTCTGTCGTTCGACGATGCAGTGGCGCGTCTGGGGGAGACCACCAACCGCGAGGATATCTTTTCGATCCTCCTTCGCAGTGTGGCCGGCTACTTTGAGTATGTAGCCGTATTTACCGTCTTCGAGGACCAGGCCGTAGGGCGCCTATCCACATTCAACGGGGTCGCAGACGCCACCGAAATCGCCAGTGTGGCGGTTCCGCTCACCCTGCCCTCTATCTTCCGGTCCACCCTTGAGAGCAAAGGTTACTACTTCGGTCCCATCTACGACGAGGGAATCAACTTCGGGCTCCTCGCGGAAATGGATCGTCCGGTGCCCGCATCGGCTTTTATCATGCCGGTGCTGATCCGGAACCGCGTGGTCTGTTTCCTGTATGCAGACGACGGGCTCCGCCCGGTGGATCCGGGGCTGCCCGAATCCCTGGTGTTCATCAGCAACCAGATCTCGCAGTCTTTTCAGCGACTGATCCTCAAGGCCAAGCACCAGCAGTACTCTTCCAGCGCCCCGGTGGAAAACAATCAGGGCAAGCTGTCGGCCAAGGTCTCCTCGCTGGTCCGATCGGTGACTTCTGGAAACGAAACTTGGCAAGCTCCGCCGGTGACCTCAGGACCTATAACCCTGCGCGCTCCCCAGGAGGACGGCGCTCTGGTGGAGCCGCCTGTGGATCAAGGGGCCGATCCTCAGGAGAGTCCCGCCGCGCCGGATTGGGCCGAGCACAGAGTGCAACCGGCTTTCCCCGATCTCCCGGTGGACCATCAACCGATGCCCAGGACGGTGTCGTCCTCCCATGAGCCGAGCCCCGCCGAGGAGCCGCCTGTGGATCTGGGTGCCGAGGCGATGCCGGAGCCTGGACGGGCCATCACCTCCGTCGGGTACTACAGCCTGACTGACTCGAACATCCAAGACGACACCAACGACCACGGCGGCGCCACTCGCGACTCCTCCATCTACGAATCCGCCGCCGGCGAGGTGGTCACTGGTAGCGACGCGACGCCCACCGCTCTCACCGATGGCGAGTCTCCGGTCAAGGTGGACGCCCCGGGAAAAACCACAAACAGCGACTCCGAAGCAGCTCGCACCGAGGATGTCTGGTCTCTCATCGACGACCTGGAAAAGGGTGGTGAAGTGGGCGATCTGGCCGGAGCGGCGCTCCAATCCATGGGCGAGGCGGCCCTCAAGCTCGTGTCCTTCCGGTTCCCCGGCCGGTTGGCCCAGGATCGCATGGGCCAGCATGGCAAGCTTCCCCTGCCGAGCGCCCACGGGCCCCTGATTCATTTCATGGTACGCATGCGAGAAAAGGGCGTGCCGCACCTGATCAAGCTCCTGGGATCGGAAAACCCCGAGGTCCGTTACTACGCGACCTTCATCTTCTCCGAGCTCCACGCCCCCGACGTGCTGCACGTGCTGCTCGACCGGATCTTCGACAGCGCTCCACCGGTGCGACGGGTCGCCACTGAGGTGCTCAAGGCCTACTGGCAGGATCAGGAATTGCGGCCCATTCTGGAGCATCTACGCGCTGAGCTCGTGGGACCGGTGCCCTTCCGTCGCCGCTGTGCGGCCGAGGTGCTGGGCGCCCTACGCGATACCCACGCGGTGTCACGGCTCATCGAGCTGGCCGCCGACCGGGACACGGACACCGCGGAGGCAGCCCAGCGAGCGCTGCTGCTCATCACCAAGCAGGCCTTTGGGGACTCCCGGCGCCGGTGGCGGACCTGGTGGGAAAAGAACCAAGATCGCCACCGGGTGCTTTGGCTCATCGACGCCTTGGGTCACAAGGAGTCCGAGTGCCGGTTCCTGGCTTCCCAGGAGCTCCATCAAATCACAGGCGAAACTCTGGGCTTCCGGTTCGATCAGGACAAACGAGATCGGGACGGAGCCCTCAAACGCTGGAACCAGTGGTGGCAGACCAAGGGTCAGGACCGCTTCGCTCGTTGACCCCAGCGGTACTTACCCCCTGTTCTCGACCTTCTCTTCCCCTTTCGCCTGCAGCCAAAGCAGTTTATAATCTGTTTACCTGCGGTAGTACATCCAAGCCCCGTCGCCCTGTTGGGCGTCCGGAGGGTCCTGGACGTCCAGAATCCGTAGGCGCTCGGCCTATAAGAATGTCAGCGTTAGTAACCCGTGAGGTTCCCGCTATGAAGCGTCATATGTTTTCCCTATCCTCCATCGGCCTGGTCGCGATCTTTGCCGTATTTCTCACTACGGGGTGTCCTTCGGAGATCCAGCTCAACAACAACTATGAGCCGGACGCCGCCTGGACCAACGAGTGTGATTTAGAAGGGGACGAAGACCAGGACGGGATCCTCAACCACCATGAAGGGTGCATGTACAACACCGACACCGATGGTGACGGCATGCCGGACTACCGGGACTGGGACTCGGACAACGACGGGCTCCCCGACGAGATGGAGGCCGGTGACTCGGCCCTCAACACACCGCCCTTTGACTTCGACGGCGACGGCATCCCCGACTTCCGGGACTATGACTCGGACAACGACGGCGTGGCCGACGGCGACGAGGACCGCGATCACAACGGCCTGGTGGGCCAGTGCGGGGTGTACTGTCCGAACCTGGACCCCGAGGAGTGCGGCGCGGGGCAGGTGTGCCTGGCCACGGGACTGTGTGACCCGCCGGTGACCTTCGAGTGCTCCCAGGGGGAGACGGACCCGCTGAACCCCGACACCGACGGGGACGGCATCCCCGATTCTCAGGAGGGCTCTTTTATCTGCAACCCGCGGTCGGAGTCCAACCTCGCGGGCCGGCGAGCGGTGCAGCACTTTACGCCGAACGCCGGCATGTTCCAGATCGGCGTGGAGGAGCTGGCGACCGTCCGGGAGCATACCGTCACCAACCGCACCGACGAGATCTGCAGCACCACCAACGACGACGACGGCGACGGTAAGGGGGGCTGCCTGGACACGGACTGCCACAACACCTCCGACTGCTTGGCGGCGATTGTGACCTTCGATCTAGAGGACCCGGAGTCCAACACCGCGGGTTTCTCGATCACGCGCAAACCGATAACCTCCACCGTGGAAGCCGAAAACACGCTGATCATCAGCGACCTCATCGCGACCTGGCCCAGCTCGAACGTATTCATGCGGGCCTCGGGCTCATCGAAGATCCTCCTGGATGAGTATCCAACGGTGGTGCGGGCCATGGTGGACCTGCAAGGCATACCGCAGACCACCACTTCGGAGCTGCGCAACTCCGTGATGGCGATCCTCATGGGCAAGCTCAAGACCGAGTTCACGAACCTACCCGACCCCTTTCCCTCAGCTACGGATTCGACGAACTTCGTTCTGTCGTACTCGGTGCAGCTACGCACCCCCGAGTTCGGGGAGCCCTACATGGTAATCATGGGAGCCGTCAGCACGAGCATGGACTACTCAGACAACACGAAGACCACGGGGTTCAACGTCGACGACGCAGCCAACGGCAGCGGCATGGCGGCGCCGGGGAACGGGCACGAAGCCGAGTGCGAGTCCTACCTGGTGGCCACCCAGCCCATCGCGGACATCATCTGGATCGTCGACGAGTCGGGATCCATGAATGACAAGCAACAGTCGGTGGCGGCCAACGCGGTGAACTTCTTCAACCGCGCCATCGCCTACGGCCTGGACTTCCGCATGGGCGTTACAGACGTACACATCGGCAATGACGGCATCTTCTGCACGTCTCAGGGTCAGTCCGGCGACTTCTTCCTCACGCCGCAAAACCTGACGGAGTTCCAGGCCTGCGTCCTGCAACCCTGGGGCTCGCTGACCGAGGAGGGCGGCACCGAGCACGGCATCACCCAGGGCTACAACGCCATCGTCAACCACCTGCCACGAGCCATCCAACCCAACCGGATCCGACCCGAGGCGCAGCTGGTAATCATCTACGTCTCGGACGAGGCAGCCCAGGAGGTCCAGTCGAGCTGCGGGTCCTCCTCTCCCTGGGATCCGGCCTGCATCCAGACCGAGATCCAGCCCACCCTGAACCTGCTCATGGGCTTGTCGGACCCCGAAGCCCAGGGCACCGCCCACGCCATCGTAGGGCCACCCCCCTCGGGCTGCGACAACGTAGAGATGGGTGGCGGATACGTGGAGATCGCCAACTCCACAGGAGGCCAGATCGCCTCTATTTGCCAATCCGATCTGGGCTCCACGCTCCAGATCATCATCGAAGACATCGTGGCCAACTCCTCGCCGGTGGTGCTGCACCACTACCCCATTTCGGTCAGCGTGGCGGCCGCCAAGGATGGCCTGGCCCTGGAGCGCAGCCGCATCGACGGCTTCGACTACCGCTCGAGCGCCAACACCATTGTCTTCGTGAGTCAGTCCTTCGACCCACTCCACCCCTCCGAAGTCGTTGTCAGCTACGAACGCTGGACCACCGAAATCATCCCCCCCGATTGATCGCCGACCTCAGGCACCGATCTAAGGACAGGTCAGGATCCGCTCGGGAATTCCCGGGGGGGCGGTGAGCCTAAACGCGTGGTCGGGGATGGGGAGGTTGATCTTCTGTTTGTGGTAGCGAATGATCACATCGGACTTGGTTTTGGGCTGCCGGAACTTGATGACTCGTGGGAGCATCCTGCCCCCCACCTTCCGAAACTTCTCAAATAGCATCTCCACCAGGACCTTCCCCTTACTGTCGCGCACCGTGGAACGCAGCACCCGCCAGGCGCCGGACTTTTCCCGCTGGAGCCAGATGTGCTGTACGAGCTTCTTGGTGGTGTCCTCCACCCGAAGCACCTCAGTGCCCTTGCACTTGTCCCAGGAGAGAGATTTTTTCTGGTGGGGGATCACCGGCGCGCCGCCCGACAGCGCCAGGCCCACATCTTTGGGTTCCAGGGCGAGGCCTAAGACCCGCGCGATGTTGCACGGCTTGGCCGCCCCGCTGTAAAAAACGTTGTTCTTGTGGTCGATGGACGCGAACTGCTTGCCGTCGGAGGTGAGGGTCACCAGGGCCGTGTCAAAGGGAGAGACCGCCTCGAAGCGCAGCTTTCCCGACGCTGTGGTGAGGATATAGACCCGCACCTTGATGCGCCCCTTTCGGGTCCATTGATCCACCTTGGCCCTGCCACGCATGGTCTTGACCTGGCCGCCCCGCCCGGCCAGGGCCGCCACCAGTGCCCCCGGCGTCGGCGCCGTGTAGGTGCGACGCTTGTTGCAAGGACAACCAGCGAGCAGCAGCACAGAAAGCGCGGCCAACGGCACGGACAGTTTCGCAAAACGAAGCACTGATAGCATGGGAGTCACTTCCTGCCGCCCGGGGGACGACAACGTACGATACGTCTACGGCTTGAGCCGCGCAATCTTGCCGGCGATCACCACCCGTTGGTGCAACACTGGGCGCCGCGCCAGCCCCCGTCGGTAGGCCTTGAGCGCCGCTCCCTTATGACCCAACGCCACCAGAACATCCCCCAGATGAGCCCAAGGCTCGGCGAGCCGAGCATCGATACGGGTTGCCTGGCGGAGCAACACCGCGGCCTGGCGATGATGTCCCTGCCGATGGCGCGCCCACCCGAGGCTGTCGAGAATATAGGGGCTCAGCGGCTCCAGCTGCCGGGCGCGTATAAGGACTCGTACGGCCTCGTCCAGCCCGATGCCTCGCTCCGCCAACGAGTAGCCCAGCAGGTTCAGGGCCTGGGCGTCGTCTGGATCATCCCGGATCAACCGCCGGATGATCCGCGCCGCGCGAGTGAACCGACCCGCTTCCTCCAGCACCAGGGCCAGGAAGTAGCGTTGCTCCGTATCGTCCGGGGCCCGGTTCCGCAACCGCCCCGCGGCTTTGGCCGCGGTTAAAGCAGCGGCGACCTGTCCCCCACGTGCACACATCATGGCCAAGGTCTCCTGCAACCGAGTAGACCGGGGCTTGTCCACCAATGTCCGACGCAACAACCGGATGGCCGCCGGGGCCCGGCCCTCGTTCTCGAGGATCTCTGCCTCGGTGATCCGGGCCGACACAAAGGACCTGGCTCCGCGCTTCACGCGGCGAACCAGCGCCAAGGCCAAACGAGGGGAGCCGCTACGCAGCAGAATTTTCGCCTTCAGGGCCACCGCCGCACCGTAGTCGGGGTCCTGCCGCAACGCGCGATCCACAGTTACCCTCCCCTGGCGCGGCTCCCCGAGGGCGTCGTAGAGCGACGCCACGAAGGTGAGAGAACGCGCCGAGGCATGGACCTCCATCAGCTTGACCAGATCCCTGGCCTCCTGACACAGCCTCCGGAAGCGATACATCCGAAAAAGCTCCTGCGCCACCAATGGAGCGTCCGCCGAGGCCTCCATAGCGTCGAGCAGAGCGCGAACGGCCCTCGCGTCCTGACCCTGGAGCAGGTGCAGGCGGGCCAGTTTTAGTCGCGGGAGCACGGCAAAGGGCTGGGCAGCGATCAGGCGCCCGAGCAGCCTCGTGGCGCGACCCCGCCTTCCCATGCGAGCCCAGGATCGGGCGAGCCCGAAGAGCGCCTCCACGTTGTCCGGGTGGTGCCGAAGCAGCCGCCCGTACTCCCTCCGCTCCCCCAAGGGATCTCCCAGGCGCAACCGTATCCGGGCCAGCCAAAGATACGAGGCCTCTCGATCCGGATCCAGTCGCAGTCCACGCTCCAGCACCGCCAGGGCGGCCCGAGGCTGACGCACAGCCAGCAGTCGTCCGTGTAGCAAGTAGCTCGGGGCGTAGTCTGGAGCCACCCGTTGGGCGGCCCGGGTCAGCTTCAGAGCCTCCGCCAACCGTCCCTGGACCAGGAGATACTCGGCAATGCGCAGCCGGAGATAGGGAGATCCCGGATCCTCCACCAGGGCCCGGCGCAGATGACCCAGGGAGATCTGTCTGTCGGATCGACCCCGAGCCAGCTCCGCCAGCAGAAACTGCCGGTAGGCCTCTGGAGGCACAAATCGATGGGGTTCGCTGGTGGGACGCATTGGCGAGGCGGAGTGGCCAGGAGGATCTGTCCGTCGGAGGGGAGGACAGGCGAACAGGAGCGTCACCATGGACGTCACCGCGAAGATCTTCAGGTTCGATGACTGCACGTACATCTACTTTGTCACAGCCTGAGCTCCCGAGCCAGCAGGTCATGAAGCGCCGGGCGAAACTGGGCGATGCGGCGGTTGTCGGTCCGTGGATGAACACGGTTGGTGAGCAGCACCACCCAGTAGCCCATGGCAGGATCCAGCCAGATGTCACAACCGGTGAAGCCCAGGTGCCCCACGGCCGCGCGATCCATCAACCGCCCTGCGGCGCTGTATCCCGTGGGACTTGGACCGTCCCACCCCAACCGGAAACAGGAGCCCGGCACGCCGGCGACCTCCCAAAACCGCCGCACGGTGTCAGTGGCCAAAATTCCTCCGATGGACTGCCAGCTCTTCCAGAGATCCGCCAACATGAGGTGTACCTCCCAGGCCGTGGAAAAGAGCCCCGCTTGGCCGCAGACCCCGCCCATGACCCAGGTGTTGTGGTCGTGGACCTCCCCTTGCAGCACCCGCCCCCGCCAAGGGCAACACTCCGTGGCCACGAAGAAATCGGACGTCTCACGGGGGTTTTCCAGATCTACGTATCCCGTGCGCTCGAGGCCCAGAGGCACGTGAAACCGCTGACGGAGGTAGCCATCCATCCGTTCTCCCGTGCGGATTTCAAGAAGCCACTCCAGCACCATAAAGCCCAGATCACTATATACGGATCGGCTCCGGGGCCGGTACTCCAGCGGAGTCTCGGCCACCTGGCGCCGCATCCACGATCGGCGCTGTGGAACGGGTGACTCCAGCAGCCCAGCCGCCTCGGCGCGCTCATGCAGAGGCAACCAGGCCGGAAGACCGGAGCAATGGCTGAGCAGGTGCCAGGGAGTCAGGTCCGCCAGGGGCGGCCGAAGATCCAGGGTCTGGCCGAGGGGCTCGGTGAGCCGGACGAGCCCCTCTTCGGAGGCAAACATGGTTGCTACCGAGGTGGCCAGGGCCTTACTCAAGGAAGCCAGATCAAACCGGGTCTCGGGCGTGAGCAACTGCGCCCCTCCCTCCCGGCGGGCCAACCCATAGGTCCGGTGGAGCACCACCTCTCCTCCCACGGCGCAGACCAGGGCGGCGCCCGGAAAAACCCCTTTGGCCAATCCCTGCTCCATGAGCTCATCTATGCGGTCCGGGCTATTCAATTGCACTCCTGAGTTTGGCGCCACTATGTCATGACCCAGCTCGCCAGACTATCGACGAGTCGACCATGGGCAAAATATGATCATTTTTCCTCCCGCTTCGGCGGGGCTCCGGTGGTACAACCAGCCGACTCCGAGGATCCATGTGAAACGACTCTTTTCCAGACTGCTCATGGGCACCCTGCTGGGAGTGGCCGTGTACGTGGCCATCTCCCTGTACGCCGACGTGAACGCCTTGGGCGGGCGACTCCAGCGCTTCTCGTGGATCCTCCTTCTGCCGGTGCTAGGGCTCACCCTCACCAACTACCTGCTGCGCTTTGCCAAGTGGCACTATCTGCTCGGACGCACGGGCGCACAGGTAACGCCGGGCCACAGCCTACTCGTCTTTTTGTCTGGGTTGTCCATGGGGGTGACCCCGGGAAAAATTGGTGAGCTGCTCAAGAGCTATCTGCTCAAGCAGACGCACGACATCTCCATGGCCCAAACAGCGCCGGTGGTGATCGCGGAGCGCATTACGGATTTGATAGCGCTGATGTTGCTGTGTCTGGTGGGGGTTTTCACCTACACCACTGAGCCGGGCTTTCGGGTGCTGTTGGCCTTGGCTGGGGTCGCAGTACTTGCCTTGACGGTGGTACTTGCCTCCCGCCGGCTCATGGGAGGCGTCTCCGGTTTGTGTGCACGTCTCCCCTTGCTACGCCGACTCTCCCCCAAGATCGATCAGTTTGCCGACGCCATCTCGACGCTGCTTTCAGCGGGCTCCTTGGCCTTGACCACCACGCTCTCCGTGGCTGCCTGGCTCTGCGAGTGCTTGGGCTTTTGGCTGATCATCGGGGGACTGCCCGGCGTGTGGGCGCCGGTGCAACTGGCGATTTTCATCTATGCCGCCACCACGGTGCTCGGTGCGCTGAGCTTCGTGCCCGGAGGACTGGGCGTGACCGAGGGCGGCATGACGCTGCTTTTAGTCCGCACGGCAGAGGGGATCACCCGCTCGTCGGCGGCGGCAATCACCATCTTGATCCGCCTGTGCACCCTCTGGTTCGGCGTGATGGTGGGCCTGGTGGCGCTAGCCCTTTTTCGCAGGCGCGTCTCCGGCGAGCTGGAGGTGGGCGATCCGATCATTCCTCCGGACACAAAGCGGCACTAGTTCCTCGACCCGGAAAAGCGTTCCGGGTCGAGGAACTAACCGCAGTAATGGGTTAGCAGGCCCAGCACCACCAGCGCCAATGCCAGGCCCAGGTAGAACCGGGAGCGCAGGCCCAAACGGTGGGCACCCACATCCACGTCCATGTACCGGGTAGACTGGTCGCCAAGCCCCACCGTGTCGGTCAGATACTCCGAGTGACGTTTGACGCGATCGGTGATGGTCCTCAACTCGTCCTTTTCCACGGTCCGGCCTTGCTGCGGATCGTATACGTCCAGAGACCACCGCGCCGCCCAGTCGAAGGCAAGTTCCGCGAGCTGGACGGCCAGCGCCTCACCCGCTCCCCCGGGGATGATGAGATCCACTCCTATGGGCCCCCCTGGGTCGCCCTGGTCACCCTCCCAACAAGCATCTTGGGCGGGATGCAGGGCCACGGCAATGACGCCGCTGTCTCCGGCGTATTCGATGCCGCCCGCAGGGGTCTTGTCCACTTCCGGATCCTTCCCGAGATCGTCCAGGATACGCGTGGCCAGGTCAGATTGGGGTTGGGAGGCCCGTAGATAGAGCTCGTACTGCATGATCTATGAGCTCGTACCTTACCGGAGATCGAATCACTAGGGCAAACATTACAGCCCCTCTTTGGGGTACATTCGAGTCATGTCCGCTCCCACAGACCTTCCCGCAGACCTCACCCTGGGTATCGACGAAGCCGGTCGAGGCGCGGTGCTCGGGCCCCTGGTCCTGGCCGGCTGTGCGGTGTCACCCGCGCAGGAGGCGTTCCTTCGGGAAGCCGGCGTAGCCGATAGCAAGGGATTCGGCCCACCCGCCAAGGCTCAGGTCATCCGCGCGGACCTGGCCGCGCTCATCGAGACCCGCGCCACCTGGTACGCTGTGGTCTTCGCCCCGGCGGATCGGGTGGACGCCAGCGTGATCCGCCATGGGCTCAACGCGCTGGAGCGGACCCTCGCCGAGGAGATCCTGGTCGGCTCTCCTCCGGGGTGCCGCGTGGTGCTGGACGGACACCGGGTCTTTGCTCCGCTGTGCCGCCGGGTGGCGAGGGCCACAGCCATCGACAAGGCCGACCAGCACGAGATCAGCGTGGCCGCCGCCTCCATCCTTGCCAAGAACACCCGGGACCAACTGTTCGGCCAGATACGAGCCAGATACGAGCCAGATCTGGGACCTATCAAGGGCGAGGGTTATCCCAACGTTGCCACGGCCCGATTCCTGGACGCCTACGTCGAGGCCCACGGGGAGGTCCCACCCGAGACCCGCCGCTCCTGGCAGTGGGCTCCGCTCATGCGGTACACCACCCCGGACCAGCGGGGAGAGCCCCCTTCCCTCGACTTCGACTAGGAGTCTGTTTGGGGGCCCGCGCGGACGCTAATCGGACGTAGTGGATCGCCTGGAGCGGGCGCGGCGGGCTGGGGCGGCGCGGGAGGGGACGGCCTTGCGCCGCACACGTTTCACGCGCTGGGCTCTCAGGGCCGCTCGAGCCTGGAGGCGATTGATCTGGGCCACCAGGGTCGCGCCGGTCTTTTTCCACTTGGGGTACTGGCTGACGAGCTGACGCAGGATCTGCTTGGCACGACTGTAAGATCCCCGGGCGATCTCGCAGCGAGCCCACCCGAGGAGAGCGTCGGCCCGACGGTTGTAGCTCCGGTGACCGCGTACCAGGGCGCCGAACATGCGGCAGGCCACGGCGACCTTTCCTTTGGCAAGGTTCTTCCGGGCGCTCTTGTGCAAGGCGGGAGGGGCAAGTTTCTGGACCGGCTGTCCCTTGGGGGCTTGATTGGCGGAGGCCGGCTTTTTCTGAACGGCGCGGAGCGAATCCGCAGCCTGAACCAAGGGCCGCTGCTCTGACTTGGCCGCCCCTCTTCCGGTGCCTGGTGCAGAGGCATTTTGGGCCCCACCGCGGGTTTTACTGACAACACGTGCGAACTCGCGTTTCTTCGCCTTGTTCCGACGGCGGCTCGTGCGACCCCGCAAACTCACTTTGTACTGATAGCGCTCAGAGCGATCCCGGTCTGCGCCGCCCTTACCGGCCAGCGCACCCTGGCGGTTGTCCTTCAGCCGGAACCCGCTGGAGTCACCATCGTCCTCGTCCGCGGCCGCTTGAATACCTTTATCCTTACCATCGACGGCGAGCTCCTGGTTGACCAGACCGTTCTTGCCGACCCCACCGGTGGGCCCCTTCTCCGCCAACACCGTCCTGGTGCTTCTGGAGGGGGACGCGGGTGCGCGGGCCAGGGTTCGATCCTTTGGGGCGTCGACCATCTCGGCGCTGCTGACCCCACTCTCCGGGCGTTGACCCTGGCCCTGGGATAGCACGTAGAACACACCACCACCGACGACCAAAGCCGCCACCATGGCAAACCCCACGGCTGGACGTAAAACCATACGCGGCAGCAGATCACCGAAGAGACGCGCCCACAACGAAAGATGCGCCCGCTCGGCCGCCCGCATCAGGCTCTCAGTGGCCGCCACCGACGGCGTCAACTCATCTGATTCAGCACGGTAGATCTTCAGGAGGGTCGCATAAGATTCGGCCTCGGCGGCCCCTGCTTCGTCAGACTCAAGGGAGGCGACGAAGTCCTCACGTCCAACGTCAGGTAGATCGTCGTACAGATAGTCTACGACTCTATTGTCGGATTCCGGCGTCTTCACTTTCCTCACCATTGCTCGCCAGATCACCCGATGGGCTCTCTCCCACCCACGCATATCGCGAAACCAACGCTGCCCCGTCAACCCGTCGATGCGGGTGCAGTCAGCCCTATCGCTACACGCTACCAATGACCCGACGACGCTCCTTCTTTGGCACTCGGCCTCACTAAGTGGCCCCTGGCAGGCGACCCTCCCGCCAAGGAGGCCACATCCAACATCAACGCACAACCAGTATAAATGATCTACCCTCATGGCGCATTTGGTGGTGACAAAAAATTCTCAGCTCCGATTCTGACGTGGCCGGCACCAACAACTCGCGGCCTTAGGCGGCTGGCGTGAATAAACTTATCAAGTTGGGACACGAGGCGCGCGGCTGCCAAGGCGCGAGGAGGGCGCATACTCTGCGTATGCAACCGACGAGGAACGCGGGCAGTCGCGATGGATCGGGTTCCAGATGACAAGGTTATTTGCGCCAGCCGCCTTAGGGCTGAGGGGCGCGACCGGCCCGGGTCCACCACACCAGCACGATGACCGCAGCCAAAACCCCCATGAGCGCCCAGAAATATCCACAAGTCGAGTCTCTGAAGTAGTCACCAAAGGCAAGACCCAACCCAACCCCGGCCAAGACCCCGGTGATCGTGCGTCTACGATTACTCCCTGCCGCCCCGAAGAGCATGGACCCCGACCAGTCGATCACCGCCGGCGTCACCAGTGCAAAGGCCAGCAGCCAGCGGTATTCGGATTCGAAGCGCCACACCTCCGTTTCGAATCCGACGGTGGCCAATAGGACCGGATACAGACCCAGGCACCGAGCGCAAACATAGATCCCCCCGGGGGTCACCGGCAGACGATAGCAGTGGTGGACCTCGGAGGCTCCATGATGGGACAGCAGCACCCGCCAGCCCTGGGGACGATCCTTCATGCCTCGCAGCATCCCAAGGCCTGACAGAGCTGCTTGGACAGGGCGGCCCACTGCGCCACCGATACCGTTTCCGCCCGATGATTCAGGGGGATACCCACATCCAGGAGGGTCTGCTCAAGCACCGCCCAGGGCCAGGGGGCGCGACTGCGTAGGCTGTTGCGCAAAGTCTTACGACGCTGGGAGAATGCGGCTCTTACTACCGCATCGTGGACCGCGAGACAGCCCGGCTCAAGCGACAGGTATGGCTCAAACCGCACCACGCTAGCCGCCACCCGGGGGACCGGACGAAAGGATCCTGGCGATACGTCAAAGAGCTTGACCACCCGTGCCCGCTGCTGGGTCACCACCGAGAGTAATCCATAGTCACGCGACCCCGGAGCCGCGCAGAGCCTGATGGCGACTTCTCGCTGGAACATGAACACGAGCCGCTCCAGGTGGGATCCCTGATCGAGAGCCTGCCGCAAAATGGCCACGGCCGCGTTGAAGGGCAGGTTGCCCACCACCACCAGGGGGCGACCCGCGGCGCCGGCCACGGCGGCGTAGTCCAGACTGGCACCATCGGCGACGATGACCTCGAGCACCTCCGGTCGATCCACGGTCGCAGGCAGGGCTTGGGCCAGATCGCGGTCCATCTCCACGGCCACCACATGGGCACACCGACCGGTTAACGGTCCAGTGAGAGCCCCGGGCCCCGGCCCGATCTCCACGGCCCAATGGGAAGGAGTCAGCCTGAGAGCGTCGATGATCTTGTCCCGCACTCCGGGGTTGATCAAAAAATTCTGCCCTAGGGACTTCTTGGCCCGCGGTAGCCCTGGCGAGGTCATGAGATCCGTCCCGACCACGAAGAGGTCGCGTTGAGAGCGAGATCTGCCAACTGACCCGCCTCGAGACGGCGCTGCCCCACCACCGCCACCATGGCGGCGTTGTCAGTACATAAGATCGGGGGCGCGACAAACAACTGCCATCGGGCATCGGTTGCCTCCCGCTCCAGTACCGCTCGCAGCCTGGTATTGGCGGCCACACCACCGGCAACCACCACCTGTCGCAGGCCCGTGTGATCCACGGCCTGGCGCACCCGCTCCATTAGCACATCCACCACCGCCTCTTGAAAGCTGGCACAGATATCGGCGAGCCCCTTGGAGTCCGCGGGCAGTCCGTGGTTCGCGAGATGTTGCTTCACCGCGGTCTTGAGCCCCGAAAAGGAGAAGTCCCAACCGCTCTGACCCCGCAGGGCCCGGGGAAACCGGATCGCCGCTCGATCTCCCTGGGATGCGTGGTCATCAATTAACCGGCCCCCGGGGTAACCAAGACCCAGCATCTTGGCCACCTTGTCGTAGGCCTCCCCCGCGGCGTCATCCCGAGTGGCCCCCAGCACCTCCAGGTCGAAGGGCGACCGCCGCACACCGATGACCGTGTGCCCGCCGGAGACCAACAAACAGACGTGCGGGAAAGCAGGACCGGCATCCTCACGGTCCAGGAAAGGCGCCTCCAGGTGGGCCATGAGATGATCCACCGCCAGGAGGGGCTTGCCCGAAATAAAGGCCAAGGATTTGGCGAACTGCAGCCCCACGAGGAGGGCGCCCACAAGCCCCGGGCCCGCGGTCACCGCCACACCGTGCAGGTCCGGCAGGGCCACCCCGGCGGTTTTCAGGGCGGAATCCACAACTGTTACTATGTTCAGTACGTGGTGACGGGAGGCGAGTTCGGGCACCACGCCACCGTACTCGTGGTGAATATCCACCTGGGACGAGATCACGTTGCTATGGATTCGAAAGCCTTCATCCACCACCGCGGCGGCGGTCTCATCACAGGAGCTCTCTATGCCTAGAACCAGTCTGGCTGATCCGGGACGCGCTCGAAAATTCCCTGATCGCTCAGGTGGCCGATGGTTCCCGGCTCGTTTCGTTGACTGCGCTCGTGCCTTCGGCATGTGCTCGGTGTTTCTGCTGCACAATTGCAGCGGCCAGCAATTCTACAGTAGAGCAGCTTCTCGTTGCGTATCAAAAAGTATGCGCCTTGGCACTGCCTCGGGAACCTAGCGCCTCGGATCCCAACTTGACAAGGTTCTTCACGCCAGCCGCCTGAGGGCCATAGGGCCCGCCGCAAAATAACTAGATCGCCCAGAACGCCGATGCATCTCGGCTCGCTTTGTTGCTTCTCGTTGCATATCAATAAGTATGCGCCTCGGCGCGCCTCGCGAGCCGAGCGCCTCGACGCTCTGAATCGAATATTTATTTTGCAGCGGGCCCTACTTCAGAGCTGTCAGCTTCTGCTTGGCGAAGCGGGCCCACGAACACTTGGGGCAGATCTCCAGGGCACGGGTGAGGGCAAACTTCGCCTCGGTGTTCTGCTTGAGCTCCACAAGGCTCCATCCGATGCGTACCCATGCCTCGGAATTCTTCGGCTGGTAGGACACCGCTTTTCGGCCGTTGTCAGCGGCGGCCTGATACTTCATGCGGTCGAAGGAGCGTCTGCATTGGGCGGTATAGTACTTTCCAAGTAGCGCTTTCGCACCGACGTGATCCCGATCCTTGGCCAACACGGCTTCCAGCAGGGCGACGGCTGCCGCAGCTTTCTTTTTGAGTAGCCCCTTGGCCTCAGCGACTTTTTTATTGAGCGCCTCCGGATCGACGAGGGGCCTCTGCGACTGCGCATCTACCATGGGCGGTGGCGTGCGCCGCGCCACTGTGGCGTCTATATCCTGCGATTTCACTGTGGCGTCAGACGTTTTCACGATCCCTGTTTTCGCCCGAGCGTCTTGGGCGTCCTTCTTGCCACCACCCAGACCACGGACCACCAACACGATGGCAACGATCGCCACCACGCCCCCCACTACCCACAACAGCTTCGTGCCGCCGGAGCTCTTCAAGATGTGGGCATCGTCCTGTTCGTCACTGACCACGTCTTCGAGGCGTTCCACGCGCCCGGTGGTCTCCCGAGAAGGGAGGGTGTTCCCAGGCGGCTTTCTTTGCTGATCGCCGGTTTTCCTCAGAGAGATGGTGGGCCGCCCTCTATCGGGCTTCTCCTGATTGACCCTGGCGATGGCCGGCTCAGGCCTGGTCTTCGACTCCGCAGAGGGCTTAGGCTTCGAGTCCTGAGAAGAATCTCCCTCCTGTTTGGGGCTCTGTTTCCCGCCCTGCCCCACACCGGTCTCCTTGGCGGATTCATCCTCCACGGGTTTCGGCGGATTCCGGCGCAGTGAGAGGGTAGGTCGCTCGGAGGACCCGGTGGCTCCGGAGCTGGTACTGCCGATGACACCGGAGACAGAGGAGTGTGGAGGACCGGGCTCTTGCGCGGCAACCTCCAGGTTGGGTCCACCATTGGTTTTGGGAGCCATGCGTTGTTTGACGACGATCTCCCCGGAGGCCGCCACCCGTCCCCCCTGGTTGGAGTTGTCGATCTCAACGAGATCTTCGTCCTCCAGGAAGGGAACCTCTTGTCCATCCTGAGATCCCTCTTCCTCCGACCGATCAGGCTCTGGCGATGGGTCCGTTACCGCGTCCATGGAATCGGATACCCGCGAAAGGTCCCGGAGAATAGGCTTCAACTCCATGGGTCCCACCGGCGGCAGGGGTCGAGGTGCGGGCATGGCGGAGGGGAGCGGCCGAATACTGCCCTCAGAGCGAATCATTCGATTGTCTGAAGACGTTCCCTTCGCCTCGCTCTTCGGCTTGACGAGTTGATCCTCTTTGGGCTCCTCGCCGGCCTCTTCGGGCTCGACGGCACTCTCCTCGTGGACCTCTTCCGCTGCTTCCTCGGGCTCAGCGCTACCCTCCTCGTCTGAATCCGCGGTGGCCTCTTCGGGCTCCGGAACCGCAGAGGGTTCCTGCGCCGGCAGTGAATCCTGGGCCCGCTCAGCCGGCAAGGAGAAATCCGTACGTCTCCCGACAGCGGCGTCCTCCTCTTCGTCTACCCCGCGTTCTTCCGGCGCACCCGATGGAATCTCCTCGTCCCTCTCCTCTGGCTCTGGCACGATCTCAGAATCAAGCTCCGGCTCGATTTCTGGCTTCGTCTCAATTTCTGGCTCCGGCTCTGACTCCGGCTCCGGCTCCGGCTCGAGCTCGGACTCGATCTCGGGCTCGATCTCGGGCTCGGGCTCGGAAGTCACAGGCTTCTTTCTGAAGGTCTCGTCCAGGTCTCCCCAGGGGCGGTCCGGCGGAGAAACCGGCTCCCGGGCCAGGCGGCGTGAATTGCCGGTATGGTCCTCATCCGAGGGATCTGTTAAGTCCTCATCCCCGTCTTGTCCATCGGGACGCTTGACGTACTGCCCGATTCCCCGCTCGGTAATGCGCCGGGGGCGATGCTTGGACCGGGCGAGGGCCGCATCCACATCCGCCGCCGGCTCGCCCTCCGGCTGGATCGGGGCTTTCTTTACAACGCCGGAAAAGGCCGCCGCGGCAGCCAATGGGTCGCGGAGCCAACCTTCCAGGGAGGGAGGATCCAGTTCCTCCTCCTGCTCTTCCTCCTCTTCGGACTCAAAAATCAGCCCTTCGAAATAGAGCTTGCTGATGAGCTGCAGGGTATCCAGGTCGGGTAAGTCACAGTCGTCCACCACCCGCTGGAGACTCCGCCGGCTGTCGAAGAGCCGCAGCACCTGGTTTACCTCGTCCGGTATCTCGGACAACCGTTCCGAAAGCTCCCGGTAGTCCACCTCGAAAACCGATGTGAGGGGGGGCAACTCCTCTAGGAGACGCCCCCATTCATCCATGCGTCTGAGCCCCTCCATGAGCAGGCCCTGATTCGAGAGGTTGATCGCGTTTTCGCGATGGACCGACTTGAATTCGACCTCGAAGGCCCCTTCGGACCAGATAAGCAGTCGGTAGATGGCGTTTTCCGCCTTGAGTCGACCCAGCTCGGCATCGATGACGTTACCATCTCGGAAATAGACCGCTCCGGTGACTCCCTCCTCGTCGGAGAAATGTATAACACCAGACTTTCGGCTGATTTCGATGGTCTGAATCAAATCCACCACGGCCATGTCGGCCAACGAACCCTCGAATTTGGTCCGGCTGTCTCGACGCTTGATCCGCTCCCGCTGCGCCTTTTGCAGCAGGATCTTCACCCGCGTGACGATCTCCTTGATATAGATGGGCTTAGTGAGGTAGTCCTCCACGCCCAACTCGAGGCCTCTGATTTTGTCCTCGATGGATTTTTCACTGGTGAGAAAAATGAAGGGGATCGACTGCCAGGAGGGATTATCCTTGAGGCGTCCACAGAATTCGAACCCGTCCAATGCCTCCATTCTGGTGTCGGAGATGATGAGATCGGGCTCGGCCATCTCGACCTTCTCCAAGCCATCGAGGCCGTTGACGGCAGTTGTGACCACATAACCCGCCTTTTTGAGGCTTACCTCAAGCACGCGCAAACTGCGCTGATCACCGTCAACGAGGAGTAGATTCTGCTTCGCCAATGAATCACCAAATAATTGTTAGAAGCCCAATCACCAACCTGAGGAGGATTTTACCGTAAACTAGGATTCTGTCTACTTCAAGACCCTGCAGCTACAAAACGGAGCTACGAACATAGGCTATGTCCTCTCCTGGAAAACTAAATATGGTCGATGATCTGCAAAAGCTCGCTCTCAGACTCGGCTGTACAACCCCACAGGGCGCAACCGAGCGCCTCGCGGCATATGCGGACCTGATCCAACGATGGAACCGACGCAAACGAATCGTGGGTAGCCGGAAACCTGAGGAGATCGTCGGGATTCATCTGGCTGACTGCATGGCCTTCGCCGGTAGGTTGCAGCGCATGGGTCAGCCCCAGGAGACACTACTCGATGTTGGAAGCGGCGCCGGACTCCCGGGCCTCGCCCTTTCACTGCTGGTGCCCTCCATGGACTTCTCATTGTGCGAAGTGTCCGAGAAACGTGTGGCCTTCCTGCACCACGCCCGCAGGGTGTTGGACGCTCGGATTGATATCCTCCACGAAGACGTAAATGTGCTGGCGGACCGGTCCATTCAATTCGATCATGCGGTGAGCCGCGCGGTCTTCGAGCCCAAAGAGTGGCTCGACATCGGCCAACGATGCGTCCACTCCACCGGAAGCATCTGGTGCATGTTGACCGAGCGGCAACAGGAGCAAAACCAGCTCCAAGGAGAGATGCACCGCTACACGGTTGGAGGAAACCGAAAACGTGTGCTTATTAAGGTAAGCCCGCAGGTCGAATTTCGTGGAACGGATTCGAATCGATGAGCACACCCCATGGCGGGATTCACAATAAACCAACAATAACAGTGCGTTGTCGCCGGATTCGAAGTTGTTTCACGTGAAACGTCTTTTCATTGTCAACCACCAGGGCAATAAGGGGTTGACATTTGCCTGCGGATGGAAGATCTGACTGCCATGCCCCAGGAAAACCCAGTCACGGCCATGTCCTGGTTGGAGGACGAGCTTCATAGCCTCACTGTTGAGGGCCTCCGCCGTAGTCTAACAGCCATCGATGACCGCCGTCCGGGGGAGATATGCATCAACGGAAAGTGGTTCAGCGACTTTTCCGGCAACGATTATCTGGGCCTTGCCCAGCACCCTGACTGTATCCGGGCCGCAGCCCAGGCCCTCCAAAGATACGGTTGCGGCTCGGCTGGTTCTCGAATCGTTACGGGCGGAGTGCCCCCACACGCCAACTTGGAAGAGCGCCTTCGCCATTTCACCGGAGCGCAAGCCTGTCTATTATTCCCTTCAGGTTACCAGGCAAATGTGGGTTCCATCGCCGCTTTGTGTCAACCGCAGGATACCATCTTCTCCGACGCACACAATCACGCGAGCATTGTAGATGGGTGCCGCCTCAGCGGCGCTCACCGACGAATCTACCCCCACGGCCGATGGGATATACTAGAAGAGTGGCTCTCCGAACCCCAAAACTCCCGGCGCTGGATCCTCACCGACACCGTCTTTTCCATGGACGGCAGCCTCGCTCCAATCGACCACTTGGCACGCCTCAGCGAAGAATATGGAGCTCCACTCCTGGTGGATGAGGCCCACGCCATGGGAGTACTGGGTCCCGGAGGACGAGGCTACTGTGCCCAGCTAAAGGTGCGACCGCAGGTACAAATGGGCACCTTCAGCAAAGGGCTGGGCAGTCACGGCGCCTTCACCGCGACCAGTGACCGGGTAGCGCAGTGGCTAATGAACCGAGCCCGGGCTTTCATTTACACCACCGCCCTGCCGCCTGCAGTTCTTGGTAGCTCCATCCAGGCCCTATCCCTATCCACCGGCCCCGTCGGAGACAACCTGCGAACCAAGGTACTACACCTGGCAAAAGGATTACGTTCCCAGCTACGGGAAGCCGGCCTCGAGCCAAGCGGAGATGGAACTCCCATCGTCTCGTTACCCTTCGCCGACCCAAAACAAGCCACGGTGATCCAGAAGCTGCTGGGCGAGGCGGGTTCCCTGGCTTGGGCATTTCGACCACCAACAGTACCACCGGGCACCTCCCGTCTCCGCATCTCCCTCTCCGCTGCCCACCGGCGCGACCAGGTAGACGACCTCAGCGAAAAATTGATCCAACTCATTGATCCATAGAGGAAGCAATGTCTGAAAAAAATTGGTCGGAGCTGGACCGGCAGGTCCTCTGGCACCCCTTCACCCGTATGGCCGGCTGGCTCGACACCGATCCCTTGATCATCGACAGAGCCGAAGGTCACTATCTCGTGGACCTTCAGGGCCGTCGTTACCTGGATGGGGTCTCCTCCCTGTGGGTAAACCTCTTCGGACATCGCCGCCCGGAAATAGACGATGCCATTCGAGCCCAGCTCGACCGGGTGGCCCACTCAACACTCCTCGGACTGGGATGTACCCCCGCCGTGGACCTGGCGACCCGACTGGTAGAGCGGACCTACGATCCGCTGACCCGGGTGTTCTACTCAGACAACGGGTCCACCGCAGTGGAAGTGGCCCTGAAGATGGCCTACCAGTACTGGCAAATCCTAGGCAAGAAGTCGAAAACCGGCTTCTTGGCCTTGGCGGAGGCCTACCACGGAGACACCCTGGGCTCAGTAAGCGTCGGGGGAATTGATCTATTCCACCGCATATTCCACCCGCTGCTCTTCAACGTCGCCCGAGTACCCACCCCCTATTGGTATCGAATGGGAGATGGAAATGATCCGGAGGGCAGCCGGGACATTTGCCTCGAAGCCTTGAAAAAAACCCTCGAACAGAACCATGAAAGCCTGGCGGCCCTGATCATCGAGCCCCAGGTCCAGGGCGCCGCCGGTATCATCGTCCAGCCGGAGGGATACCTGAAGGAGGTCGTACGCCTCTGCAAGGCCTATGACGTCCTGGTGATCTTTGACGAGGTCGCGGTGGGATTCGGTCGCACGGGGACCCTCTTTGCAGGAGAACCCGAAGGGGTGACACCAGACCTGCTGGCCTTGGCCAAAGGCATCTCCGGAGGGTACCTGCCTCTGGCCGCGACGCTCGCTACAGACGCTATCTTCTCCGCCTTCCGAGACTGCCCCCATGAGCTCGGCACCTTCTTCCACGGCCATAGCTACACCGGCAACGCGCTGGCCTGCGCCGCGGGCATTGCCTCCCTGGACCTCTTCGACAGCACAAACATACTGGCGCAACTCCCCGGCCGGGCGGCCCGCCTAGCGGAGCTCCTGGAAGAGCGCGTTGCGCCCTTGGACCACTGCGGACAGATTCGCCAAAAAGGCCTCATGGTGGGTATCGAGCTGGTGGAAGATCGACCCACCCGCCGACCCTACCCTGCCGAAGACCAGGTGGGGGTCAGGGTCTGCCAACGGGTCCGCGACCTCGGGGTTATGCTGCGCCCTCTGGGCCCGGTGTTGGTGCTGATGCCTCCCCTCACCTTGGACGACGAGGAGCTCACCCTACTGGTGGAAGCCACGGCTCGGGGAATCCGGGAGACCACCCAATGACCCCCCACCCAGGAACTCCTCCCGAGTCACCCCGATCCTCACCCCGAAATCTGCTGGCAGTAGTAGGCACGGACACTGGCGTTGGAAAGACCGTCGTGGCGGCGGGTCTGATCCATGGCCTCCGCCGGGCCGGTCTGAAAGTGGCTGCCTTCAAACCCGTAGAGACGGGGCTGGTCAACGGAAGGCTACCCGGAGGACTGGCCGATTGGCAACGATTGGCAGCAGTAAGTGACCAGAACCCCGACTCCTGTCTGGGTCAATCCTTTGCGCTCCCAGCGGCCCCCCTGGCCGCAGCCCGGGAGGCGGGCCGGGAGATATGCCTCTCCGACCTCACCGAGCAGCTCCAGGCACTGGCCGATCATAGGGACCTGGTAGTGGTGGAGGGCGCTGGTGGGCTCTGCGTTCCCTTTGCCCAGGATCTGCTCTGGGCCGACGTGATCGGGCAGTGGTCCCCCGAGTGCCTGGTGGTGGGCCGCCTGGGTCTGGGCACTCTGAACCACACGCTCCTGACCCTGGACCATCTGCGTCGCAGGGAAATTCCGGTGGCTGGAGTGATCCTCAACACAGTGGATACACAAGGAGAGGAAACAGGCCAAACACCTGGTTTAATTGAGGAATTTGGCGCATGTTCCGTCTGCGCCGTGATTCCACCAGGCGGGGACTCTCCACCCGATGTGGCCCGTCTTCTGAAGTCCACGGGGTTGATCGGCCGGCTCACTTCCCGATACAAAAACGACTGAATATCTGCTCCAGAACGTCCTCGGTTACCCCCTCCCCGGTGATGCTGCTCAGTCCCACCGTGGCCTCCCTGATATCTAACGCCACGAGCTCTTCGGACCGCCCCCGACGCAGTTTCCGCCGAGCATCCACAACCAAACCCCGGGCCAAGCGAAGAGACTCCTCATGGCGTTTCTCACTCACTAGGGGCAGCTCCTCAAAGGCGACCTCCCCACCATCAAAGCGGTTTCGCAGGCCGTCTGTGAGCGCCGACACGCCGTCTCCCCCGGTGGCCGACGTGCGACCCATCACCAACAGACCCCTCGCGGCCGCCTGGTCCGCTGCTCGGTCCAGGGTCTCGTCGTCCACGAGATCGATCTGATTGAGCACTACCGCCACATCCCGGTCCCCGAGTTGGGAAAGGAGCCGTTGATCCGCAGAGGTGATCCCCTCAACCAGACTGATCACCAATAGCACCAGGTCAGCGTGGAGCGCTTGATCCAAGGCGATTTGCGCGCCCATGGCCTCAGCGGGATCGTCCTCGGTGCCTGGGCGCTGCCCGGCGGTGTCCACAATAGTCAGACGTAACCCTCCCAAAGACAGCTCGTCTTCCAACCAGTCCCGGGTGGTGCCCGGACTCGAATGTACGATGGCGCGATGGCGGCCCACCAGTGCGTTGAGGAGGCTGGACTTCCCGACGTTGGGACGCCCCAGCAAAACCACCCGCGCACCCTCCCGGGCGAGCCGTCCCGCGGGGGCCTGGGACAGGAGCGCGTCCAGTCGCCCCAGAATATCATCGAGCCGCAGAATCAAGGGCTCCACCGGGAGGTCCTCCAACTCGTCATCCGGAAAGTCCAGACGCGCCTCCACCTCCGCAAGCACCTCCACGCAGGCCCGACGAATGTTCCCCAGGACCTCTCCCAATCCACCGTGGAGCTGACGCAAGGCCACGCGCCGGGCACGCTCACTCTGCGCTCCCACCAGTCCGGCTACAGCCTCGGCCTCGGCGAGATCCATTCGACCGTTGAGAAAAGCACGCAGGGTAAACTCCCCAGGGCTCGCCATCCGCGCCCCCGCCTCGAGGCACGCACCAATCACCGCCGCCACCGTGGCCGGACCGCCGTGGGTCTGCAGCTCCACCACATCCTCCCCAGTGTAGCTCCTGGGCCCGATCATAATACAAACCATGGCCTGGTCCAACACCTCCCCATGGGTCGGGTGCACCACCTTACAAAGCCGCAACCGACGCCCCTGTCCACGCCTACCGAGCCCCCGCACCAACCGCTCCCCCACCGCCACCGCCCCATCACCGGACAGCCGCACCACCGCAATCCCTCCCGCCCCCGCCGGAGTACCTAACCCAACAATGACATCCCGATCAGCCAAAACAAAACCTCGCCAAAAACAACCCATAGTACCGTAGTACGCCCCCTTTATACCCAGGTACCATCAATAGTCACCCGCAACCCAACGAGCGATACCCGACAGGAGTTCACGGCAGCCGCTCTTGCAGCGTCCCGCTGGAGCGGCAGAGTGAAGCTCCGTTGTGCGGGCGAAGCGAACGAATCAACGCCGAAAACGACTCAAGGAAATGTCAAACGGTGGGTGCGGATATCGGTGAGACCAACATCAATCAGAGTGGTTCATGTACCACTGATGCACCATGGTCAGCACGGTGTTGGTGAGAATGTACAGCGTCAGCCCGGACGGCAAAAACAGCATAAAGAAAGTGAACATGGCCGGCATCATGTACATCATCATTTTGGCCTGAGGATTGTCGGCCGTCGTGGGCGTCATCCGCTGCTGCAAAAACATGGTCGCGCCCATAAGCACCGGCAGGATCGGAATCCCGTGACCGGCAATGTGAAACGCAACATCGGGCTTGGTGAGATCGCCGATCCACCCAAAGAGCGGCGCCCGGTACAAGTCCACCGACACCATGAGCGCCTGGTACCAGGCGATGTAGATGGGCATCTGCAACACCATGGGGAGACACCCGGAGAGCGGATTTATCTTGTGGGACTTATATAAAGCCCACATCTCCTGCTGGAACCGCTGCTTGTCCTCCCCACACTCTTCCTTGAGCTTGTCGATCTCCGGCTTGAGGTCGGCCATGCCCTTCATGGACCGCATCTGCTTCATGGTCAGCGGCGCCGTGAGCAGCTTGATCAGGATGGTAAGCAAGATGATGGCTATGCCCCAGTTGCCCACCACCTTCTGAATCTGCTTCATCATCCAGATCATGGGCTGACCGATGAACCAGAAGAGACCGTAGTCGATGGACTCCTCGAGCTTGGGGTTCATATTTCCCAACCGGACCTTGCTCAACTCGTCGGAAATCTTCGGCCCGGAGTAGACCTTGAAACGCCAGGTGGCGACGGACCCCTTGTGGGGCAACTTCTCGTCTTTGAACAGCACCGACGACATGAGGACGGCCTTGGCCTTGAGCTTGCCCTTGGCCGAGGCATGATCGTCGTCGGACAACCGACACGTCACATCTTTTTTCACGTCCATGGCCACGGCGAGCAGGAAATACATCTCGTCGATACCAATCCAGCGTACTTTACCGGTGAAGGTGGGCTGCTTGGAGGGCGTCCGGCGACAGGCGCAGGTGGAAGCGTCGCAGCCCATGCACCCTTTGCCCGATCCCCGGATGGAGGACAGGGTGCGCATGAACACCTTGTCGCCCACCATGCACACCGCCTCCTTCTTCAGGGACACGGGGTTGAAGAAGCTGCGGTTCTCCTTCTCTGCGTCCACCGAAGGAATAAGAACTCTCATGTTCACCGACTGCTTGGTGGCCGATCGGTTGACCACCCGGACCTCCATATCCCAGGCATAGGAGTTATCTGGGTCCACCTCGTAGATGCGCTCGATGACCACCTGCGCCGGAGCCATGCCGGGGTACACCACGGGCCAGCGGTAGCCAAACACCTGCTTGCCCCGACGCTTGACCACATGGCTCCCCTTGCCCCGATGCAACACGAACTTCTTGCCGTCCCATCGCAGCCGGTCCCAGCTCTGGTACTGCCAGGTGGGCCGCGGATGGCGACGGGGGAAGGGCGGAACCTTGAAACTGCTGCCGTCAAAGTCCAGCCTCAGGGGGTACCAGTAGGCGTCCCAGGTGCGCACCAGATTCACCTGCTGCTCAGTGCCTTTCTTCCCCCTCTTGCTCACTCCCTTGGCAAACTCCCGATACTTTTTTGCCTTGAGGATGACGTCCCGGGGTGTACCGCCCCAGGTAGTGAAATTGAGCTTGAGAAGCTTGCCCTCCACCCGGGTGATCCGCTGACGATAGCGCGTGGGCTGCTTAACCGAGAGCAGCGATCGCACCCGGCCGAGCGCCTCCCGAACGAGCTGGCTGGAGGGATCGATCTGCTGGGCGTCCTCGAGCACCCGCACAGCGGAAAGGACGCTCTTTTTCTGCAAGAGCGTGGCCAACTCCACCCGAAGCACTACGTTCCCCTTGGCGAGATCTCCGGCCCGGCCGTACTGTTTCTCGGCTGCATCGTTATTGCCGAGGGCGCGTAGGGCCCGGGCCGCGCCCAGGGGCCCCGTAACACTCTTGGGAGCGAGAATGGACACCCGCCTAAAGAGCGCCAGGGCGCCGTAATGCCTCCCTGCCTTTGCCAACGCCGAAGCCGTGGTGGTCAACGTGAGCGCCGCTTTCTTCCCGAGACCGAGGCGCACCTGGAGGGCGGAAAGCTCTCGAGCTGCGGCGACCTGCGTTCGGTCTAGACGCAAGACACGATCGAGCAGCATTACGGCTTTGGGAGACTTGTCATTGACCAGCACCTCCAGCCGCGCGGCCTGGTACATGGCTGGACCATCACCGCCCTTAGCCATGGCACCCTTACAGGGAACGATGGCGGCCGGGATCTGCTTGGCGTCCACCGCAAGACGACACCGAACGGTGAGTACCCGCCCCCGTTGAAGGTCACTTTTGGCCTTCCTCATGGCCGTGCGCAGGTGCGTCGCGGCCAGTGGTGCCTTCTTGGCCGTTACAGCACATAGACCGTCCAGGTAGGCCTGGTAAAACGCTTTGATGTCGGGCGCGGCGATGAGGCGCGCCGCCGCTCGTTTGGCTGACTTCTCAAAACCGTGGTCGCATGCGACCCGCCCGAGCTCTACGAGCTGCGCGTCGGTGGCAGCCAGACTGACGGCGTGATCTAGGAGTCGAATCGCTGCCTTTTTCTTAGATCGATCCAAGGCCCAGCCAAAACGCTTCCGCACCAACGCCAGGTCGGTGACACCCTCCACACGGAGATCGTCGTCGGAGATGGCCCGCACCACTCCAATGGTGGGACCCTTGGCGCCCGGACGCTTCTTTGACGGGCTGGCGGTAGGCTCCTTCGCCTTGACCACCGTCTTCCCATCACTTGTCTTACCTGCCTCCTTCTGGGTCCCGGTGGCGGTCACTGGGGCCTTGTTGCCCTCCGCGTCCTTCTTGTCGCCGAAAAGCCACCGGTAGCCGATGATGCCAAGCAGAAACAACACACTCACGCCCATCACGATGTACAGCTGTTTTTTGTCCACGGGTATCTCCGGTAAGGTCTAAAGCCGCTCAGGGCGGATCATAGCCGCCGGCGTGCCAGGGATGGCATCGCAGCAGGCGCATCAAGGTACGATAGAGACCCACGAAGGGTCCGTGCTTCCGAATGGACGCTACTCCGTAAGCGGAGCAGCTCGGATAGAATCGACAACGTGGGGGAAAAAACGGTGAGATAATCTTCCGGTACACCAGGATGGGGGCCAGCAGGATCCACACCAGAGGAAGCTGAGCTACCTGCCAGATGGAGATTTTTCCGCCGGCGCCACGCGGTCCCAGAAACTCGTAATCTGAGATCGAATCGTCTGGTAGTTGGCGTGTACCGCCCTGGGCCGAGCTATCACAGCCACATCCAGTGGACGTGAGGCAAGGTCCAGGTCGAGACGTCGGAAAGATTCCCGTATCCAGCGCTTCACGCGGTTTCGTAAAACGGCCTGCTTGGCCACCTTGCGACTTACGGTAATGCCCAGCCGCGTGGTCGACGTCCGCCCGGCCATCCAGAGAATCACCAGATCTCGGGTGAGGTGTTTTCTGGCCCGCCGCTGAACGAGGAGGTACTCCCGCCGCTTCCTGAGCCTGAATGTTTTGGGCCAACACTGCCCCGTACGACGGTTCAGGCGCATTACGCCGGCTCCCCACATTGGAGAGGCCCCGGGTCAAACTGGACACTTTATCCTGGACCGGGCCTGTTGGATTACTTCTTAGGCGTGGTAACGGCGACACGCTTGCGGCCTTTACGCCGCCGGCGCGCTAACACCAAACGACCATTCTTGCTACGCATGCGTCTACGGAAGCCGTGGGTCCGTCGTCGACTTTTGTTATGTGGCTGATAGGTCCGTTTCACGACGCAGCTCCTAAGGGCATTGGGTCCAATGGTTAAGGGTGCAGCCTAATATCAAGAGACCGGTCCTATGTCAAGGTCATTTGCAACCGTCTCCTCTACCTACAGGTGGTCACAACCCAACCGTCCGAACAGACACAGACGGGAGTGTTTCTGGATCCTATATTACTAAGAGGATCGGATCCTGATCTCACCAAAACTCACAGGGCCATGAACCACGGGCATCTGCCGGGGCGATCAGCGGGAAAACGCCGGTGCAAAGGCTTTTGAGTACCCTCATGTCGATCAGATCCGCATGGAACAAGGGTCCCTCATACCTCACTCAATAACTAACAGGTTTTTTGTAACCATTTTAGGTGGTTATCGCAATTGGTTTTCTACCACTTTTTCCATTCGCTGTCTGCCAATGGATCCCCATCTTTTTTTCCGGTTAATTGTCACGCAGTTTGGATTTCGGCGCGGATTAGTCCTTGCTAGTCTCACGACGGCGGTGATACTCAGAGATACTACTTCACCGAAATGATCCTCATCAGCCGCAACTGATTCGAAAACGGTATGGTGGCAGATCCTTATGTGGAATACAGACTACCGGTTCTAGTGTAACCGACTAAAAAATATGCCTTTTGTCGTCTTATCCACAGTTGTGGATAACTCTGTGGATAACTCTGCGGATCCGTTGTACACCACGCGGCAGGACTCTATGAATTTGATTTGGACAAACGCCCTGAAGGTGATTGAAGCAAAAATGTCGGACCAGAACTTCGACCTCTGGATCCGACCACTGCGCTTCATCCGTTACTCGGGATCCGATCTCACCCTCATGGCGCCCAATCCCTACCTCAAGGAGTGGTTCGAGGATAACTACCTGCGTTCCGTGCAGGTTGAGATCTTCAACCAGACCCAGCAGGAAGTTGCCATCCATGTGCTCGTGGACGAGATGTCGCCTCCTACCTCTCCTACCTCTGTTGAGTCCACCAGTATCTTGGGCGTTGATCCAGGGCCGGGAAATGAGCCAAAACCCCAGCCCGCCGCCACGGGGATGATCCCCGGACAGCGCATAGCCGCCCATCAAGGTGCGGCCCACTCCTTCCTCAACGATCGCTATCGGTTCGACAACTTCGTGGTGGGCCCCTCCAACCAGTTCGCCCAAGCCGCTTCGGAGCTGGTAGCCCAAATGCCAGGCACCAAGTACAACCCGCTGTTTATTTACGGCGGTACGGGTCTAGGCAAGACGCACCTGCTGCAAGCCATCGGCCATTCCCTCTTGGACCAGCACCCGGGCTGGAATGTTACCTACATCACCGCCGAGCGGTTCATGAACGAGTTCATTAACTCTCTGCGTCTGGGAAAGATGGAAGAGTACCGGGAACGGTACCGTGACCACTGCGACGTGCTACTGGTAGACGACATCCAGTTCATGGCCGGCAAGGATCGCACGCAGCAGGAGTTTTTTCACACTTTCAACGCACTGCATGAAAAAAAGAAGCAGATCGTCATCACGTCCGACAAGTTCCCCAACCAAATGCCTGAGCTGGAGGAGCGGCTGAAGTCCCGCTTCACCTGGGGACTCATTGTGGACATTGTGGTGCCGGAACTCGAGACCCGCGTGGCCATCCTCCAAAATAAGGCCGATATGGACGACATCGGGTTGCCCAACGACGTAGCGCACTTCCTTGCCGCTCGCATTCGTTCCAACGTACGGGAGCTCGAGGGTGCTCTCATCCGTCTGGCAGCCTTCTCCAGCCTCCAAGGACGCCCAATCACCGTGGAGTTTGCCCAGCAGATCCTGCAGAACATGCTTTCGAGGAACAGCGGCCAGGTGACCATAGAGCGCATCCAGCGAGAGGTCTCCGCATACTTCAACATCCGACCCAAGGACCTAAAAAGCTCCCGGCGCCCGCGGTCCATCTCCTATCCACGACAGATCGCCATGCACCTGTGCCGCAAGCTAACCCCGGCGAGCCTCGCTGAGATCGGTCGACAGTTCGGTGGAAAGGACCACACCACCGTCCTGAGCGCGGACAAGAAGATCAAGCGTCTGGTACAGGAAGATGAAGCGACCGGGCAGAGCGTTGAGGCCCTGGAAAGAATCCTCACCGGATAGATTCCTTTGAAATTCCCCACAGCGGTTCCATGCACAACACAGTCAAAAATATGGGGGTGGAGGCTTTGTGCTTCCAACACCGTCCAAAGTGGTTGACCGGGCAAAGCCATGGCCGTAAGAATGGTCGCCACGACGGGCATGTGTGGACAACCTGTTGGTCAGGCTGTGAAAAACGTCTGGAAACAATGTACGTTCAAACCTTAGACGCTATCATAAGCCTCTTTCCCACGGGATGTCCCCAGGGATAATCCCCAAAATAGTTATTTGTTTTTGTTTAATTTTCAAAGCGTTATGGGTGATATAAACAAAATCACAGGCCCTACTCCGATGACTTATTCTTACCTAAATTTATAAAAAGATAAGAAGAAGAGCAGTCCGCGCAAGCTTTTCGCAAACAGAGGCTCAGCATGAAGTTCACCATCAACCAAAAAGAATTCCTCAAAGGTCTGGCCTTGGCCCAAGGCATTGCCGAGCGCCGCAGCACCATGCCGATGCTGTCAAACGCATTGGTGGTAACCGACGGGGATTCGTCTTTGCTCATTCGGGCTACGGACCTGTACATCACCATGAGCTGTCGTATTGAGTCCTCCAACGCGGTGGATGGTGGTATCGCCGTGGGGGCCAAGGCGTTGTTCGAAATCGTCAAGAATTTGCCCGTGGATGAACTCCACGTACAGAAGACGGATTCGAATCACGTGGAGCTTCGATCCGGACCGGCTCGATTCCGTGTGGTGGGGCTCATGTCTGACGACTACCCTGAGGTGCCCGTGGCACCGGAGGAGGGGTTTGACAAGGTTCCCATCCCCACCCTGCTGAACCTGATCAACCGCACGCTGTTCAGCGTTTCGGCGGACGATACCCGTCAACACCTCTCGGGCGTGCTGCTGGAGACCGACGGGAACATTATTAGAATGGTCTCCACTGATGGACATCGTCTCTCCAAGGCTGAAGAGGAGATCAAAGGCGGTTGGCCTCTCACCGACCCAATCCTGATCCCCAAAAAGGGGCTTCAGGAGCTCAAGCGGATGATGGAAGGGAATGACGGGGACTGTGAGCTCCTGGTGGCCGAGGGTGTGCTCTTCGCCAAGTACGGCGACATCACCCTGTCCATACGACTCATCGACTCTCGATTCCCACCTTACGAAAAGGTAATTCCCAACTCTTGCGACAAGAAGCTGGTGGTAGATCGTATCCACCTCATCGCCGCTCTCAAGCGTGTTTCCCTAATGTCCGAGGACCGGAACAAGGGGCTGCGAATGATCGTGGCCAACGAGCGGCTCACCGTGGAAGCTGACACTCCGGAGGTGGGAGAGGCTAAGGAAGATATAGAGGTGGACTACGAAGGGGAGTCCATCACCGTTGGTTTTAACGCTTCTTACCTCATCGATGCCCTCGCTCGCATCGACGGCGACGAGGTGTTTTTGGAGTTCAACGAGGAGCTCGACCCCTGCGTGCTCAAGCCCGTGGATTCGGAAAATTTCGTCGGCGTGGTGATGCCTCTGCGGCTCTGATCCGAGCTTCTGGTGCGATTGCTGGATCTCAGCCTGACGAGTTGGCGAAACCTCGCCACCTGCGTTGTTACACCCGGTTCCTCCATCAACGTCTTCCATGGGGACAATGCCCAGGGAAAGACCAACCTCATTGAAGCAATCTTTTATGTGGCTTCCCTCCGGACCTTTCGGCCGGGGAGAATATCGCAGCTCACACGCTGGGGGAGCCCGGGGTTTCGTCTGAAGGCTCGCGCCGAAGTGGAAGATCGCACCATGACTCTTGAAGTGGGAATGGGCGAAGGAGCGCGGCGCCTCCAGGTGGACGGCGCCCCCGTGGAGTCTACTGAAGAGTACTTCGGCGGCTTCAACGTCGTGCTTTTCACCCCCGAGCATCTTGCCCTGGTACGCGGCGAGCCCTCCGGTCGACGGTCCTTTGTGGATCGAGCCCTGTTCAACGTCAACGCGATTCACCTCCGGGTGGTGCGGCGGTACAACCGCATATTGCGGGAGCGTAATGCCCTGGTGAAACAGTCCCATGCAGGCCCAGTGGACCTGGTCTGGCTCGAGGCACTCGATGAGCAGTTGGCGCAGGCCGGAGCCGCCCTCGTGATGCGACGTTTGGAGCTGCTTGAGGAGCTTAAGCCGATCCTGGCCAGGGTACACGATGAGCTCACCGGCGGTGGCAAGACCCTCCGTTTAGGCTATCGCGCTCGGGGTCTTGCCGAGATCCTGGGTAAACAACAACTCCAGCTAGATGAGGGGGTGTGGACGGCGCTGTTGGGCGAGGCCCTGCGCCGCAGGCGGAGCGAAGATCTGCGCCGTGGATTCACCGGAATCGGGCCCCACGCCGATGATGTGAACCTGGTGCTCGACGATCGTCCCGCGCGATTGGCGGCTTCCCAGGGAGAGGCGCGCACCATCGTGTTGGCCCTAAAGCTCGCTGAGGTGCTGTGGATTCACGATCACCGCACAGAGCCGCCGGTGCTATTGCTTGACGACATGGGCAGCGAGCTCGACGGAGGGAGGCGACAGGTGCTGTTCGATTACATCAGCCAGATGCAGTGCCAGACCTTTGTTACCACCGTGGATCGGCAATGGGTGATGGATGGGGAGAAAAACAAATATTTTCAGATTGTTGATGGTGAAGTGATGGACTCCGCTGAGGGTGGTTTTTGATGGGTTAAGACAGGTTTGTGCGGTATAATCCGCCGACCCCATTGAAGGGGAAAAAATAACCTCCAGGCGGATGAGTTTCATGACCACCGACGACCTCTCCAAAGACCCCACCGACCCCACCAACTCCATTGACCACGAAGTGGTGGAGAGCTCCAAAGAAGACGAAGATCTCTCCAACTATAAAGCCAACGGTGCAGCCGAGTACACCGCGGAAGACATTCAGGTTCTCAAGGGCCTCGAAGCCGTGCGCACTCGGCCCGGTATGTATATCGGCGACACTGACGATGGCAGCGGTCTGCACCACATGGTGTTCGAGGTGGTGGACAACTCCGTGGACGAGCACCTCGCTGGGTATTGCGACCAGATAGACGTCACCCTGCATTTCTCTGGTCTGGTGACCGTGGAGGACAACGGCCGGGGCATCCCGGTGGGGATGAAAGAAGAAGAGGGTCGCACCGCCGCCGAGGTCATCATGACCGAGCTGCACGCCGGGGCCAAGTTTGATAGCTCCAGCTACAAGGTGTCGGGCGGTCTGCACGGCGTAGGCGTGTCCGTGGTCAACGGCCTCTCTTCGGAGTTGAAGCTCAACGTGTACCGGGACGGGTACACCTACGAGCAACGCTACGTCCGGGGCGCGCCGATCTCCGAGTTCACCAAGCTTACTCCCACCAAGAAGACCGGTACGCTCATCACCTTCCGTCCGGACGCGGAGATTTTTACCACCCTGGAGTATTCTTTCGAACGGATCTCCAAGCGGCTCCGGCAGCTGGCCTTTTTGAACCCGGGGCTGAGCATCACGATCCTGGAGCAGCGGACCAATCGCAAAAATGTCTTTGAGTATGAGGGCGGGATCGCCTCCTTCGTGGAGCACCTGTCCAAGAACCGCGTGCCCATCCACGAGAAGGTGATCTATTTTAGCAAGGAGCGCGACGAAATCGTGGTGGAGGTGGCCTTGCAGTGGAACGACTCCTACCAGGAGTCCATCTACTGCTTCACCAACAACATCCACAACAAGGATGGCGGCACTCACCTTACGGGGTTCCGAAAATCCCTCACGCGGTCGCTCAACGTCTACGCTGATACCAACAAGCTGCTCAGGGATCATAAGACCAACCTGTCGGGGGACGACGTGCGGGAGGGAATCACCGCGGTGGTTTCGATCAAGCACCCGGACCCGAAGTTCAACTCCCAGACCAAAGACAAGCTGGTCTCCAGCGAGGTGATCGGCGTGGTGGAGGCGGTGGTGAACGAGGAGTTCAACACCTACCTGGAGGAGAACCCCAAGAGCGCCAAGTTCATCATCCAAAAGGCCGTCACCGCGGCCCGCGCCCGGGACGCCGCGCGCAAAGCCCGGGAGTTGGTACAGCGCAAGGGAGCGTTGGATAGCTTCTCTTTGCCGGGCAAGTTGGCCGATTGCCAGGAACGCAACCCGGAGAACGCCGAGCTGTTCCTGGTCGAGGGAGACTCCGCCGGGGGTACCGCCAAGCAGGGCCGGGACCGGAAAAATCAGGCCATTCTGCCCTTGCGGGGGAAGATCCTGAACGTGGAGAAAGCGCGGTACGACAAGATGCTCTCCTCCCAGGAGATCATCACCCTGGTTACCGCCCTGGGTGCAGGCATAGGAGCAGATAGTTTCGATGTGGAGAAGCTGCGGTATCACTCCATTGTAGTAATGACCGACGCCGATGTGGACGGCAGCCACATTCGCACGCTCTTGCTGACGTTTTTCTACCGGCACATGCCCGAGCTACTGGAGCGAGGCTACCTGTACCTCGCCCAGCCTCCTCTGTTCAAGGTGAAGCACGGCAAGAAGGTCCTGTACATCAAGCATGAGCGGGAGATGGACGAGTTCTTGATGGGCCGGGGCAGCGATGGAATGGTCGTAAAAAGCGGTGACACATCGCTCACCGGTGAGGAGATCCAGAAGTTCGTCCGGCAACTCAAGGAGTACAGCCGAATGTTGGAGGCCCTGCTTCCGGAGGGCGATCCCGATGTGCTGCACCTGGCCGTGCAACGGGGGGAATACACCCGGGCCATGTTCGAAGATCGCCAGGAGCTGAAAGATCTCGGGCGTCAGCTGGTGAGCCAGGTGGACAAGGGTGGCATCAAGAGTTTCCGGGTGCAGCCCGACCCCACGGATCGGGGATTCGACTGCATTATTGAGACCAGCTCTGCGGGGTCCCGGCGAAAGACCTCCTTGAGCTGGTCCCTGGTCTCCTCGTCGGAGTATATGGAGCTCTGTCGGTTGTTTGAGTGGGCGAAAGAGACGATTCAGACCCCCTACGAGGTAATCAAGGGTGACAGCGTAGAGAGATTCGAATCCTATCTGCCCTTCGTGAACCACGTGGAGCAGCTGGGACGCAAGGGTCTGGCGGTGCAGCGGTTCAAGGGCCTGGGTGAGATGAACGCCGAGCAGCTCTGGGAGACCACCATGGACCCGGAGCGTCGGACCCTGCTCAAGGTGGTGGTGGACGATCCCATCGAGGCCGATCAGGTGTTTACGATCCTCATGGGCGACCAAGTTGAGCCCCGCCGGGACTTCATCACCGCCAACGCCCAGAACGTGCGCAACCTCGACGTCTGATCCTACTTTTGGGTTTTCGGCTTACGCCGAGGGCAAAAGGTGGGTCGCCTCCAGGAAGGCGTGTACGTCCAGGTCTTCGGGCTCCAGCTCCATTATGATCTCCGTGATCTGCTGGCTCCGGAGGGAGTCGCCGGCGTGCTGTAAACAGGTGGCGTAGCCGCAAAGCAGGGTGACGTCCAATGGGTCGAGCTGCACGCAGCCCTCATAGAGCTTCAGTGCTTCGGCCACCCGCCCCGACGCGAGTTGATCGTCGGCCATATCGGCGAAGGCGTGAATGTCGTCGGAGTCCAGCCCGAAGATCGCCCCGAAGGGCAGGTCTCCGGCCATGATGCCGTCGATGTCGAGCAGGAGCTGGTTCTCCTCGTCGCCGGAGGCGATCTCCTCGATGTTGGTTTCGGGCTCGGAGAGAGAGATTGTTTCGTTGGTAGTCATTTTGGGGTTTCGCTCCTTAGGCCATGTTGCGGATGAGGGTGTTGTTCAGGTCGGCCTCTTTTTTGAGCTTGGTGGAAAAGAAGGTGACCATCTCCTGGACCGCGGTCTGGAGCTTTTGGATTTTGAAAAAGATCATCCGTCGATCGCTCTCGTTTTTGACCTTGTCCTCGGCCGTGTTACCGGTGGTTCCGGTGGTCGATGCGGTGGTCGTGTCACCAATCGTTGTGCCACCGAATTTTTTGTCCACAGCCTGGTCTACTTTCTTGCTGAGGGCAGCTCCGCCGGCGGCTATTGCCGCGCCCGCTGCCGGTGTTGCGTAGACGGACGCCACCACGGCGGCCACCGCCGTACCGATCTTGAGCAGGAGGGCGCCGGCTTTTGCCCATCTCCTTCCCTTTCCCTTTCCCTTGGCCTTGGACGTGCCCGTGGTCTCGGTGGCAGTCTTTTGCGCGGACGTTCCCGTGGTGTCGTACTCCCGCATGAGCTTCTCCATCTTTTCTTCGCTGTCTTTCATGATCTTTTGGAGAAACAGCTCGATCTTATCGCTCATGCTCATCTTGGGGTCGTCCAGGAAGCTGTAGTCGGATCCGCTCTGGGCAGTCCCGGAGGGAGTGTTTCCCAGGGGCACCCCGGTGCCGTGACTGCGATAGCGGTTCATCATGCGGCCCAGGCGGGACGTGATGTTTTGGCCGACCTGGTTCATGTGACTCTGTAGATGCTGGCGTCGGGCCTTGGGGGTTCCCATTTGACCGTTGCCCTTGTGAGTGGACATGAGTTTTTGTTTGAGATTCTGAAGGTGCTTCAGGTTATTGAGCACCCCGACGCCCAGATTGGGGACCAACGACTGCATCAGCACCTGGTGCACCGGGCTACCGTTGGTGCCTTTTTTGATCCCCATGGAGTTGGATTGGACAGCCAAAACGGCTCGGGCTGGAATGCTGCTCGATTGAATCGGGTTCATGGACATGGGTTTCGTCTCCTGTTGTGGAAATAGAAGTTTCACTGCTCGATCCGGGTTATCTGCGGCTGGGCGCACCGGTTGCGTGAAAAGTGAGGAGACGGACTTTTTTTTTCGGGGAGTGGAGGTTCAGGAGTCCGAGTTCGGACGGGGAGGTAGTCGAATATGGTCTGTGTCGTTGGCAAGGAAGGCGTTGATCATGGCCGCCGGCGAGTAAAAGACGCCGCCCAACAGCACGCGATGGTCCCGGGGCTCCAGTCCCGCGAGCCAGGTGCCGCCGCGATCCTCCACCAGGACCTGTCCCAGGACCAGGCAGGCGTCGTCCCGGTCGCTGCCCGAGAGCTTGCCGCGAAGGCGCTCGGCCAGCGCGGACAAAGTAGCTTTGCCACTGGGGTCGACCTTCTTGAGGTGTTTTTTGCGAAACCGGGCAGCCCGGTGGGCGATGTCGGCCAGGGACTTGCCACCGCGGGTGTCGGCGATGACCCCGCGCATGACCCGGGACTGCTCCACCACGGCTGGGTCGTCAGACAGGTCCACGTCGTCGAGCAGGTCCAGGGCCGCGGCCAGCTCGCACTTGCGCACCAGGAGCACCGCCAGGTTCAGCTTCACCGACGCGCGATCCAGCCCAAGGCCCAGGGCTGTGTGCAGGTGCATCTGGGCGCGATCCAGATCTCCCTGCTCCATGCGCAGCTTGCCCTGTACGAAGTGATGAACCGCCAGATCTTCCACCCACACGTTGGAGCGGGCCGACTCCAGCAACTTCTCGGCGTCGTCGGTGCGGCCGTCAGCCAGGAGCGCGGCGGCGTGCCCGATGGTTTTCATCCGGCGGATGCGACCGTAGAATAGTACCCGCCCGAGCCACCTCAACCTTCGCCCTCCAGGTTCTTTAGCCAGTGCACCAGGGTAGCCACGCCGAAACCCGTGCCGCCGGCGGGCCGTCCGGGCCTGGCTTTGTCCGCCCAGGCCGGCCCGGCTATGTCCAGGTGGACCCAGTCGGTGTCTTTGACGAACTTTTTCAAAAAGAGCGCCGCGGTAATGGTGCCGCCATAGCGAGCGCCGGCGTTTTTACAGTCCGCAACCTGGCTCTTGAGCTGGTCATTGAGCTCGTCGAGTAGCGGAAGCTGCCACATTTCCTCGCCGGCGCGGTCCGCCGCGGTGAGGAGCTCGCGGCACAGGTCCTCGGGGTCGCCCAGCACGCCGGCCACGTCGGGCCCCAAGGCCACCAGGCAGGCACCGGTGAGGGTCGCCAGGTCCACGATGCGATCGCAGCCGAGACTGCGTGCGTAGGAGATCCCATCAGCCAGGGCCAGCCGCCCCTCGGCGTCGGTGTTGGTCACCTCTACGCTAGGGCCTTGCTGGCTGCGGATCACGTCGCCGAGACGATAGGCGTTTGGGCCGGGCATGTTCTCACAGGCAGGAACGATCCCGTGCACCTCGCAGCGCACCTCGTAGGAAGAGAGCAACCCCATGGCTCCGAGCACCGCCGCGCCGCCGGCCATGTCGCATTTCATGTCCTTCATGGAGGCCGAAGGCTTGAGCGACAGACCGCCGGAGTCGAAGGTGATGCCCTTGCCCACAAGCGCCACCTTGGGCAGGGATGGATCCGGATTGGGAGGGGAGTAGGTCAGGTGAATTACCTTCGGAGGTTCGACGCTGCCCCGGCTCACGGCCAATAAAAGCTCCATGCCGAGCTTCTCGCACGCCGCCTTGTCCAGAATTTCGCAAGTCAGATGGTCGCCGCCCAACGATTGGGCGGCCTCGGCCAGGGCGGTGGGGGTCATGGCCCCCGCGGGCTCATTCACCAGGTCCCGCGCAAGACAGATGGCGTACACCAGGGGACCCAGACGGCGCTGCAGGGCGGAGGTGTGGGAGGTCTCCTCCAGGCCGATCCAGGTGAGGTCGGTCAGGGTGACCGGATCGGGATCGTCCTCGCTTTGGGCCTTGTATCGATCGAATCGGTAGCAGCCGAGAAAAATGGACCGGGCCAGGGGCTCGAGGTGTTGGGCTGCGCGGTCGGGCAACAACGGCAGCACCGCCAGGGTTTGCCAACGGCCCTTGTGCGCCGCTTCGCCTATGCGCTCTCCCAGTCGAAGCCAGTGGGCCGCCTTGGTGGCCTTGCCGGAGCCCAACAAAAGGAGCCTTCCAAAGGGGAGGTTGCCCAGGGTGTGTAGCGCCACCTGTTGACCCTTTTTTCCCTTGAAAGAGCGCTCCCGGATCAACCGGCCCAGGTGTCCATCCAGGGCCTCGTCATAGTCCGCCAGGGGGCCGTCGAGGGGCTTGGTTGGATCGGAATATTCGCCCGGCGGGCACAGGACCACCAGCCCATCGGCTTGGGGGAGCTGGTTCTGGGAAAAGGCTAAGGTCACGGCTGCAACTCCTACTGTGCGTGTGAAGACCGGCGAAGCGTCGAGCAGCAAAACGTAGAGCAGCGATCGGGCAGTGTCAATCCGTGTCCCCGTCCTTGCCGAGGCCCTGCAGTAGCCGCGCGATTTCGGAGCGACCCTCCTGAAGCCGCCGTAGGCGCGACGGATCTTCACTCACCCGCAGGGTGTGACCCTGAGCGATATACACCCGTCCCGCCGTGGAGCTGGCGCGCACGTGCTTGCGTAGGGTCCAGGTGATGTCGGCGTGGGCGGACCTTCGCGCGTCGCTGTAGTGTTTGGCCAGGCAGGCGGCGTCCACCAGGCTCTCGTGGGGCGGGTCGCCTCCACCGTCGAGTCGCAGCACCACGTGGGACCCGGTGACATCCCGGGCGTGAAGCCAGACGTCCCTCCCCCGGGCCACAGAAAAAGTGACACGATCATTGTCCTTGGCCGATCGGCCCACGAGGATCGGCTCCCCACCCGAGGCCTCGAAGGCCAGATAGGGCGTGCGTTTCGGGGTCCCCTTTTTTTTGCGCTTTCGTCGGTCCTTGAGGGCAAGATCCCTGGGCGCCGCCTCGGCTGCGAGTCGCTCCAGGGTAGGTCCATCCGCCGCGCGGAGGGTATCGAGGGCCGCCTCGAGCTGGTCTACCTCGGCCGCCATCTCGGGGATCCTTTCGTCCAGGGCGGCGATGCCCCGCCGGGCCTTGGTGGCCTGGCGGTAGTAGCGCTGGGCGTTGTCCGTCGGCGAAAGACGTGGATCCAGGGAGATCACCACCTGCGGCGGCGCCCCCTCCCCCTCGAAGAACAGATCCGCCAGGGTCACCGAGTCGCTGCGGGGTTTCACCCGGGCAAGCTGAGCCAGGAGCAGATCTCCGGATCGCTGCCCGGCCAGTCGGGCCTCATGGGCCAGACGATCCCGACCCAGATTCCGAACCAGTCGACGGCGGGAGCGAAGCTTGCGTTGTAAAGGGAGAGTCAGGGATCTCCGGGCATCGTCCACCTTCCAGGTCTGAAGGAGTGGACCGTAGTGGGCGGTGATCGCTGCGCTGGGTTGGGAGCCGGAGAAGCGAGAAGGGACGGGCTTATCGACGACTTGTGGAGCCAGACCAACATAGGGCTGACCCGGCGCCAGGTTCCGCTTGCGAGATCGATTTGGAACCAAAGAGCCGAGGATCGTCTCCCCCTGCACCAGCAGCAGGTTGGCGTGGCGGCCGGTGAGCTCCGCGTAGAGGATCAGCTCCGGGGTCTCGATCTGGCGCTCTTCGAAGCGCAACCGGACGAAGCGATCCCCGCCGGGTTGGTCCAGGCCCGCAATCCGTCTGCCCGCCACCCGCCGGCGGAGCACCATGCAAAAGTCTCGCGCGGCGATGCGCTCGGGGAGTTGATCCACCAGGTGGATCCGACAGGCCCTCGGATGGCAGGAGATACAGAGGATGGATTCCTTGGTCCGCAGGAGTAGGGTGTGGGGATCCTGCTGGTGAATGCGGCGGATCCGACTGCCCACCAGTGCCTCGGTGACCTCGGCCAGAACCCCGGATATTTCCTGGGCCGACAGGGACATCAGCTTCCGGTCAACACCTTGACCAGGGAGCGAGCGTCCCGAAAGGGCGACGGGGTGTGCAGGGCGACCCGGGGGAAATCGCACGCCTCCACCGCGTCGGCCAGGAGGTAGAGCTCATCGGCGCTCAGGCCGTGTACGGAGCGGGCTCTGCCCAGGACCCGCAGGTAGTTGTTGCCAGGCAGGGGCGCCGTCTCCAGCAGCGGGTCGTAGGCGGGGATGAGCCCCAGATCCCGGCTCGCGGCCACCAGCTCCTGGATCTCCCAGAGTCCCTGACTGTCCCAGATCACCGGGAGCTCGTCGGTCACGTTCTTCTGTACGAAGGACGAGAGCCGCTTCCGGTTGGCTGGAGTGGGACGGAAGGTCGCCGGGGTCTGCCAGAAGATGGCCTCGGCGCCCAGGGCCTGGGCCGCCTCCTGGGTCCAGCGCCAAGCCGCCTGCCCCACCTTCCCCGAGTCGAAGGGCTCGGTGGGCTGGCGGCCCTTGGGTAGATAAGACAGCTTCAGCTTCGCCATAAACGGCTCTTGAGCGTGGGTGATAGCCGCCGAGGCGCGCAGCACAAAGGAGAAGTCCTCCCCTGCGGCGCGGCGGAGCTTGCCCAGGGATTTGGGCGACGGTGTCCCGGTGAAGGAGTCCTGGTACTCGACGAGGTTGAGTTTGGCGTAGGTGCGCTTGGGAGCGCCGTCGAAGCCGACGGTGCCAATGCGTGGTTCTGTGTAGTCAGTCATGAGCTACACGTTGACATTCCATGGCCGCGCTGTCTATCCTTGAGGCGATGGATTTTGATCAACTCGCAGGTGATTTGAGCGGACTGACCCGCATGGCGGTGGCTAGTCATGAGCGGCTGGGCGAGCTGACCGTCCGGATAGTCACCCTGCAAGAGCGTCTACGGAAGCTGATCGCCGAGGCCGAGCTCGATCAGCGGGCTGGAAATGTCTCTCCAGACGACGCCTGATCTACCCCCCGAAAAGTGAGAATCAGCGTCCGGGTGGTGCTTTGGGCCCGGGGCGCGGTGTATCGGGGGGCGGCGTACCGGAGGGATTATGCCAGGGTCCGGGCCGGTACCCAGGCCAGGATATGGGCTGGGGTGTGGTCCCCTTGGGCGAGGTCCCCTTGGGTGGGGTCAGGGTCACCCCAGCTGGAATGATCTCCACCACCGTGGTCAGGGGCAGGGCGGCGATGGTCTTTATCAGCATCGAAGGCGTAGCGCCGGGTAGGACCACCAGGGGCGGCTGAGGCTTCCCGGCACCGGCGCCCAACTCCTTGAGTGCTCGTGTCACGGCTCCGGGGTCCGTCGAGATGAGGAGGCGGTGTTTTTCGGTGACCCGGTGCAGGCCCTGGCCGTCCAACTCCAGGGCCGGTCGTGGACGGACCACCTTGGGCGACAGTCGTATGGGCAGACAGCAGGGCACAGTGAATCGCCCCCTGCGCTCGACCTTCAAGCAGACCCGGGAGACCCCCAGACCACTGGCCAGTCCGATGAGTCGCAGCAGCGGTTTTCCGCCCAGCCGTCGGTCCAAGGCCAGGATCAACTGCTCCGGCTGTTTGCCCGCGGGCCCGCTCTCCATGAGCCGGCTCTCCAGCTGGTGCCGGAGCCCTTCTAGCTCGTGGTCGGCAAACTTCTCGAAGGAGCCGGAGTTCCGGGTGATCACGGGGAAGCCGTTGAGGGACAGGTCCCGGGGAGAGGCGCCGAGCACCGGAGCCACGGGCTGGAGGAGGCGACACCGGTCCACCCTGAAGAGGCGTCGCCGTGCTCGCCGCTGCCGGCGCAGGGTCATCGAGGCCTGGAATTGGTGGAGCCGCAGCGCGATCTCCTTGCGTATCTGCTTGAGGCTGTAGCTACCCACCTTGTTCGGGTGGCCGGCCTTGATATATCGGTCCGTGGACCAGAGGAGATCCTGCAGCAGCGCCTCCCGCAGCCTATCCATGCAATCGAACAGATCTCGTGGGTCCGAGAGGTTGGGCAGCCGTGCCCTGCAGAGTTTTTCGGTGAATTCGTAGCGGGCCCGGGCCGTGGCCGCCGGATCTTCCCAGCCGTAGAAGGTGGCCCAGGCGTGGACCAACATGGGGAGCAGGTCCTGCTCGGGGGCCCGCATGTCGAAGACCGTGTCAAAGGCCTCCACCGCAAGGCGAAGCTGCACGATGATCCCGGTGGTGACGTCCCTCTTCGCCGCCGGCGGTCGCGGGGGTTTGGCGCGTTTATCCGGACCCGAGCATGAGGCGGTGCTCCAGACAGTGCCCGAGGCGGTGCCCAAAGCAGTGATCGCCAGGATCAGGAGCCTCAACAGACGGACGGACCGACCCGGCCGGCCCGGGTCGTACGGCATGAAGGTTCGCATTGTGGGTCTTTGGGCTGCGCTATTCGTTGTCGTCGTACACGACTGCGAGGACCTTGGCGTTGGTGTCGCCGCGGCCGATGATCTTGTGGGGGATCTCGCTGTTGTAGTAGATGGCGTCGCCGGCCTTGAGCGTGTGGGACTCGGTGTCCGAGCGCCACTCCACCTCGCCCTCGAGCACATAGTTGAATTCCTGCCCCTTGTGGGAGGCGGGCTCAATGTGTGCGTGGTCGCCGGTCTTTACCTCCACGAAGAAGGGCTTCATGGCCGCATTGGGGAAGGTGATGGTGAGGGCCTCGTAGTTGTAGTACAGCCCCTCGCTGACCCCTTCCTTCTTCTCCTGAGCGACTTTGATCCGGTCCTGGGTGCGGATCACCTCCACGGGCTTTTTTACTTCCTCGTCCTTGAAGAAATAGCCCACACCCACCCCGAGCTCCCGGGCGATACGGAGCAGAGTGGAGATGGTGGGCATGGCGAAGCCCTCTTCGATGGCCATGAGCCGCGCCTCGGACAGGTCGCAGCGCTTGGCGAGCTGGATGGTGGTTAAACCGTGTGCCTCCCTGCGCTCTCGGAGCTTGTCCCCTATCTTCAATCCCTGAATCTCGTCGCTCATGATTCGCTACCTCGTCGCCGATGGGTTTTGTCGTATGGCGACTATAGAAAAATCACCGAGCCAATTCAAGCCGATTGGGTCCGCCCACGAATAAGTAGGTCTGGGAACCTCAAACCATGGCCCGGTGTTCCCTCTTTCCCTCGGACCTATGGTATGGTCTCGGGCCATGATCCGATTCAATCGCAGGTCCGTGATTCTTTGGGTAGCGGCACTGGTGGGTCTATTGGGGTTGGTGGTAGCGCTTTCAGGCTGTCCGAAGATGAAGAAGCGTCAAGAGTACAACGCCATGCTCTGGACCGCAGAGGTCAACGAGAACATAGAGCGTATTTACCAGGCCCTGGCCCGCCACCGCGCCCGCGCCAAGGACAAGGCCGGCTATCGATTCCCGTCCGCCGGTCCCAGTCCCGCGCACATACCCTGCGGCAAAAAACCCCACCGGGCGGACGCCAAGCTGTGGCAGTCCGCGGGCTGGAAGGAGCTGGGCTTCACCATCGGCGAGAGCTTCCGGTACCAGTACCAGATCATTTCCTCGGGCACCGGATCCAAGGCGCGGTTTAAAATTCGCGCCCACGCCGACCTGGACTGCGACGGGGTGTACTCCACCTACGAGCGGTCCGGCACCATCGACGTGAAGGGTAAGCTCATCGACGGCTTGCTCGACTGGGACAAGGCCAAGGAGCTGGAGTAGCCATGCGCATCGCCGTGCTCGGTGGCGCTGGCGAGATCGGTCGTCGGGTGGTGGAGCACCTGCTCGAGCGGAGCGACGTCTCGGTGATCATCGCCGATCTGCGGGAGGACGAAGGCAGGCGGTTGGTCAAGCGCCTCGGGCAGCGGACCTCCTTTCAGCAGATAGACGCGGGGCGGGCCCGCACGGTGATCCGGGCCGTGGAGCGCTGCGCCGTGGCCGTCAACTGCATCGGTCCCGCCTACCGCTTCGCTCTCCCCATTGCCCGGGCCGTATTGGACGCCGGTGTTAGTGGCGTGGATATCTGCGACGACGCCACGCCCGTGGAGAGACTCCTGGGCCTCCACGACAAGGCCAAACGCCGGGGACTCATCTACCTGACCGGCATGGGCTGGTCTCCGGGAATCACGAACCTGCTGGCCCTCAAGGCCTCGCGTCAGCTCGATCGCACCGAGCGCATCGACATCCGCTGGCTGGGCTCGGCGGCCGACGCCTCGGGCCAGGCGGTGATCAAGCACCTGCTGTACTGCGTGACCGGTAACGTGCCGTGTTTTCGGGGCGGTAAGTGGATCCGCGTGCCCGCCCTGTCGGAGCCCGAGACGGTAAACTTTCCCTACCCATTGAAGGCCGCCACCGTGGCGCACACGGGCCACCCCGAGCAGATGACTCTGCCGCGGTCCATCGCCGTGGACGACGTGACCTGCAAGGGCGCGGTCCTACCTCGCATGGCCATGGAGGCCGCACGCCTGGCAACCCGCCTCCAGCTCACCCGGGACGATATCGCCATCGACCAGGCGGCGAGCATGATCTTCCGCGCCGGAACGCTGCTGCACCCCAAGCTCCTCCGCCGGCTCAGCGGCTCCCGCCAGTCCGCGGCCCGGGTGGATGTCACCGGTGTCAAGGCCGGCCAGCCCAGAGTGGTCAGCTACTCACTCATGGATCGGATCCAGCGGATGACTGCCGTGCCCGCGGCCGCGGCCGCCCTGGACATTGTGCACGGCGCTGTGAGATCCGTGGGCGTTTTACCCCCCGAGGAGGCCGTGGATCCGGATCCGTTCCTCTCCAGCCTCGCCCAACGCGGAATCGTCATCCACGAGCACCATCAAGACCCCGACGAAGAGACCCCATGACTGTCAACTATGTTGACGCCCAGGACCCGTGTTGCCAACTATGTTGACGCCCCGGCCTGGGCACAGGGGGGACCGTTGGTTTTTGAGTATAGATTCAGGCTGGTTAGACATTGAGTTGAGACGGTTCTTCTGGATCGGTACTTGCAGAAGCTATACTAGGTTGAGAAAAAACGAATAATTCGGTATAAAAGCGCCGACCAACGAATCACCCGAGGAGGATGCCATGAAAATGCTGCCCAAGGCCCAATGGAGATTGATTGGGTTTGCAGCCACTAGCTTGATCCTGATCTTCACCCTGGCTTGTATCAACAGGCCCATGAAGAGGGCCATCCCAGATCCGGCCATCGGATCGGTCATCTCGATTCCGCAGTCGGCGGAGCGGGACGTGGACATGTTGTTCGTCATCGACAACTCGGGGTCCATGGCCGGTGAGCAGGCCAACCTGCGGGCGAACTTCCCGGCGCTCATGACGTCCCTGAAGGACATGGTGGGCGGACTGCCCAACGTGCACCTGGGCGTGACCACCACCGACCTGGGCACGGGCATGTTCCAGATCACCTACTGCGAGCAGGTGGGCGGAGAAGCCGGAAACCTGGTGACCGGTAGCTGTGCCAACCCCACCGGCGCCCCGTACATCATCGATGTGGAGCCCACCTCCTGTGAGATCACCAAGGAGACCAACGGCTCCAACTGCTCCGCCCACACCTGTGGCCAGACGAACTGCTCCCATGAGCCATCCACGACCTTCGTGGAGGACTCCACCACGGGTTGCCCCCGCTGCCGGAACTACACGGGCGAGTCCCTCGAAGACGTGTTCGACTGTGTGGCCAGCCTGGGCACCATGGGCTGCGGCTTTGAGCAGCCCCTCGAGGCCATGTACAAGGCCCTGGACTCCAGCAACTCGGCCAACACCGGGTTCATCCGGGACAACGCCTTCCTCGCGGTCATCCTGATCACCGACGAGGACGACTGCTCGGGCTCCAACCCGCAGCTCTATGACAACACCCAGACGGCCATCGACTCCACCCTGGGGCCGCTGACCTCCTATCGCTGCTTC
>JAOZUO010000328.1 GCA_029938605.1 Deltaproteobacteria bacterium | reverse complement strand
TATCGTCGTGTGTTTGCTCATCACTACAGACTCTCCAAGAAGTCCAATACTTCGGGGTTTCTCCACTTCGACTGCCTCGTTTCGGGAGGGGGGGCGCAGGACTCGATCGCCTTGCGCTTCATCTCGAGATCGGCGTGGGCATACCGATCGGTGGTGGAGCTTCGAGCGTGTCCCAGGAGGTTGGCGATCGCATTGCGATCCACTCCCGATCGCAGCATGTGCATGGCTGTCGTGTGACGAATCGAGTGCGGGTGAATGCGCTTGCCTGCCACAGATGGCACCCGAAGGACGGCCTTGTTCGCGTATTTGGACAAGCGCAGAGCTGCGCCGTCCCGCGAGAGACGCTGCCCGCGGTTGTTGACGAAGATCGGGACCGCACTTGTGGGGTCCAGCCCTCTCTCCTCGATGAAGTCGCGGAGGACCGTGACCGTCTCGTTCCACAGGGGACAAATCCGCTCCTTTCGTCCCTTGCCGAAGAAGCGAATGTAGGCCGGCCAGGTCAGGCTGATATCGCGCACATTCAGGTTCAACGTTTCCTGGATGCGGGAGCCACAGTTGTACATGAGGGCGAACAACGCGTAGTCTCGGCGCCCGATGAGCGAAGCGCGATCGATGACGACGAGAATTGCCTCCATCTCCTCGCGCTCGAGGTAGTCGACGGGCTTCTGGCACGCCCGTTTCATTGGGATCGCCAGGATGCGCTGGCACTGCTCAAAGGCGGTTGGGGCGTTGGTGGCGACGATCCGAAAGAAGGTCCGGATGGCACCGAGCCTCTGGTTTCGCGTGCTCGGGCTAGAGCATCGTTCGACCTCAAGGTGCTTGAGGAAGGCCAGGATCATCGGTGCGTCGAGATCCTCCAGGGAGAGGTGGGTGACGGTCTTTCCGGTCCGTTGGGCCGCGAAACGAAGCAGCAGCTTCATGGCATCCCGGTAGCTGTGCACCGTGTGGACACTCGCCCCACGCTGTCCGAGCAGGTAGTCGCGGAAGAAGAAGGTGATCTGTGGTCCGAGGAGTTCAGGTGAGCTCATGGCTACCTCCCTTGGAAAAAATGAGCGAGCCGCCGTAGCGGTGAAATTTCTCGATCGCCGCCTGCCGGATCTCGGGAAGAATCGTGAGGTACCGCTGCGTCGCCCCCACCGAGGAGTGCCCGAGGTAGGTGGACAGCATAGGCAACTTCGCTTCGACGTCCGCGCCCTCGCGATACCACGCCAACAGTCGCAAGGTGGCAAAGCTGTGCCGCAGATCATGAATGCGGGGGCGTTGCCCTCTTCCAGCATCGAGGTCGGCAGCCCGCAACAGGCATTGCCACACGGTATAGACCGAGTGTCTCGAGTAATGCCCGCCGTACTGTGTGATGAAGAACGGTGCATCGCCGTCGGCGTCCCCGAGGATATTTTGGCGAATGCGATGATACTCCCTGAGCACGATGAGCATGCCGTCGGCGAAGGGAACGATCCTGGACTTGCCGAATTTGCTCTCGTGAATCACGAGAAGTCGGGTGTCGAACTCTACGTCCACGATGCGCAAGGCGAGTGCTTCGCTGATCCGAAGACCGGTCGTATAGAGCAGGGTCAGCAGTGCCTTGTATGTGTGCGGTCGCAGCGCGAATCGCGATCCGGGTGCAACCGAGGGCACCGCGTCGAGGAGGACGCGCATCGTCTCCGGCTGCACGATGTGAGGTTTCAGACAGGGGGTAGGGTATCGACCAAGCAGTGGGTCGGGGATGTAGGTCTCAGGCTGATAGCGTTGGAGGTAGAGGCAGAACTGCCGCATGACACACCATCGTCCCCGGTGAGTGGAAGCGCTCAGATCGGGGCGAGAGGAATGCCAGCGTGTGAGCAACGGGCTCGTGATCGGGCCATCTTTTCCCTCGTCAGCGAGGAAGCGGTCGAAGTCCCGCAGGACCGTATACCCATGGGCATAGCGACATCCAACTGCGTGTTTGAGATTCAGGAAGCCGATCAGTTTGTCTGCGAGAGGGCTGGAGAACATGGGCGGGCGGGCGAGCGAAGCCAGGGAGGCTTCGCGGTCTTCCGAAGCGAGGGCGTATGCGATGCCCAGTCGTTTGCCCACCGGAAACGCCTGGCGGAGGCGTTCAAGCGGGTTGTCGTCGAGGACACCATTCCTCGTCAGCGCATCAAAGAAGGCGCTCAGCACGTTTGTGGCATCCAGGACGGTGGTACGTGTGTATTTCTGACAGATGTGGCGAAACCAGCCGTTCAGTGTTTCTTCGGACAGGTTCAGCCGGCCTCCCTGGACGCTGGCCCCCGCCGGCAGGCGGTTGATGAAAACGTTGAACCTCTTGAGCCAAAGGTGGTAGGCCTGCCGACTCCCGTCGGAGATGCTGTCAAGATTGGAGATATGATCGGCACTCATGCGCTGGAGGTTGCAGCGAAGGACGAGCGGGGCCATCTCCTCAATACCAAGCCGCTCACACGACACCAAGTCCAAGACGTTGTCATCGATCACACGCTTTTCGAAGAGCCACTTCCACCATCCAAACAGGCCCCACAGAAGTTTCATCCGACTCCCCGGCGTGATCCCCACGAGTTGCAGTCTCCAGGCGGTGGCCCACTCGGTGCTGTGCGTGTGGTTGAGAATCGAGTCGTTGGGGAACGCCTGGCAAAAAGCTCGGCATGCCTTGCGAATATGGTAACGCCGCGTGGGCACCGCCCGGACAGGGTGGTCAAAGATGTACTGCTCGCGGAGTCGCTCCTCTGCCGAATGCTCGAATCGCTGTTTCATCGGAGCACCTCCCGTGGATCGAGACTGACGGATCGGAGGTCTTCCACAGCAAGCTTCGTGTACTGGAACGTTGTCTCGGTGCTGTTATGACCCAGGCAGTCTGCGACTGTTTTGAGTCTCACACCACGACGCACGAGCTGGGTGGCGAAACTGTGCCGGAAGGTATGAGCGGCCATCCCGCGAACGCGGTTGACACCTCCACGGTCGAGGGCCGCCTGAGCCACCTGGGTGATCCACCTTCGGGTCAGTGGATGGTAGGGGTGTTGCAACGAGAGGAAAACCTCTCGGTATTCACAGCGCGCACGGTCGCGCTGGATGTAGTCTGTGAGGGCGTCGCCGACGGGGTCGATCAGCGGCAGTGTCAGGTGTCGCCCGCTCTTGCCCATGCGGAAGGCGATCTTTGCGTCGCGCCAGTGCACGTCGTCAAGTCGCAGCGTGGCGACATCCCCAGCCCGCAGGCCGTAGAGCGAGAGCAACATGAGGATGGCGTAGTTCCGGCGGCCAGCCGCGTCGTCACGCGGCATGGCGATAAGAACGCCAAGCACGTCTTCCCAGTCGATGCCGCGCGGAAGCCGGGCCAACGCGTAGGTCTGGGTGCGCGGCACCTGCGTTGCAAGCTCGGCGACCACCTGACCGTCGAGCGCCAAGTACCGCAGGAAGACGCGAATCGAGCTCGTGGCGCCGCATGCGTAGTTGCGGCCTCGCGGCAGGGCGTAAGTGAGCAGAAAGCTGTCGACATTTGCGACCGTGAGCTGGGCTGGTTTGTCCGCATCCTCCGACGACACATGCTTGGCGAAGCGTCGCAGGAAACACATGTGGTTGCGGACGGTGCCCTGAGAAAGACCTCGATGCTCGAGCTGGAACTCGACGAAGGAGTTCAATACGAGCTGCCACGACGGCGGCACGGTCAATTGCTCCTCTCGAGCGCTTTCGGGGAGTGTGAGAGACGACGAATTCATGGGGGCCTCCTTGGGGTGATGGAG
>JAOZUO010000205.1 GCA_029938605.1 Deltaproteobacteria bacterium | reverse complement strand
TGTTAACCACTGGGTCGGCGGTTCAAATCCGTCAGCCGGAGCAAATCAAGAACCCCACCAAACGGTGGGGTTTTTGGTTTACGGAGTACGCCAACGCCCCCGCCCTCCCCTACAACCCCGCAATTACCAACCGTTTTTCGATCTCCCCACCTCCGACGCGCTCCCGGAGATCGCTCCGAGAGCGCCCTCCTGCCCGGTCACCCGGGCCTCTGAAGCCCTGATTTACTCTCAGATCGCACTCTCCGGGGGAGAATCTCGGGCTGAGAGCCGAGCGTGGTTTACACAGGTGGCTGTTAACCAGAAGATCGTCTCGGTTTTGGTTTACAGCCGCGGGCAAGCATCTGTACTTCATGAAGAAAATTAGCACCCATGGGGCGCCGTGATTGAGCTCCGCTCGCGCCTATCTCCGAGTCCGCGTTTGCGGGGCACCAGATCGGGCACGCGAACGACGGCACGCGACTACAGAGTTGGGCGCGTTGATTGGTCAAGAGCCCGTCCTAGGTGAGAAAGCGTGCTGAATGACGAATCCCCAACAGAAGTTTTCTCAGATCAGTTGCGAAGCGTGCAAGGCATCTCGGCTGGCCTCATTTTCGCCCTCCTTGCCGTGTCGAGGAGCGTGCTGCGACGTGACGATTGCGACGTGACGGTTACAACACGTGGGTGCTGTCTGCTACACTGGGCGCTGCAGAATCCACACGAGCGGAGGACTGACAATGGCAAAGCTATCCTGGCCGTCTAGCGGCGTCAGGCTCAACCACAGGCCACTCTGCGCCTCGATGCTCATGGGTGCGCTGTTCATGGGGCTCGGACTGACCTCATGCGAAGGCGATTCCGGACCGGATCCCTGTCTGGGCGTGAACTGTAACCTGGTCGGCACCTGCATCAATGTTGGGGGCGAGGCCCAGTGCGATTGTTCCTTGGGCTACGAGTCCGTCGGCGCCACCTGTCAGGCTATCTGCGGCGATGGCATGATCGGTATCGGAGAATTGTGCGACGACGGCAACTACAACGTCGCCGATGGTTGCACAATCTGCCGCCCGGACGCCGGTTACACCTGCCAGGGGGAGCCCAGCATCTGTGCCACCGCCTGTGGGGACGGCAGCATCGGCGGTGGTGAGGAGTGCGACGACGGCAATGCGAATCAAGGGGACGGTTGCGACCCCCAGTGTCAGGTGGAGCCCGGCTGGGAGTGTGTCGGAGCCCCCAGCGTGTGCGAGTTGCCCGTCGTGATCCATGTGGACTATAGCTCAAGCGCGTCGAATCCCGGTGGTCTAAGCTGGGCTCAGGCCTATCCGACCGTCCAAGCTGGGGTGGACGCGGCCAACTCCTACCTCCTGTCCAGCCCAGGTGCAGACGTGGAACTCTGGGTCGCCCGCGGCACCTACTACCCGTACGACTATCCGGGTCACACCCTGACGCTCCACGCCGACATCCGGCTCTATGGCGGCTTCCAGGGCACCGAACAGGCTCGTAGCGAGCGCAGCCCCTATCTGTCCGCCCAGACCATCCTGAACGGCGAAGGCACCGTTGAGAGCATCATGAGTGCCACCGGCGCCGACGGGCTGATCATCGATGGGTTCATCCTTCAAAACGGCGAAGGAAGCCAGGGTGGTGCCCTCCGCCTCGATAGCAGCAACGCAACAGTCCGTAACTGCACCTTCACCGACAGCCACGCTTCTAATGGCGGGGCCATCTACATCCTCACGTCCACGGTCGCTGTCTACAACAGCACCTTCCTTCGCAACGACAGTGGCCGTGGTGGCGCGGTGTATCTGCAGGACGGCGGCTTCTCGGCGACTAACACCGTCTTCGCCGAGAACTCCTCCGGCTGGGGTGGCGCCTTCGCCACCGCCAACACCGGCAGCCTCTCGGGCACTTTTACAAACTGCACCTTCTACGCAAACGATGCGACGTATGGCCGCGCCATTGACGCCGACTTCGCCAACATCAACAACAGCATCGTTTGGGGCCACGGCACCAACGACCCTATCTCGGCTTCGGTCACCGGAGGCAACAACGTCAGCGAGGACGTCAGCGGGAGCGGCACCGGAGACCCCAACACAAACGCCGATCCCATGTTCACCAACGCCACCGCCGGCGACTTCACCCTTCGCGCCGGTTCTCCCTGCATCGACGCCGCCTCCGACACGCAGGCCCCGTCCAGCGACATCCTCGGCCGCCTTCGCTACGACGACCCCAGCTCTCCCAACTCAGCCGGCGGCATTGCCGACATTGGAGCGTACGAGTATCAGCCGTAGCTGATTGGTGGCTGAGTCGCGACGGCGTGGTGAATACGCACTGCCGTAAGGCCCAGATCCGGGCATTGAGCCCCCTTGCCCCTTCTCGCAGTAAGCCCGGTGCGCGCAACGCGGCGAACGCGATCTACCGCTGAAGATATGCCTGGTAGCCCTCAATAGCCAGGCGCGCGATTTGCGCCGCACCACGGGCCTCCTTCGAGCAACAATCTCAGGCGGTGATTGACAATTGGTTCCATCTCGATTTCGGTTGCGATAATCCATCTGACGTAGCCGGAGATCATGCGCCGCATGCCGGCTTCGCTCAGGATTAGGAAAGCCGGATGCGTAACGCAAGGCGCATGTTCGGTTCGGAGGGAGGTCATGGGAGACCGACAGCGGTATGCGCAGCGCCCATGGTCTACCCTACCAGACTAGCTCCGGAGCTCTAGCGATCAGTCCTCGTCCGGTGGGTCAGTGCCCGAAATCACACAGCAACCAGACTACAATGTCTAGGAAAACCACTAATCCCGTCCGCCGCTACTATTGACCGGAAGTCCCTGATAAACCACAGTAGATTCATGACGACAACCAGAATCAGCGGTTGGGATGACCTTGAACCCTCGATGCTGTCTGAGCTGGGAACAGACGAGTTCGAACACCTCTGTGCAGATCTGATCCACGCTGAAGCTGTTGATCGCTTCGACCCTTTTGACTTTGAGGCACCATCGGGTGGTGGGGTGAAAGACGGCGGCAGGGACATACTGCTCACAGTGCATGGAGACGCGGACCCTGATCGCCGGAGCTATGCCAGGAGACACTCTCTTCGGCCGTTGATCGAGGACTCAAGAGGGGCAACGGCGTATAGCTGCAAGACGGGTCAAAACTGGTTCAAGCTGATTGTTGGGGAAATCGACAGAGAACGAAAGGAGCCCTTCAGACCGGTCGAGGTTCTAATGGAAGGCGGCCACTTCAAGCTGCTGATCGACCAGGTGGGTCGCCTCGACAGGAAGCGCACACGCAACAAGAAGGAGGCCACATCCAAAGAACACATCGCGCTGGCTCTCCTTGAGCAGATGAAGAAAATCGATCCGACCGCGGCGGATCCGAGTGACAGAATCGAGATTGTTGACGCCGATCGAATTTGTCGTTTCCTTCGTGGTCGCCAGCCTGAGAATCTCGACAGATGGCTGGAGAGGCTGGGGTTGCAAACCCAACTCCTCGATCTCAACCAGTGGAAGGCGTGGCACAACGAGGATCGCAGCCTACCCAGCTATGTGCCAGATGGTCTTCGCGAGGATCTGAGAACCTCGATCGTCGAATTCCTCGCACTTGATTCACCAAACCCTGCTGAACGGATCGCCTGGGTAGTCGGGGCTCCTGGCAGCGGGAAGACTCGGCTGCTTCTCGAGACGCTTGGCGCGAGCCCAGTGGCTGCCCTCCGTGTGCGATACTCCCCCGACGCTGAGGAGGTAGCGAGGCTCCTCGGCTCGCACTTGCTGTCGAGACATCGTGCCTCGGTAATTGTGGTGGATGACTGTCCAAGTGGGCTCGTCGACCGGCTGTCGACGTTGTTTATCGTGCATGCGGAGAAATATCCACATGCTCAAATGGTGGTGATCACCGCCGTGGCACCGGAGCATGCGACGAAGCCCCCTGTTCGCGGGATTGAACGCCGCTGGGAGCTACAAAGCCTGGACGAGACGGCGATGCGCACGCTTGTCTCGGCGCAGCTCGGCGAACCCGAGGACAGCACACGAGTATCGGATATTGTACGCCTATGCGAGGGATATCCCTGGTACGCGGCTTTGTTGGCCCGCGAGGCCATCGACAGCGACACGCACCCTCGAACCGCCCAGGCTGCCGCGCAGCTGGGTCTGGCGTCCGGGGCCGAGGTCGCCCAGCGAGAGAATATCCGTCTGCTCCGGGCACGCGCTTTGCTAGCAGCCACGTTGACGAAGAAGGTAGACTGGGACCGGCTCGACGACCAGCAAGCGGAACGCTTCTGCCGAGGGGTTGGGCTCTCCAGCCTCGATGAGGCCAAGCAGCTAGCGCAAGGGTGTGTCGAACGTGGGATCCTCAGACGCCGCGAGTGGGCCTACAAGTACGTGACCCCGCTCGTGCTCGAGCGCGAGATCCTCTCCTGGCTGTTGGGGCCCGGGGGTGACGATCCAGGAGGACGTCGGCTCCTGGAGAATGCCCACGAGTTGGCGGGAGAGCTGTTCGAGACCATCCTCAAGCTTGAGCTTCCTGCAGATCTGGTTCGTGAGATAGCCGAGCTCCTTCTGGAGGCTCTCAGGCGTGCTCCGATGCGATGGAGCCAGGTGGTTGAGGTGGGGCTGTCGGGTGCGGCGTTGATGTTCGTGGCACGCTATCTGCCAGGACCGGCGGCCAGCGAGGTGCGTCGCCGCATCGAGGCGTGTGACATCGAGGAGCTGAGGTCACAGCAGGACGGACGCCGACACACGGTTTTCGCGTTGGAGGAGCTGTCGAGCCGAAAGGATTCCTTCGAAGACGCCGAGGCCGCGCTGTTTCGGCTGGCGCTGGCGGAAAACGAGAGCTGGGCCAACAACGCCAGTGGGGTTTGGGCCGGGTTGTTCGACGTCTCGATGAACGTGACTCATCGCTCTGCGCGACAGCGTTTTGGGCTCTTGCAGCGTCGACTCGAGGCACCCGCGCCGGAGGGGAGAATGCTTGCTCTTACTGGGCTGCGGGTGGCGATCGACCAATCACGGTGGCGGACGGTACCGAAGAACCTCGATGGACTGTGGTCTGGCAGTACGTTCGAGGAGACTTTTGAGACCCGCTCATCAGGCTGGTCTCTGCTCGCCGCTAGGTTCGCCGACGACAACGACGAGGTTGCCGGGCGAGCCAAGAAGTACGCAATCGAGCTTCTGCGAGGCGCGGTGCGGCGCGGCGAGGGAGAGGTGGCCACGGCGGCCATCGCCGCAGGGCTGGATTGCTTTGATGACATGGAGCGCGCCAAGCTCGCGGAGGCACTCGACGCCGTGCGGCGCTACGATAGTGGATACGTGGCTCCGGATGCTGAGCAACTAAAGACCCTGGAGCGAATGCTCGCTCCGAAGTCGTTTCATGATCGGCTGACGCACCACGTAGGAGTGTGGCCAGACAGCGATCATCAGAGGGTGCTGACCGTCGACGAATCAATCGCAGTCGAGGGGTTGTCTGGGGATATACCCGTGACCGAAGAACTCGACTGGTTGGTATCGGAAGAGGCCGTGCGGGGCCTCTGGTTTGCGTTGGCGGTGGGCAAAGTAGATACCCGAGGTGTGCTGTTGGACGAACTCCTCGCTCGAGCGCAATCTGAGCGTGGTGCTCGGTTTATTGCCAACTATCTCGAAGGGTGGTGTCGATCGGAGCGGCGCGCAGAGGCGATGGCGGTAATCGAGTCGATCGCCGAAGATGCTGACCGTACCGACGCGTTTGCGCTTTCGCTGATCAACGTGGGCGCTGACAATGATGATCAAGTTAGAGTGCTGGTCGAAGGCCTCGCCGATGAGAGGTTCGGACAGTTTACTCTCTACGAGATTGGACGCCGTGAGCCTACATGGGTTACGGGAACCAGTGAACAGGCTCAGGAGACCTTGGTGGCGACGCTGGTGTCCCATGAGACAGTAAACTATGCAGCCCCGGCGTTGGAGCTAATCCTTGGACTCGTGAAGCAGGATCCAGAGCGTATCGAATCGCTTCGCGAGTACTTGATGACTACGCTAAACCAGTTGTCTCAATTCGAGACGTTGACTATGACGAACCACTATTGGCAGAAGGCTGCCAGCCTGCTTGTCGACGAAGGCGAGGCCGCTCGCATTGCGGAGCTTGCGGTATCAGTGATAGCAGACGGAAAAGGTGGGACAGATCACGCCTGGAAAGCACTCCGGAGCGCCAGTGCGCGGGATCCCTCCGCGGCCTGGTTAGCGCTTTCGAAGACTTTGGAAAAAGCCGATAGACGCGCAGGAAAGCTTGTGATCGAGTTCAAGTTCAACCGTGGTGAGAACCTACCGTTTCCGCCGGAAGAGGTGCTCGAGTGGGTGGGAGATGACGAATGGAGAGGGAGGAGGGCTGCCGAGCTCGTTCGGCCTCAAGACGACCAACTTCCTCCTATCTTCCGCGGGCTTGTCCTCAGGTTCGGAGCCCACAGCTCCGTAGCAAACTCTGTAGCCAATGCATTCCACCAAACAAACGGCCTCGTTGCCAGTCTCGCAGCTCACTCGGAGAGGCAGCTACGAAGGGTGGAGGCCTGGTTCGACGATCCAGAGCCGAAAGTTGCACAGTTTGCCAGGCGGCTAGCGGCTGAGCTTGAAAAGAGCCTATCGAAACACGCTGCATGGGAGGAGATCGAGCGCAGAGAAATGGGAAGCTGACCTCTCCCAACCAGGTTCCACACCACCACCCCGCCGAACACGTCATCAGTGTCCAGGTCCAATCAGGCAGGCTCATCGCACTCTTTCCCATTCTGCTCGGCACAGCTGCACGAGGGACCGCACATTTGGCACGCTTGGCTTCCGGGGCTCAAGGGCCTCACATAGCTGCCGCAGGTTGCCTGCTAGGCCAGCGAGCTCATCGGGATCACCAAGCTTCGCGATCTCGTCCAAGAGGAACTTGGGGTTGAATCTGGCCGTGATCAGGTCGGCCTCCGTGGCACCACGCCCGACCCGCTGCACAACGGCCCCAAGGAAGTAGCTCACATCTCCCAGCTCTGGCCATTTGTCCGAGTTCATCATATCCACTCCGTGTCCTCTTTGGCTAGTGCGCCCTCGAACTCCTCCGCCGAATAGACACCGCTTGCACCAACCATGATTGGGATCCCCCGCAGCACACCGCGGGAGATCGTGAGAATGAGATACACATCGCGCGAAGCGTCACGGAAGATAGCCATCACGGGCTCCCGAAGGGCAGGGTCGCTAACACCAGGAGGGGCGCCATCTCCCAGTAGGTTGCCCACCGTTGCGACCCAGTCCTTGGAATTGTGCCGGTAGCTTAGACGGTAGAAGCACCGACCGTCATTTGGAAATCCTTGCTTCCTCAGGTGCTCTCGCCACCCCTTAATCACCCGTACATCGTCGACCTCAGGTGGCGGTTCATCGGTCTCCGGCTGCGGAATGAAGAAATGCATCAACTCCCTCCTCTGGTTTATGTGCCCCGACGATGGTCTCAAGAAGTTCTACGTTTCCTTGGCTGCCTGTAACCACTCTTTTACTTCTTCGAACCCTTGATCCGCTTGGCGTCGGTCGAAATCTGCAATTACCTCGTCAAGCCCCATACCGCTCTCCACTAAGGCTGCCACGACTTCCTTCGCGATGGCACGGTTCTGGGCCAGGAACCGCAGGGCTCGGGCGCGGAGGTACGGCGATGTGACTATTGAACGTAGGGGCTCGCCTAGGACAGTGTGGAGTTCTTCTCCCACGGCAATATGCGGCAAGTATGCGAAGCAAATGGCTACGTAAGCGTCTACCGAGAACGGATTGTTAGTCGGCTCTGAGTGCCACAGCACCAGACAGGCCCTGAATATCTCATTCCACAACGTCAGCGCAGCTTCTTTGCGCTCGGCGCCGACGAGACACGCGCAAGCTTCCAAGTTTGCCCTGACCCACCAAGCAGTTGGCATCAGAACACCCAGATCTGACGCGGCCTGTTCCCCAAATCGATATCGGTGGATTTGTCCGCTGAGGCGCCGAAGCGTCGATGAAAAAAGCGTGGACGGTGTGTCGTGTCCGGCTATCAGTGTCGCCAAACTCCCGAAAGCGGCATGCGGCACCCGCAGCAGATCGGCGTGGGTCACACCGAACAATTCGAGGCCTGGATCTCGGTCTGCAAGCGCATCGGCGACCGCCGAGATGAGCTGTTCAGCGACATCGCTCTCAATATCAGCATGCTCTTCTGCCCACAGATCCGCCGCGAAAAGGGCGTGCGGAAAACTCATGATATCGCGCTCGGGGTTACGTCCACCGATCACTCCGAGGTCATGGCTTCCCAGGAATCGCAGAAGCGGTGTGTGTGCAGGCTGCGTCGGAAGCACCAGCACGTCGAGCGGCGATACATCGGCCTCCACAACCAACGCGACAAATCGCCAATACAGGTTTGATAAGGCCTTCTCACGCTCACCGAAGGTGCCGAGACGGGTCGTCCAAATCAACTCCCATTTGAGACGTGTCCCCAGCTCAAGTGTTGCTGTCGTATCCCAGTCAAGCAACTGTTGAACAGTCGAATCGATCCGTTCACGGACGTCATCGTCCAACGCCTCAGTCTTCACATCGTTGTGCAAGCGTTCAAGCGCGATTTTTCCGGCCGCAACGCCCACGAAACGAGACCGCCATCGTCCCTGCTCGTAGGGCCGACCGGCTGCTGCGATCACCTGAAACAGTTGACCTAAGCTGCTTGCGGCCCTATCGACCACCATTCGCATCAAACCGGGAAGCGGAAGACTATCGACAAGTTCGCAGAAGATTCGCTTATCAACACGCCACGCCAAGTCCAGCTTCGTGAACGCTAGGATGCTCAGCGCGGCGTACCATGGGTCAGACGCGTCGAAGAACGTCGTAAAGGAGGCAGAAGACCGCCAAGACTCAACCGCCTCGTCGAGATCGCGGCCACGCTCGGGGTTCCGGAAGACGACTTGGTCGATGTCACCGATCCACGGTTCGCGAACCAGTGGCCACCAAAGAGACAACTCATTGGCCAAAAGTGTTCGGGCGAATCGGCTGACCATTGGCTCATCCAACATGTACCCGAGCTCTCCGAGGATCTCCAACGCACTCGTGGATGGAGTTGAGTCGTAGAGCAGGTCGGTGGCTATTTGCGCGTGCAAATGTGTTAGCCAGTCAGATGATTCTGCAGTGTGACGAGCGACCAACGCGTCGCGTACCGGTACACCATTCGCAGCGGCAATACCGAAGATCGCCGCCTCGAACGCTCCAACAGACGAAATCAGGTCAATAAGCTCCCGTCTGTCAACCGTTTCCAATTGGAGCAGACGCGGAATGATCCGCATCCATTCCTCCTTGATCTCGGCGGTGAGAGAAGCGGCACCTTCCTTACCGAGCACGCCGACCAACTCCTTCGATATTGCGTTCATGGCGCCCCGCCAAGACGTCGCCACAGTTCCTCAAAGAACGACCGCGCCCAGGAGTCGCCTGCCGACCATGGGCCAGACGTCATGGTCAGGCCCGGGTGTGCCCCGCCCACGTCCGCGCCGAAGTGCCATAGCTCAGAATCAACGATGGCGAACCGATCGTGGATGTCGAACCCTCCTCCCGGCAGGCGATCCAGCCACTCGATCACGCCGTGGCGTCTCCCGTGCGTTGGCTTATTTCGTGCGCTAACAAGAAGCTGTTTCGCGGCCCGGATTTCCGCGCCCTGGAGCCGCCCACTGATAACTCGGACTAGGTTCACTTTAGAAGCCGCAAGAGAGGCGGCCACGACAAAGTGGCCTGTGCTTCTATCCGGGCCAGAGTTTTTGCCAAAGTAAGGATCCACTATGAGTAGCCGGTCTGTTGCACGACCGACGGCGTCGGCGAACTCCTTTAGGCGGAGGGAAATGGCGCCGTCCGAATATGCGCTGAGAGAGAGGTTGCCGGCGACCACACTCGCGCGCGTCGTCAGCCTTCCGAGGTCCGGGAACTCATCCAGAGTCGCGCCCGCCCCATCGCCCACTGCTGTCCAATAGAGCCGCGGATCCCAATATCTTGATGGGGGCGAGATATCTACGAATGGCCTAGTCATCCGACTCTTCCTCGACGTGCAAATCCATACATAGATCCGACTGCCAGTACCCAACAACGAGGTCGATAACCGGTTGAGGTTTCGGCAGCTTGACGAGCATGGTGCCACGGTTCCCAAAATCCTTAAAAGAGCTCCCCAGCAGCCAGGCCTCGTCGTCGACGACGAGGAGTCGATCATGGATTGGCGATTGACGACGTCCTTTGAGCTTCTTCATCGCGAAGTTGGTGATCCCGGCAGCGCGAAGGCCACGGAGCGCGTTCAGCAATACGTCCTCGTTGGTCGTTGGGGACTCGTGGCGCCCTCCAACAGGCAGACCGGTTATCTCGTGTGGCTTAGCAAGAGCCTGCTCCGCGGATTTCGCGAGCGGGGTGCAGGCTCGAGAGTCTTTCGCCTCAAATTGCTTTCGTAGAAACATTTGCGAGCCAATAACACGCACTTCAACCGAGGTGCTGGTCAAGAAGCGCCACGCAGCTTCACCACCGAAATACGTGTCAACGATGAAGACCCTCTCACGCGCGCGGCCGATGAGCTCACGAATCGTGTCGTGGGCGCGGTCTCGTTCGTCGTCGAACCAAAACTGGTGATCGCGGCCCGCCCGCGCAAGACGGCGTCGATCCCGACCAGCCGCCAGGACGAGCGCCCCGCCCGGCTTCGCGGGTTCGCCCACCGTTACACGACTGTGTGCAAACGTCGTTGTTTCGTAGTCCACGTCTTCCCGCAGGCCCGTGATCTTAACCCTCCGACGCGATCCGAGGGCCATATTGAAACGAACGGCGGCGATGAACCCCACCGGCCCCTTCTTGAACAGTAGCCCGTCTGGACACGACACAAGTACGCCGATCTCACCTGGCTCGCTCCCCATGGGAATCTGATTGTGGCCTAGGCCCACGGGGCCCTCACTGAAGTAGTCGATGCCGGATTGACGTCTCTGCCACACTGTCAGATGAAGAGGCGGAGGGGTCACTCCCGGCCGGTTATCAATTCCAATCGTCAAATCGCCCGCGGATTCGTCGAATCCCACTCGAACATCGCGCAACCAAGGATCAGGCACGATGAGGTGCACCGATCCCAAGAGTTCGCTCCACTCACATACGTCGAAGCCGAGAACGTCTCCGAGGAACGCAACAGCCTTCTCGCCCTGTGACTCGATCCATGGAGCCTCCCACGTATCGTCATCGGCCAGCATGTGATGGGTACTTGTGGCCTTCCAACAGAGCGGGATGAATGGCAGACGCGAACGATCAGTGTTGAGAGCAAGCCGCGGCCAAGATGGCTCCTCCATGAGTTGCGGCAACGAATGAGCCAGCTTGCTGTCATTGAACTCGAGCGAGAGAACGCCATCGACCTCTTTGGGGACATGCCATTTCCCTTTTCGGCATTCCTGGTACCAGCGCAGAGCATCTGACGCAGACGTCACCAGGCATGCGTAGTAGAGACGCTCCGAGCTTTTTCCAAGTCCGCGTAGCGATCCGCTCGACACCCATCCAACTTGTGGTGGCGGTTGAATATCTTGCGGCAGCAGCTCCACCGCCGCGAACAGGAGGTGTGGGACGCTCACTGGTGGATCGACATTTGGGAGGTGACGAAGGTAGGTTGCCATGCGGACGACGCCGTGCGTGAATCGGTGCCCGATGTCGTTCAGTTGCCACGGATTGCCTATTTGTTTAGTGGCCATTGAGTTCACAAGGAGCCCCTTGCCGTCGTTGTGATCTGCCCCGGTTGTGCTTTGCGCGCTCCACTGAGTATCTGCGTCATTTGCGCAGCTCCCAAGAACTTTCGGCTACATGTCGTTGGGGTCCCCCGCAGGAACGTCAGGCCACTTCGTCGTGCAAGACTGGACTCCGGGGGCGACTCCCGCGGATGTTCCGTTCACCGCACAGAGATCTCCTCCCCGCACGATGAACCCCACATGGGCCGCGGGACTCCAGACCAGAGTGACGTTGTGCTTAGGGAGTTTTTTGGCCTTGTACTCAAGCCGTTTGCCGTGCTGATTCACGTTGGCCATTACCACTGCAATGGCCTTGTCTCCCTCAGTCTTCTTGCATGCGGTCCAAGATGTGCAGAACAGGATCAGAGCGACAAACACAGCCAGACGTTTCACGATGGCCCTCCATGGAATTGTTTGCCTGGTCCATCATGCCACGATCGAGCACGAAATGTGTACCTCCACCGTTGCGCCGGTGGCAGAGCCATTAGTTGACACAAAGTCCCCCTCCTCCAAGCCGTTCCCTAACCACAGTCTGTAGGAGGTGGGCGCCGTCGCTACCTCTTCCATGGCGCTCTGAACTTGCCTTGATTCACCGTACAGCGCAGCTGTGTTTTGCCAGCTCATTTTGGAGCTAGCCACAAACCCAAACGGTTGCGTGATATATTCGGATGCTCTCAACATTGGGTGATATTGCGATGGGAACAGTTGACGAAAGCAGAGTTCGTATTGAGCTGCTGCGGGCCGCTGAGTCATGTGAGCAAGCTGAAGCACAGAACAACAGGAGATCGTTCTTCTCGGCAACAGGAGTCGTCGGCCGGGCCATGCAAAGGCTTGGCGTGCAGGATAACGAGCCCCTCAGGATCCAGGCCATTCTCGTGGTCTTTCACCAACTGTGCACCGAAGGATATTTCTGCCGCGGTTCGGACGGACACACTCCGTTCGATGGGCAGTGGATCTTTCGGACGGAGCGCGCAAAGGAAGCGATGCACAACCTGGATCGAGATCCTTTGCACGGGGGATACATCGACTATCTAGACGAACATGTGCCACAGCTGAACCCGATATCGCGCGCGTACATGGAGGAAGCTCAGCGCACTTTTCGCGCACGGTGTTTTCGGGCCGCTGCGGTTCTGATTGGCGCAGCAAGCGAGTGCCTTATCGTGGACCTTGCGCGAGCTATGCTTGACCACGATGAGAGTCAAACGAACAGTGAGAGACGAGACTTGGACACAGACAAGGTATCCCGAAAAATCGACGGCATCACGAAGGTGCTTTCACGGCGCAAGCCAGATATGCCAGATGAGCTGCAGCACAGCTATTCTGCGAGCTGGCACGGTATCGTTGAGCGAATCCGAGTAGCGCGCAACAAAGCGGGTCACCCAGAGAAAATCGAAACCGGCGAATTCGGCAACGTCTACACATCCTTCATTCTATTTCAAGATTACGCCCCTCTAACTTATGAGCTGATCGAATGGATCGAGCAGTAGTGCCGGAGAACGTCATCCCGTGGACCGGGCTGGTGACGTCGGTCCAGCCCCGGATCCGCCTCAGCCGTT
>JAOZUO010000327.1 GCA_029938605.1 Deltaproteobacteria bacterium | reverse complement strand
GAAGTCGCCTCGGGCACACTCCTACAGGTGGGCGACGTGGAATGTGAGCTGCTCGACGCCGAACAACTACACGAGACCATCCGGGCTCTGTTCCCCACCGTGGAGCTGTTTCAGCGAGTCTGAATTTCCAGAGACCACCAACGGGCTGATATCCCAGACAAACAAGTGGTCAAATCGTCTGGAACAACACAGCAAACTGTGTCAAAATGGGGAGTTAGGGTGAAACACGATTTGCTGCAAAAGTGCTAAGAAGTTCCATGCGACCCGGAGTTAGTTTCCCAGGACGGAGCCGTCGGAGCCGTCGGACCAATGGTGTCAGGCTTGCCGTGATGGGCCTCTTCGTCGGGTCCGTTATGCTCGCGGCCTGCGTCTACGACTGGCCCGTGTCCCGGATCCCCACCGACAGCCAACCCAATGGGTGCGGCAACGGCACCATAGAGCCCCCCGAGGACTGCGACGGCGAGAACCTGGCCGAGCAGACCTGCGCCACGCTCGGGTACGAAGGCGGCACCCTGTTTTGCGCATCCAACTGCGCCTTCGACACCTCGGAGTGCGTCTCCAACTCCGTATGCGGCGACTCCATCGTGGCACCGGACGAGGAGTGCGACGACGGCAACCTGAGCGAAAACGACGGCTGCGACGCCGAATGCGACATCGACGTCGGCTGGTCCTGCGAGGGCGATCCGTCGGTGTGCATCGAGGGCTGCGGCAACGGCGTGTGCTATCTGGCCGGCGGTGAGGATCACCTGACCTGCCCCGACGACTGCGGCTGGATCCAGATCGCGGCCGGAGAGGCCCACACCTGCGGGCTCAAGGCCGACGGTACGGTCTGGTGCTGGGGCGACAACGCCGCCGGACAGCTCGGCGACGCCACCAACGAGCCGCGGCTAGCACCCGTGCGGGTGGGGGATCTCACGGACCTCGTGGCCATCGCCACCGGCTCGCATCACTCCTGCGCCATCGGTGACAAGGGACACGGCTGGTGCTGGGGCGACAACGCATCCGGCCAGCTCGGAAGCGGCAGCATCATACCCAGCAACGTCCCGGTGGCCGTGGTGGGCCTCGGTCACGCCGAAACCCTGGCGACGGGCGCAAACCACACCTGCGCCACCACCACCTCTGGCGAGGCGTACTGCTGGGGGGACAACACCTCCGGCCAACTCGGCGACGGCAGCACCACGGGCCAGCAGGTCGCGACTCGCGTGGTCGTCGGCGCCGGTCTTACCACCGCCATGCAAATCGCCGCCGGTGGGCAGCATAGTTGCGCTGTGCGCGAGGACGACACGGTCTGGTGTTGGGGTGACAATGGCCATGGCCAGCTTGGCGACGGCACCACCGATGAGAGCCCATTGCCCATCGCGGTGGACGTCTCGGGGGGCTATCCTGGAGGATCCATCCTGAGCGCCGGCTTGAGTCACACCTGCTCCCGGGACAGTTCCGGTCTGGCCTGGTGTTGGGGAGAAGGCACCAGTCGCCGGCTGGGCAACGGTTTCACCGCGGACGCCCAGTCGCCGAGCCTGGTCAACGATATCGACGCGGTGATCGACATCGCCGCGGGCGGCATGCATAGCTGCGCCGTCGTCATCGGGGGCGAGGCCTGGTGTTGGGGTCGAGGCGCCGAAGGTCAGCTCGGCTCGGGCACCTCCCCCATGGGCGCCGAGCCGGTGGTCGTGGTGGACGCCTCGGCGGTGCACACGATCACTGCTGGCACAGCACACAGCTGTGTTATCATTACCGACGGGACAGCTTGGTGTTGGGGTGCCAATGACGAGGGTCAGCTCGGAGACACCACGTCACTGAGCACCGAAGCCCCCGTATTGGTAGACGATCCGTATTGACGATAACCCCGATGAACGACACGGCCACCGTAGAACACGATCGCTTGGGTCGCTACGAGCTGCTCCTGAGAATGGCCAGCGGCGGCATGGCGTCGCTGTGGCTGGCTCGCATCGCCGGGCCCGAGCAGTTCGAAAAGCTCATCTGCATCAAGAAGGTGCACGAGCACCTGGTGCAGGAGCGGCGGTTCATCGAAATGTTCGTGGACGAGAGCCGCATCGCCGCGCTCATCGGGCACCCCAACGTGGCCACGGTCTTCGACATGGGCCACATCGACGGCCAGTACTTCATGGCGCTCGAGTATGTCCACGGCCACAACATGCAGGAGCTGCTCCGGTTCATGCGCCGCGCCGAGGACCACATGGACTGGGCCTACGCGGCCCGCATGGTGGCCGACGCCGCGGCCGGGCTGCACGCCGCCCACGAGCTCACCAAACCCAACGGCGACTCCATGGGCGTAGTACACCGGGATGTCTCCCATCAGAACATCCTGCTCAGCTACGACGGCCACGTGAAGGTGGTGGACTTCGGCATCGCCTACGCCAAGGAGCGCATCACCTCCACCCAGGCCATGACGCTCAAGGGCAAGGCCGCCTACATGTCACCAGAGCAGGCCTCCCAGCAACCCCTGGACCGCCGTTCGGACATCTTCGCCCTGGGCGTGGTGCTCTTCGAGGCCCTGACCCTGCGGCGACTCTTCAAGTCCGCCACCGAGGTCGAGACCCTGCTGAGGGTCCGACGGGCGCGCATCCCACGCCCCCGGTTGATCCAGCCCGACATCCCCGTGGCGCTGGAGAAGATCGTCCTCAAGGCTCTCGCCCTCAAGCCCGCTAACCGGTACCAGACCGGCGCGGAGCTCCAAGAGGCCCTCGATGAGATGCTCATGCGCCAGGAGCGCGTAGTGGGGCAGACGCAGCTGGCGGGGCTCATGGACCGGTACTTCTCCTCCCAGAAGGAGGAGAAAGACCGCCGCATCGGCCTGGCACTGGAGAACCGCCCCCACCCGGAGCACGGCACCTTGCTGTTCGCCGACGATGACGAGGCCAGCCTGACCAACGTCCCCACCGTCTCGTCCATGACCGATCGGCTTGAGAGGTGGGGTTGGCCCCTGGCCTACGGCGGCCTCGGCATCGCGCTGGCGGTGCTCATCATGCTTCTGCTGCTGGACCGGTTCGGCGGATCGGGAAACGAAGACGCGAGCGCGGCGGCCCGAAAGGCGCTCCCGCCCGTGCCCACGGACGCCACCGCGAGACGCCCCCGCCGACAGACACCGAGCACCGTGTCGCTTACCATCACCGTGAAGCCGGATTCGGCCCAGGCCCACATCCTGTTCGATGGGACCGCCCACCCGGGCCCGGTCTTCCGCGCGGAGGTCCTCCAGTCGGAATCGCCCGAGACCATTCGCGTGGAGGCGCCCGGATTTCGGCCGCAGTCGCTGCAGGTGGTGCCGCTCAAGAACAAGGACCTGACGATAACGCTACTACGGACGCCCAAGCGGGTGACGCCTCGCCCTCCGCCCAGACGACGTCGACGCAGGAACGGGGGAATGCTGCACTGGAAGCCACTCCCAAAGTAAGCCGCGCATGACAGCACTCTCAATCCCCCTGTTACTCACCGCGTTGCTGGCCCAAACCCCAGCCGACGGTGAGCCTCCCCCACCCGCTCGAGGTGAAGCAACCGCATCCCCTGCCTTTCGCCCCTCCAAGGACGTGGCTAGGCGCCTCTTTGCCCTCGGACAGACCCTCCACGCAAAAAAGAAGTACCGCAAGGCCATCGCGACTCTCAACGAGGCCCTCCGCCACTGGAACCGCCGGGAAATCCACTTCAACATCGCGCTGTGCTACTACAAGCTGCGCGACACCGTGGGCACCGTCAGGCACCTCCGGGCCTACTTACGCGGCGCATC
>JAOZUO010000066.1:25540-40384 GCA_029938605.1 Deltaproteobacteria bacterium | reverse complement strand
CTTCTCTACTCGTAGATCCGTGAAGTGCGTGCGGGCGTCGGCTTTGGTCCACAGACCGACGCTGCCGGGGGCGGTGAAGGTCTTGTCGTGTAGGTCGATCCGCTTCTTTGAGTCCATGTGCACCTGAATATGATCGCCCTTCATGCGGACGGTCAGCCCGAACCACTTGCCCGAGGCCACCTTGAGCCCAACGCTGGCGAGCTGCTTGCGTCGCCCACCCTTGACGGTATAGAGGCGGAGGTTGTCCTCGAGGGGGTTGTAGCGGGTGATGTAGTAGTTCCGGCCGCCTGACGCCCGCCACACGACTCCGCCGCCCTGATCCAATTTGCCGGAGACCGAGAGGATCCGAACGCGGATCGTGACGTCAGCCAGGCGAAGTCCCTTCACCAAGAGCAGGTTGTAGACGGGGTTGGCGGATCGGGCGGACTGCTCAACGGTTCGAATGTCTGGCCCGGTGGTACGGACGGTGCTGACTTTCCAGCGCCCCTTGAGGGAGAGGAAGCTCGGGGGCAGGTCACCCAATGGGATCGCGTCGAGGGACCAGGTGTGCACCGGCGGTCCACTGGGTCTGGCGGCCGGCCGCATGGGCGGCGCGACGATCATTGGTGACATGGACATAGATGATGACGACGCTGGCTTTGGCGCTGGATTTGGCGCCGGCGCCGGCGCCGATTCTTGCTGCGAAGAGTTCTTCCTGCAACCGGATCCGGGCCCCAGCACCGTCAATGCGAGAAGGGAGATCAACAGGACAACAGACTTCATGCAGACACCTCGTTATTGTCGGGTGATTCGGCGCGCCACCAGTGGAGCGCTTGTACCAGCTGGGCGCCAAACCCCTCGGATACGCCGGCCAGCTCCTGGGCGGGGCCGTCCCAGACGATCCGACCCTTTTCCAACAAGACGATGCGCTCGGCGATCCGCAACGCTTCTGTGGGATCGTGGGTGACCTGGATCAGGGTGAACCCCAGCTCTCGTTGCAGAGCGTTCAGCATCTCGATGAGGCTCCGCCGCAGTAGGAGGTCCAGTGCCGTGAAGGGTTCGTCGAGCAGCAGCACAGCGGGCTCGGCGATGAGTGCCCTGCCCAGGGCCAACCGCTGCTGCTCGCCGCCCGACAGCTCCCCGGGGCGCGACCGCTCCCGTCCCGAGAGCTCCAACCGCTCCACCATGGCCGAGACCGCGTCGGACCGCGTGGCCCCGGAAGCCGCGCGTGGCCGGGCGCAAAAATTCAGGGTCTGGCCAATGGACAGGTGCGGCCAGAGCCCGAGATCCTGAAACACCATCGCCATGGACCGATGCCGGGGAGCCAGCAGGTGTCGCCTCCCCTGCGTCGCGAGACGGTCCCCGATCCGAATCTCCCCTTGAGCGGGGTGCTCGAGGCCGGCCAGACAGCGCAGCAACGTGGACTTGCCGCTGCCCGAAGGACCGAGGATCGAGACCCGCTCACCGGGCCCCAGGTCGAGCGAGACGCGGTCCAACGCGACACGCCCCCCGAAGCGGACGGTCAGATCCGTCACCGCGATGGATGCCGCCCGGGTTTCTGACTGGGTCATGGGTGCACTCTCCTTGTGGTCCGATGCCATAGCACCGCCGCGACCACCAGCGTCGCCAGGGTAACGAAGATCTGCAGCGTCGCCGCGGCGGCGGTCAAGCCGGGCGGAGCGTTGGCCTCCAGGGTCATCGTCCGCAGCGGCAGACTCTCACCTCCTGGTGGATAGAACAGGACCGTCGTCTCGAGATCCCGAATCGCCATCACAAATGTGGTGAGCCAGGTGAGCACGAGGATGTCGAGCTGAAGCGGCAGATCGATGGTCCACCAACGCCGCAGGGGCCCCACACCCGTGAGGTGAGCCGCCTCGAACCAGGCGTCTGGCGATTGATCCCGGCCCAGCTTCACCACCCGCAGGGCGACATAGGCGTACCGTCCGCAGAGCGCCAGGATCACGATGGCGTCGGACCGGTAGAGCCACTGGGTCGAAGGCCGGTTCCAGGTGGCGACCAGGGCGAGGGCGTAGACTCCCGCCGGCAGCACCAGGCCCAGCAACAGCGGCAGCGCCACCAAGCCCCCCACACGCGATCGCTCAGACCACTGCGCCGCCAAAATGGCGGCCCCGACGGTGAGAATCGTGGCGGTGCCGGCGCCATAGCCCAGGCTGTTGGACAGCGCCCCCCCCGACGCCCGAAGCCCCTCTGCACCACCGCCAGGTCCTGTCAACGCCGTGAACACAAGCTCAGCCATGGGCGCAAGGGCGGCCGCTGAAGATAGCAGCACGACGCCCATGGCGAGCGCGAACCCGCCGCCGGGCAGCCGTAATCCAGACGCGGGCGCCCGCACACCGCGACTTTGTCGACCGCCCGCGTCGACGAGGTACAGCCCCGCCGCCACAACGCCCGACACCAGGACCATGGGCAACGCCAACGCCAGCGCCTCTCCCGGCTGAAAGGAGAGATCCGCGAGGCGGCCGAACACCACCGAGGCGTACACGCGCACCCGCAGCAGCTGCGGCACCGCCACCTCGCCCAGGACCAACACGAAGACCAGCAACGCGCCCGCGCCAATGCCCGGGGCCGCCATGGGGAGCACCACCCGCAACACCGTCGCACCCCATCCCCGATGCAGCAGCCCCGCCTCCACCCGGGAAGCATCCATGCGGCGCGCGAACCCCGCCGTGAACAACGTGACGATGGGGGTTAAGGCCACCGCAAGCGCGAGCACGACGCCAATCTCGCCGTAGTACCATCCACTCGTCCAGACCCCCACGGACTCCCCGCCCAGCCGCGCCGCGAGTCCCTGCCGGCCGAGAATGGAGCTCCAGGCCAGCGCGGTCACGTAGGGCGGCAGACACAGCGGCAGCAGGTGGACGACCACCAGCGGCGTGGCGGCCCGACTCCGGGTCCAAGCCAGCCACAGCCCGTAGGGCACGCCGACTACCAGCGTCACGATGGTGACCCAGCTCGCCAGCCGCAGGCTCGTTCCAAGGAGCCCCCGAAAGTGCGGATCCGTCACCGCGGACCAAACCGAGACCGGGCTGGCGGGACCGACCGGTGCGGGCGGGTCGATCACCAGCAGCGCCAGCGGCAAACCGACGAGCACCCCGCCCGTGGCCAGCAACGCGCCCAGGCGCAGCCACGCCGCAACACCGGGCCGCCAGGTTCTGGCCGGTGATCCCATGGCTCTGGTCAGCGCGCCGAGGCCGCTCGGGGTGAAATGACGGGCGGCTTTGCCCCCGCCCGCCGCGCGGACCAGTCCCTGAGATAGGGCTGAAGCTGCTCCATCACCCGCGCCACCCGACCGTAGTCCACCGACATCTTGCGAAGACTCGAGGGGTCGGGCACATGGGCCGGACGTTTCACCGATTGTCGCAGAGGCACCTGCGCGCAGGGAGCGAAGGCCAGCCGCTGCTCCACCTCATGACTGACCAGATAGTCGATGAGGCGCTTGGCGTGAGAGGGATTGGGGCCACCCTTGATGATCACGGCCGTGGTGGGCATCATCAGCGTCCCCATGCCATCTTGATCCGGGTACACCACCCGCACCGGGGCGCCGGACTTCACCGCCACCGCCGCATCATCCGTGTCGGTCAGACCCCAGGCCACCTCACCGCTTACCACCAGCCGCTTCACCTCCCCATTGGAGGTCGCGATCTTCACCCCATTGCTGTGCAGCGCGGCCATGAACGCCGCGGCGCGCCGGCTCCCCCAACGGGAAAAAAGCGCCGCCATATGCATGGTGGTAGTCCCGAAGGCCGGGTTGGCAATGGCTGTGCGCCCGCGCCACCGCGAATCGATCAGATCCCGAATGGACCGTGGCTGCTCGGCAGGGCTCACCTTCTTCGAGTTGACCAGCAGCACCCGCCCCCGGGCCGAAAAGCCCACCCAGGCGCCGTCCGCCGCCCGAAACTGCGCCGGAATATCCCGCGCCGCCGCGGAGATATATCTACGCACGAGGCCCCGTCGGACGAGCACCTGGGAGCGCACCGGATCCCCGGACCAGAAAACGTCTGCCTGAGGACTCTTTCGTTCGGCCAGCAGCCGGTTGAGGATACCGGTGGACTTGGTCTCCTCCGTATCGTAGACCACGCGAACCCGGATCCCGGTCTTGTGCTCGAATCCCTTGAGCACCGGCTCGGAAAAGACCTGATCCACAGAGGTATAGACCACGACCTCGGACCGACTTCGCCCGCAGCGGCAGTCGCAAACCGCCGCCGCGACAAGCGCGAAACCGAGCACCCCGATCATCTCACGTCCGTACTTCATGCCTCCGTTTTTAGCACAGCTTCGACCCTGAGAGGACTCAGGGACGCCGAACACTGGACGGAGGGACGCCTTGACCCATGCGCCCACGTCCTCAATACTCAATCCTATGATCCACAGCCAGGATGATGCCGGGGCTCGAGGTGATCGGGACCAAGCCCACCGGCAGAGGGTGGTGGGCGGATACCGCCTCACCAGGCTGCTCGGCAGAGGCGGCATGGCCGAGGTGTGGCTCGGTGTCCACGAGACCTCCCGGGGCCTGGCGGCGATCAAGATCCTGCGAAAGAACGCCATCGAGTCGGTGCGGGCTTTTTTCGAGCGCGAACGGCGCACAGTCCTGAGATTGCGTCACCCGAACATCGTCCCGATCTTCGACGTGGGGGAGGACTACATCGCGGCGGCCTATATCGAGGGCGTCGATCTCCAACACCGGTTGCGATCGCCGCTGTCACCGTTCGAGGCCGTCGCGATCACCCGCGCCATCGGCTCGGCCCTGATCGCGGCCCACGAGCTGGGGGTGGTCCACTGCGACGTAAAACCGGCGAATATCCTACTGGACCGCACGGGGACCCCGTTTCTCGCGGATTTCGGCATCGCGAGAGTCATCAACGAGACCGAGCAACCCGAGGATGCCGCCGGGCAGCCCCAGGAAACATCCGGGGCGGGAACCCCGGCGTTCATGGCGCCCGAGCAAGCCCTGGGGCATACGCCCACGCCCGCTTCAGACCAGTACGCCCTGGCCCGCACCCTGCTCGTCATGCTCGCGGGGATCAAGCTCCCAAAGCAAACGGCGGACGCTCTGGAGTTTCTCCCCAGGGAGCACGGAAAAGCCATCAAGAACACGCTCAACAAGGCGCTGTCCCTACTGCCCGAACAGCGTTTCAGTAGCGTTCAAGAGTTCATCGACTCCCTCTTGGAGGCGAATGTCGTTGACCTGAGCGAACCCAAGCTACTCGTCAACCACAAGAGGGACTCCAAACGGTTCGCCTGGGTGGAGCACTCCAAGCAAGTTCAGCGGTATGGAGAGAGCATCACCCGGGCTGACTACTGTCTGTCGGACCTCGAAGGCGAGGGACTGCTGGATCGCGACGCGGTGTCCCGGTTTCGCCAGCGCACTGGTCACGCGGATTTCACCTGGTCCATGTATGCCCGAGATGAGCGGTTGGGGCCGCTCACCCATCCCTTCGCACTCGCCCGGGTCCGGGAGACGGTCATCCTGCTGCATGGCCTGTTCGCGAACCGGGAGGTCTGGAAGGACGTCGCAGTGGGCATTGCGCGCGACAACGGCCTCGCCGTGGCCCTCACGCCCGACCTCCTGGGCTTCGGCGGATCTCCGTACGCCGACTCCACGCCCCCGGAGCTGTGCTCGCCCGATCGCCTGGTGAGCACCACGTCGGAGTGGCTCGCGCTCATCGGCCTGGGCAGGGCCCCCACGGTCATGCTCGGCCACTCCATCTCGGCGTCGGCGCTGATGTGTGCGCGCCAGAAGGACCTCGGGCCCGAGGTCAACCGCATCTGCATCACGCCGGTGCTTCCCGCAAGCAAACCATCGGGTCGTCTGATGACCTCGATTTACAGGGTCCTGGCCTACATCCTGGCCTGGTTCCCGCGCTGGCTGATGCGCAGGGTCGCTCGGATCCTGTTTCGTCGCGACCCATCGCTGCAGCGCATCAGCATCGGGGCGCGAAACGAAATGGCCGACTCCGCTGTCCGCCTGGGCCCTCGCCGCGTCGCCTCCCTTTTCAGGTGGCTCGGGCATGCCCGTTTCGCGCCGCCGGACGAGATCCAGAGCTGCACGGTGGTTACCACCCCCGACGACCCCCTCGTTTCCATCCAGCTCGTCGAGGAGACGATCCACGCCGCCGGCGTCCGCGAAGAGCGCCGTTTCCAGCTGGTATATGGAGGCCACTTTCCTCAACTCATAGACGAAGCACACCCCGAGTGGGGCGCCCGCAACGTCCATGAGCTCATCAGCGTCATCGACACCGTCCTGGACATGACCCACGCGACCATCGCCGTCAGCTCCAACCACGAGGACGCTCCACTCGATACGCAGGATTCGGTGGAGACCGTCGCCAGCACGCCGGACGGGTCCTCAACTCACGTCGACTAGGCGACGTCGACCAAGCGTCGGCGCCGGCGACGGCGGATGAGCAGCAGCGCCAAAAGCAACGCGCCCACTACACTCCAGGGGGGAGCGGTGTGGCCGGAGGCCGAACAACTCGAGGTCGCCAAGGTGCTATCCACCCACTCCTTGTAGTGGTCGGCGCGGGTAGCGATGGCGCCACTGTCACAGCCTCCCTCTTCGCCGGGACCACGGGAGATCACGCCGGCGATTCGGCGCTCACCGCTGGCCAGGGTCACGAAAACCGGGCCCCCTGAGTCCCCGTAGCAGGGCTGCGGATCCCCCGGCTCGGACATCAGTATCTCGAAGGAGCCGATGGTGACCAGCGGTGTCGTGGCCTTGAACTTGATCCCCGAGCTGGTCAACTCGGTGTCCGTGAAGCCATAGCCCAGGATGGTGAGCTCCTCGCCGAGCGCCAGCGCAACGCCGGCCTCATTCGGAGTGAGCATCTGCTCCGGCTCCACCTCCTCCACCGGCTGCAGGAGCAGCAGGATCCCGATATCGCTCACCAGCCCGGGCGAAATATTGTCGGCGTCACGGTCGTACCCCGGGTTCATTCGCACGTTCATCCCATCGTACACATCCCCGTTAACGTCCCCCTCAGTGAGCTGTGCCTCGTCTCTCAAGAGGGTGAAACCGGGGACCCTGCCCTCCAACTCCTCGGGGTCGACACAGTGGGCCGCCGTGAGCACCGCGTTGGGCGCCACCAGGGTCCCCGTACAGAAGATCTGCCCATCGAGCACCAGCCCCCCGGTGGCAGGGTACTCCCAGGATCCGGCGGGCTCGCCACCGATAATGGGCTGCATGGTCCGCGCGGTGTCGCGATTCTCGGCGTCAACGCAACCCAGAACGGTCACCAGGGAGAACGCCAAGAGCAGAGGGATCGCACGTCGGTGGCGCATGGGGTCCTCCCAAAAAAGTGTCCGTCGTATCAACAAGTTTCAGTCTGCCGGGTCTTTGGGCGGAGCGTCAAGATCCAACTCCCCCGTGACGCGAGCCACCAGCACCGTGGCGGAGAGATCGCCAGTGACATTGACCGCCGTGCGGAACATGTCCAGTACCCGGTCCACGCCCAGGATCAACGCGATACCCGACATGGGCACACCAATGGAGGTGAGCACCATGGCCAGGGTAATGATGCCCGCCCCAGGCACTCCCGCGGCGCCCACCGAGGCCAGGGTCGCCGTGAAGAGCACCTCCAGCTGTTGGCCTATGGTCAAATCCATGCCGAAGATCTGCGCGATGAACACGGCGGCCACCCCCTGATACAGGGCAGTGCCGTCCATATTCACGGTGGCGCCCATGGGCAGCACGAAGCTGGCTGTCCGATTCGACACGCCCAGGTTCTCCCGCGCCACCCGGATGGAGACGGGCAACGTGGCCGAGCTCGAGGAGGTAGAGAAGGCGATGAGCTGGGCCTGTCGGATGGAGCCCCAGAAACGCCTCAAGGGGTAGCGCGCCAGCAGTCGCACCGCCAGGCCGTAGGTTATCGTCACATGCAGAAGCAACGCCCAAAGCACCACGAGGCTATACACCGCCAGGGCAGCGAGGACCCCCGCGCCGGCCGTGCCCGCCACTCCGGCCAGCAACGCCAAGACTCCGAAGGGCGCCAACTCCATCACGAGCTGCACCACGCGCACCATGACGTCGTTGATGGATTCAAAAAACTGCAGGGCCGGCCGGGCCCGGTCCACGGGGATCATCAGGAAGCCAACGCCCAGGAGTATGGCGAACACGATGATCTGCAGCATGTTCGGGCGAGGACCGGCGACCGAATGCAGGGGCACATCCGGCACCATGTCCACCACGCGATTGAGCAAGCCGCTGCGCACCGCCTCCTTGGACTTCACTTTCTCCTGTGCCTGGTCGGAATAGGCCCGGGAGAGTTGATCGCGAGCCTTGTCGTCCAGATACTTTCCAGGCTCGATGGTGTTGGCGCAAAAAAGGCCAATGGTGATGGCCACGGCCGTGGTCATCAGGAAGTATCCGAAGGTGATGCCCCCCATGCGCCCGAGCCGGGTCAGGGAGCCCAGGGAAGCCACGCCGAGAAGCAGCGACGCGAAGACCAGCGGCACAATGACCATCTTGATGAGCCGCATGAAAAGCCGCCCCAGCGGATTGAGCACGCTGAGCACCCAATGGCCCACAGGGCTCACCACCGGCGGCGCGAGGTCCACGGCCACGTAGCCCTCCAGGGTACGGCTCTTGACCACGGGCTGCTTCTTGGCACCAAACTTCGGCGGTCCGGTGGTCCCCTCGGGCTCGAGGGTATAACGCACCTTGAAATAGTCTTTTCCATCGGAGCCGCGCACCCGCGCCGACACGTGCATGACCAGCTCGGTGCGCCCCTCGTGCGGGGCCAGCCGCTTCGCCCCGGCCCGCGGGTGCTCGAACACCCTGGCCTTACCTCGCTCCTTGTAGACCAGAGCGTCCTTGTGCAGCAGTGGTGATCGCGGCCCCACGGTCAGCCCCACGACCACCCCGACGGCCATGCCGATGAGGATCCGCGTAGGCAGAGAGATCCGTCCCCACCACGTGCGGGGACGCCGTTTTTCAGGAGGATTCGCCTCAGATTGGGTCACGGACGGAGGATATCGTCACCGCGCCCCGGTGTCCAGCCGGGCTACCGCTCGGGCTACCGTTCGCGCTACTTCTTGCGCTTTTGGGTGAGGTCCGAGTTCAGGAGGGTGCACAGGGTCTTGCGCCCCTTCTCGGTCTTGATGCGACTCTTGACGTGCTTGACGCCCGCCTTGCACTTCTTCTCATCGCGACCGCGCCGCTTCTTGACCTCTTTGCAAGCCGGGGAGCTCTTCCCGCAGGTCTTGCAGATGAGGGTCCGGAACTCCTGACAAGGCTCAGGCTCGCAGCCGGTGATCAGGGCGGAAGCCGAGAAGACGAAGACGAGAGTAATGGCAAGCTGTCTCATGTTTTTCGTGCGCTCCATCTAAACGGTAGAAACGGCAGAACCGTAGACAATCGACAGGGCGGCGTCAAGGGATTCGAAAGCGGGTTCAGATCGTGTTAGAGACTGTACCTACCAGACTCGAAAGGAATCACACAATGAGCATGGAAGACCTGGTCAACACCCTACGAGAAAAACGCGCCGAGGCCGCCGCCGGCGGCGGTGAGAAGCGCGTAGAGAAGCAGCACGCCAAGGGTGTCCTCACCGCCCGGGAGCGCGTGGAAAAGCTACTGGACCCTGGAACATTCCACGAGCTCGACGCCTTCAAGGTGCATCGCTCCACGGACTTCGGCCAGGAGAAGTCGCACCTGCCCGGCGACGGCGCGGTCACCGGCTACGGGGAGATCGACGGGCGCACCGTGTTTTTGTACGCCCAGGACTTCACCGTCTACGCTGGGACCCTGAGCGAAACCGTGGCCGCCAAGATCTGCAAGGTGCTCGATCTGGCCACCGACGCGGGCGCGCCCATCATCGCCTTGAATGACTCGGGCGGGGCTCGCATCCAGGAGGGGTCCGGGGCCCTGCAGGGCTACGGCGACATCTTCTATCGCAACACCCAGGCCTCGGGTCGGGTGCCTCAGATCGCCGCCATCATGGGTCCCTGCGCCGGTGGAGCGGTGTACTCCCCGGCGCTCATGGACTTCATCTTCATGGTGGACAAGACCAGCCACATGTTCATCACCGGGCCCCAGGTCATCAAGACCGTCACCGGCGAAGAGGTCTCCATGGACGATCTCGGCGGCGCCAAGCCCCACTGCACCAAATCCGGCGTGGCGCATTTCACCACCAAGAACGACGAAGACTGCCTGCTGCAGATCCGCCGGATCCTGTCCTACCTGCCGAGCAACTGTGATGAGCAGCCCCCGTCCATCGACCCGCCCACGGAGCTGGAAGACTACAGCGAAAAGATCACCAAGCACGTCCCGGACAATCCGCGGCGGCTATACAACATGGTGCCCCTGGTGGAGATGATCATGGACCCGGGCTCCGTGATGCAGGTGGCGCCCAAGTACGCGCCCAACCTCATGACCGCCTTCGCGCGCATCGGCGGGCGCCCGGTAGGTGTGGTGGGCAACAACCCGCAGTTCTACGCGGGATGCCTGGACATCAACGCCTCGGACAAGGGCGCGCGCTTCGTACGGTTCTGCGACGCCTTCAACGTGCCCATCGTCACCTTCGTGGACGTGCCCGGCTTTTTGCCCGGCATCCAGCAGGAGCACAGCGGCATCATCCGCCATGGCGCCAAGATGCTCTACGCCTACTCCGAGGCCACGGTGCCGCTCATCACGACCATCATCCGCAAGGCCTACGGCGGCGCCTACATCGCCATGGGCTCCAAGCACCTGGGCGCCGACATCGAGTACGCCTGGCCCACCGCGGAGCTGGCGGTCATGGGACCCGAGGGCGCGGTGAACATCATCTTCCGCAAGGACCTCGCCGGCGCCGAGGACAAGGCAGCCAAGCACGCCGAGCTCGTGGCCGACTACCAGGACCGATTCGCGTCGCCCTACGTGGGCGCCGCCCGCGGCTACATCGACGAGATCATCGAGCCCGCCGAGACCCGCGAGCGGATCCTGTCGGCCCTCATCGCCCTTTCGAACACGCGGAAGCGGCGGGAGCCGCGACGCCACGGCAACGTGCCGCTGTAGCTCTCCATCCCCCGGCACGACCCGCCGAAGGCTACCGGACCCCACCGGAGATCACACCCCATGTCGATATCCAAAAGCAACGCCCGCAACGCCGTGCTTGCGCTAGCGCTGGTGCTGGGCGGAGCGGGGTGCCGAACATCGGTCAGTGGGGGCTGTGGGGGCTGCAAGGCGAAGAAAAAGACGCAGGACCGCCCCCGGGACGGCTGCAGCGCCGCGAGCCTCCAACAGACCCGTCGGTGGTTGGCCGACCTCTGCGCGGCCCACGCCCAGGTCTTCGATGCCCCCGCCCCCAGGCACCACTGGTGGGGACTGCCCCTGGCCCGGGCCAATGTGCGGCTCGTGCGTCGCCTGGACCGAGGGGTGCTCGTGACGCTCACCGAGCGCAAGCTGCTCATCAACGGCAAGCCGGCACCGGACTGGCCCAAGGCGAAGAGCTGGACTCCGCCCGACATGTCCCGGGGGTGCGGGCCGGTGATCACCCGCCTGTTGCCGAAGCTGCGCCGGACCCTGGGATCCAGCGTCGGGATCTCCACGGTCAAGGCGGCCCTCAACGACCTCCAGCGCCGGGCGGCGCCCGGGAAACCAGGCCCCCACCACACCAGGGTACGAAGTCCCCGCTCTCCCCACTCTCCCCACTCTGCCCACTCTCCCCGGGCGACGGATCTGCCTTCAGGGCTCACGATCCTCACCCTAATCACCGCCAAACAGAAATTGACCGGCGGGGGAAGCCGGTGGCTGCACCTGGCCATCGGACCCAAGGTGACAGTACGTCGGGTGGTCGAGCTCCAGACGCTCGTGGCACTGGCCGGCTTCGACGGGGTGCACCTGCTGTTTCTGCCCCGCGAGGCGCCGGATCCTCCACCCCCTCCGGCACCACGGATCTACAGGGCCTTGGGCACCATTGGCCCCGAGGTGGACTCCCGCGTCCGTCGGGCGGCGCGACGACGCATCCTCCGCCTGGAGGAGCGACGCTGGGAACGCGAGGGCTGTGACGCCATGACCCGGCTCCGCGCGGCCCTCGTGAAGGCTTCGGCCGACCAACGTTGCCGGATACTACAGGACCGGCTCCCCGACACCCTTCGCCGCTGCAAGTGCCCCCTGGACGAGCGGCCGCTGCTGTCGCTCTGGCTCGCGGTGCTCGGGCCCATGGATTACGTGGGCACCAAAATCGTGCGGCTGCACCCCCGCAGCCAGGTGTTGCGGGCCCGCGCCGATGCCATCTGGTCGGAGATCGCCGACGACGTGGTCGCCCGGAAGGGACACCACCTCTGGATCAGCCTTGAGTAGGGTGCACCCAAAGTAGCTGAGGAGGCTTTACTCCCGGAGTGACTCCCAGGTCTGTCCCACGCCAAGGGTGACTACCCCGACCTCTGGGCAGATGTCCTGGGCAGCCCGCACAAACAGTGGGAGCTTGCCCTCCACGCTCATGGACCGCGTCAGGAACCTGGGGATACGCTCGAAGCGGAAGTGGTAGTGCACCGGGATCACCACCGGTGACCCAAGCGCCCCCGCCACCTGGGCCGCCTCGCCGGGGTTCATGTGGTAGTGCACCGCACCAAAGAGCCCGCGCCCACCCGAGATGGGGACCAGACTCACGTCGGGGCGCCCATGCTCGGACCTCACCTCCAGCAGTCGGTCGTGGTAGGCAGTGTCTCCCGCGAAGAACACCTTCTCGCCCCCCGCCTCGAGCACATAGGTGATCAGCCCACCCGGGTGCTTGCCAAAGCATGCGTGAACCGTGAGACCGTCCTGGGCGTACCGTTCCCCGGCCACCATGGGATAGATGTCAGTGTATCCCAGCCGCCGGACCTTGCGCGCGGCCTTCCTGAGCACCAGCAAGGGCGTGGTGCGATCCAACCGCCGTAGGGTCCCCGGATCCAGGTGGTCGTCGTGTCCATGGGTGGCTACGATCAGATCCAGCGGCGGCAGCTCATCAATGGACAATCCCACGCCATAGCGGTGAAACAGCCGGCCCCAGTACAGGGGCTCGGTCATCCAGGGATCGGTGAGGATGTGCTTGCCCCCCAGCTCGATCAGCGTGCAGCAGTGACTGATGAGCGTGATCTTCATGCGTTTGCCCTCACGGAATCATTAGCCCCCAGCAGCACCACAAGACGCACGAACTACTCTCCTTGACGTGAACGTGAACGTGAACGTGAACGTGAACGTGAACGTGAACGTGAACGTGGACGTGGACGTGGACGTGAACGTGGACGTGGACGTGGTCGTATCCAGGGTCGTATCCGGGGTCGCATCCGGGGGATCACCCGCGGACCGCGCACGAGCCGGCGGATGCGGGACACCTCCCAGTAGTTGAGGCCGAGCACCTTCCGCAGGAAACGCCGCACGGGTCGGGCTCGCCGTAGCACCTTTCGGACGCTGCGAGCGCTGGTGAGCCCCACGGTACGCTGAGACTCCACATAGTCACGCACCACATTGGCTCGGCTCGCTCCGGCCGCTCGCTGCATCAGAGCGATGACGATTCCAGCCCGATCCCGCCCCATGGAGCAGTGGATGAGAACGGGCAGTTGCCGTGGCTTCAGCTTGGCCAGCTCCTTGAACATCAGGCGCAGTTGCCGCTCCATGTGGCGCACCACCTTCAGCCGTCCCCCCGTGAGATCCCGGCGGCCGATCTGGTAGATGTTCATACCTCGGGCCCCCTTGGAGCGCCCGTAGGGTAGCGACACCACCAGCTCGGGTACCTTGCATGGCCCGCGTCGCCAGTAGGGTCGAAACCCGTAGCGCACCCGGTGCTGGAAGCCGTTGAGCTTAATAATGGTCTTGATACCGGCCTGGTGGATCCGTTGGCAGGAGTTGAAGGGGTTATGGCGGGGATCATCGGATCGGTACACGCGCCCCGTAGACAGCCCCGACAGGACACCGGCGTCCCGGAAGTTCTTCATGGGCCGCAGCCGCCAGGGCGTACGGCTCTTCCGAGCCTCGACGGATCGGGTCGTCAACAGGAGCAGCACCCCCGCGATCAACCCACACAGCCAACCAGATCCATGCATCCGTGGTGAAAACCTCCTCCCAAAGGTGTCCACCGAACAGGGGCCTGTCGTCAAGTTCTCGCTAGGCGAGGTAGGCGACGAGCTGGATCAAATCCACGATCTGCTCACGCTGGGTATCGGTCAACAACGTAAACTCGATGCCCATGCCCGGGTTGATGTTGTCAAAGTCCCCGGGGCGGTAGGGGTTGACCCAACGCACCACCCCCTCCGCCTGCAATGGCGCCTCCTGGGCCGAGAGGCTGAATCGCAGATTCAACCGCGTGCCCACGGGCTCCGGCTCCCGGGTCTGCAGAAAGATCCCCAAAGCGGAGATATTCGTCGCCTGGGCAAACAGAAACGTGTCGTCCGAACCGTAGTCAACCTCACAGTCCAACAGCACGCGATCGATGAGCCTACGCTCGACGGGCGCCGCGTTCATATCCTGCCATTGCCACTCACTGTTGTTGGGCTGCATGACCGACTGCTCCTCATTCTCACTGAACATGATTCCCCCCGGTGGTACCAGAGTCCACTGAAGTACCCACCCACATGATGCACGCTTCTTAGCAGAGCTATTTCGGGAAAAACAAGTGAAAAGTGAGGGCACGATCTGTGGGTACCCGAAGGCACCCCCCAAGGCAGGTGTAGTTGTTCAATGGTGGTGTACTAGGGTACACTGTTTGCGCACAAATGAAGAAACCGAAACAACCCCCAGACGTCGAGGACCGGACCCACCGGAGGAAGAAGCGCCCGACCGGTTCGTTGGCGCCCCTCCCCGACGCGGATCGCATCTCCTCCATCGGAACAGTGCACTCCGTGGCGACCGAGCCACAACTGCACGAAAACGACAGGATGGAGGACGAGAGC